>JAZSLF010000146.1:0-32395 GCA_045535205.1 Eubacteriales bacterium
TGAACCCCAAACAGACAAGTCTGTTTGAGGACCCCTTAACGCCGACGAGGAAAAAAGCTCTCAATCTACCTTCGTTTCTCTCAGTCTGGGTCAGAGTGTAGACTTTGTCTACACTCTGAGGGATTGTAAACGAACTAACGAGTTCTTTACAATCCCTTTTATTGGCAAGGGGTCCTCAAGTATTCCGTAAGGAATGCTTGGGGTTCTCTTGGCAAGGGGTCCTCAAGTATTCCGTAAGGAATGCTTGGGGTTCTCTTGTTATGAGAAGTTTTCAATAGCCTTCTCCGGCGGAGAAGGTGTCATCGCAGATGACGGATGAGGAGATCAAGGTCTGTACAATACCTCGTCAATTAAGTTCTTTTGTCAGTCTTTGGGGTCTATTGTTATTATTTATTAAGTCTTGCTTCAAGAGCAGCCAGTTCTTCGTGGAGCTCTGCGGGAACGTGTTCGCCGATAAGAGCGTAGAATTCCTTAATGTTTTCAACGTCTTCCTTCCAGGAGTCAACGTCAACTGTAAGGAGGTCACGGACTGTATCGATGGAAATATCGAGACCTTCGATGTTGATGTCTTCAGCCTTGGGAACGTAACCGATAGCTGTTTCAACAGCTTCAGCCTTGCCTTCGCAACGGTCGATGATCCAGTTGAGGACTCTCATGTTGTCACCAAAGCCGGGCCAAATGAAGTGGCCTTCATCATCTGTTCTGAACCAGTTTACGTGGAAGATCTTGGGAGCGTTGGGGATAACCTTGCCCATTTCAAGCCAATGCTTGAAGTAGTCGCCCATGTTGTAACCAACGAAAGGACGCATAGCCATGGGGCCACGTCTTACAACGCCTACAGCACCTGCTGCAGCTGCGGTTGTTTCGGAAGCCATGATAGAGCCGACGAATGTACCGTGCTGCCAGTTGAATGACTGGTAAACCAGGGGAGCTGTCTTTGCACGTCTGCCGCCGAATACGATAGCGGAGATGGGCACACCTGCGAGGCTGTTGAATTCAGAGGAGATGCAGGGACAGTTCTGAGCGAGAGCTGTGAAACGGGAGTTGGGATGTGCACCTGCTGTAGCTGCCTTGTTAGCCTTGTCGTACTTGGAGATGTCCCAGGGATTTCCTCTCCAGTCGATAGCGTTTGCGGGAGGATTGTCATTGAGACCTTCCCACCATACTGTGTTGTTATCAAGATCGTGAACAACGTTTGTGAAGATAGTGTCACGCATTGTTGTAGCAAGAGCGTTGGGGTTGGACTTGTCGTTTGTACCGGGAGCAACGCCGAAGAAACCGTTTTCGGGGTTAACAGCCCAAAGTCTGCCGTCGGAACCAACACGGAGCCATGCAATGTCGTCACCTACGCACCATACCTTATAGCCCTTAGCTTTGAAGATTTCGGGGGGAATGAGCATTGCGAGGTTTGTCTTACCGCAAGCGGAAGGGAATGCTGCGGAGATGTACTTGATCTCACCTTCGGGATTTTCAAGACCGAGAATGAGCATATGTTCAGCCATCCAGCCTTCCTTACGTCCGAGATAGGAAGCAATACGAAGAGCAAAGCACTTCTTACCGAGAAGAACGTTTCCGCCGTAACCGGAGTTAACGGACATGATAGTGTTGTCCTGAGGGAAGTGAACGATATAACGGTTTTCTTCATCTATATCAGCTTTAGCGTGGAGACCCTTGATGTAGTCGGGGCTGTCACCGAGAGCTTCAAGAACGTTTGTGCCTACTCTTGTCATAATAAGCATATTGAGTACAACGTAGATGGAGTCTGTGAGCTCGATGCCGTATTTAGCAAAGTCGGAGCCTACAACGGCCATGGAGTAGGGAATAACATACATTGTTCTGCCCTGCATAGCACCTGTATAGAGCTTGTAGAGCTTTGCGTACATTTCTTCGGGATCCATCCAGTTATTGATGTTACCTGCTTCTTCCTTTGTGGGTGTGCAGATGTATGTTCTGCCTTCTACACGTGCAACGTCATTGACAGCGGTGCGGTGGAGATAGCAGTTGGGAAGGAGCTCCTGGTTGAGCTTTGTCAGTTCGCCTGTTGAGCAAGCTTCTGCACGGAGAGCTTCTGCCTGTTCTTCGGAACCGTCGATCCATACGATCTTGTCGGGCTTTGTAATAGCCGCCATTTCTTCGATCCAATTAAGGACGTGTTTGTTGTTTGTCATGTTTTTCATCTCCATACTTCTTAGTATATACTATATTTGGACAGTATACATCATACCACATTTTTATAGCATTTTCAAGTGATTTATTTCAATCTGATAAAATTCTGACAAAATTGCTATTTTTCAATATATGCCGTAATATTTTTTGTGCAAATAATTAAGACGTTTATAAGTTTGGTAAAATGAAACTGTACTTAATTAATTATGTTTTATGGATTTATTCGCAAAAGCAATTGGCTAAACAACGGTGTATTTGTAAAAAAAATGTTAACAAATGAACATTTGTTTGCATTTCGTCTCGACATATAGTATAATGAATGTGTAATTAAAGCGGTAAAGAGAGGTGTATATATGAAACCCTTGACAGATACAGAAAAAAAGATGCTTGAATTTATAACGGACAGAATAAGAAATGACGGTTATTCTCCGACGGTACGTGATATAAAGACAGCGCTCGGAATTAAAAGTACGGCTACTGTTCATTCCTATCTCGGAAAGCTTGAGGACAAGGGCTATATTCAGAAGGAAAACGGAAAGAGCAGAACTCTCAGACTTGATGCTGAGACGTCACGTCCTGCAACTGCTCAGATCCCCATTGTCGGCAGGGTAACTGCAGGTATGCCCATTCTTGCAGTTGAGAATTTTGACGGATACGTTGATTTTACGGAAAGTAATTATAAAAAGGAAGAACTGTTTGCCCTTCGTGTGACGGGAACGAGTATGGTCGAAGCCGGTATTCTCGACGGGGATATTGTTATCGTTCGACACCAGTCCGTTGCTGAAAACGGTGATATTATTGTTGCACTCATCGACGACGAAGCTACTGTAAAGACCTTCTACAAAGAAAACGGTCATTTCCGTCTTCAGCCTGAAAACTCAACGATGAAGCCTATTATAGTAGATAGCCTTTCCGTTCTCGGTAAGGTTGTTGCAAGTATCAGATATTATTAAAATTATGTATTTTACGCACGTAAGCCATCGGAATAATAGTTCTGAGGGTTTGCGTGCATTTTTCATTGGTCCATTTGGAAAATAAAAGTAAATTTTTTAACAATAATTAATATTTTTTGTTAGTTTCTATTGATTACGACAAACAATGGTATTATAATATATTCGTAATGTAATTATTAATTGACTGCAATCGTCTGTAATTCATTAAGAAAAAACAGCGAAAGAGAGGAATATAAGTTATGTACAGAAAAACAGAATGTGTCGCTATGCTTCTTGCAGGCGGACAGGGAAGCAGACTTTATGCTCTTACCGAAAAGACCGCAAAACCTGCGGTGGCGTTTGGCGGAAAGTACCGTATCATTGACTTTCCCATGTCAAACTGCGTAAATTCGGGAATTTATACGGTGGGTGTTCTTACACAGTATCAGCCGTTGCTTCTCAATGAGTATATCGGCAAAGGCGGTCCTTGGGACCTCGACCGTGCCCAGAGCGGCGTAACGCTTCTCCCTCCCTATCAGGGCAAAACGGGAGCTGACTGGTATAAGGGTACAGCAAATGCCATTTATCAGAATTTGGATTTTATCAACAGATACGATCCCGATTACGTGCTTGTTCTTTCCGGCGACCATATTTATAAAATGGACTACAGCAAGATGCTGAAGGCTCACAAGGAAACAGGTGCAGATGCAACTATTGCCGTTCTTGAGGTACCTCTTGAAGAAGCGAGCCGCTTCGGTATCATGAACACCGATGACGATCTCAAGATCATTGAGTTTGAAGAAAAGCCCAAGCAGCCCAAGAGTACAAAGGCGTCTATGGGTATTTATATATTCTCAAAGGATGTTCTTGAAAAGTATCTTATCATGGATGAAAACAAGGAAGGCTCCTCAAACGACTTCGGCAAGGACGTTATTCCCGCAATGCTGAATGACGGACTCAAGCTTTATGCATATCCTTTTGAAGGCTATTGGAAGGACGTAGGAACTATCCAGAGTCTTTGGGAAGCGAATATGGATCTTCTCGGAAGCCGTCCCGTATTTGATCTTCGTGACCGTGATTTCAGAATTTTCTCCAGAAACGAAGCAAGACCTCCTCACAGAATGGGTGAGTGCGGCAGAGTTGAAAACTCTCTCGTAACCGAAGGCTGCGAAATTGAAGGCGTTGTTGTAAACTGTGTGCTTTCAAGCGGCGTTAAGGTTAAAAAGGGTGCGTGTGTCAAGGATTCCGTAATTATGAGCGACGTAGTTATCGGAGAAAACAGCGTTATCAACTACACAATTATTGACAGCGACACCGTTATCGGAAACGGCTGTGTCGTCGGTAAAGAAAAAGGCGAAGATGCAGAGGTAGCCGTAGTTGCAGGCGGTCTTTCCGTAGCAGACGGAACACAGGTTCCCTCAGGTGCTATGGCAGATAAAGATTTTTTTGAAAATAAGTAAGGAGGTTCTCAGATGTCAGCAGCAGGAATTATTTTTTCAAATGTCCATGACGATAATATAAGAGAGCTTACAAGAGCAAGAACTATTGCTTCCGTACCCTTCGGTTGCAGATACAGATTTATTGACTTCACGCTCTCAAACATGGTGAACTCCAACATATATAATATCAGCGTTATTACTAACAACAATTACCTGTCCCTTATGGACCATATCGGCTCCGGTAAGGACTGGGATCTTGCGAGACGTTCCGGCGGTATCAAAATGCTTCCTCCCAACGTTTCCACATTCGCTTATTACGGAGCACCCAAGACTGTCTCCCGTCTCGAAGCTCTCAAGAGCGTAAACTATTCTATTTCCAAAATCAAGGATGAATACGTCGTTCTGTCTGACTGCGACGTTATCTGCAACATTGACCTTACCGATATTATTGAATATCATGCGGCTGAAAAAGCAGATATTACACTTGCTGTTAAGAAGATGACTCTTACAGCTGAAACAGCAAAGAGTAACGTAATTCTTTCTTCAGACGAAAACTGCAACGTGACAGATATACTTACGTATCCCAACAACTTTGAAGGCGAAGCTGAAGTATGTCTCAACCTGCTTGTAATGAGAACTGATTTCCTTGAAAAGATCATTCTTGATTCTATTGCACGTAACTATACAAGCCTTACAAAAGACGTTATCGCAAAGAATATCGGCAGATATAACTTTAAGGTATACAGATACGACGGTTATTTTGCAACAATAGCTTCCATGGAAGATTACTTCAAGTACAGCATGGATCTTATCAATGATGACGAAGCGAGAAACGCTCTGTTCGGCGTAAAGAACAGACCTGTTCTTACAAAGGTAAGAAATTCTGCTCCCACGTATTACAGCGAGGACTCCAAGGTTAAAAATTCCATGATTGCAGACGGCTGCGTTATCGAAGGAACTGTTGAAAACTCCATTCTGTTCAGAGGAGTAAAGGTAGGACGGGGAACTACAGTTAAAAACTGCATACTTATGCAGGATACCGTAGTAGGAGAAAACACACTCCTTAACTGCGTTGTCAGCGATAAGAACGTAGTTATCCGTGACGGTGTAATGCTTTCGGGCGTTGATAGTCAGCCTTATTATATCTCAAAGAGAAAAATGATCTGAGCAAGCTTTGTTCAGAAAAGAAAGAGTGAATAACATGAAAATACTTTATGTTTCATCTGAAGCCTTGCCTTTTGCCTCAACAGGCGGTCTCGGCGACGTTATCGGCTCGCTTCCCGCAGCTGTAAAAAAACAGCTCGGAGAGGGAAGCGATGTGAGGGTTGTAATTCCCATGTATCCTGTTGTAAAGGAAAAATATTGGGACGTGCTGACACTTGAAGCGGAAACATACGTAACTCTGTCCTGGAGAAGACAGTACGTCGGTATTTGGAGTACGGAAAAGGACGGTGTCAAGTTCTATTTTCTTGACAATGAATTTTACTTCAAGCGTTCCTCTTTTTACGGCAGCTTTGATGACGGAGAAAGATTTGCATTCTTCGGCAAGGCGGTAATGGAAATGATGGCGTGTGTTAATTTCTTCCCTGACGTTATGCACGCAAACGACTGGCAGAGTGCAACCGCAGTGATCTACCTCAAGAGAAAATATGCGTTTATCCCCGGATATGACAATATTAAAACACTTTATACCATACACAATATCGAGTATCAGGGAATATACGATTTCTCTATTCTTGCGGACGTATTTGAGCTTTCCGAATGGGATCGCAGTACAGTAGAATACAACGGAGCCATAAATCTTTCAAAGGGTGCTATCACAGTAACCGACAAAGTAAGCACCGTAAGCGAAAAATATGCACAGGAAATTCTTACGCCTTATTACTCACACGGACTTTCACATATTCTTGAAAGCTGTAAGGATAAGCTTTGCGGTATAGTAAACGGTATAGATATAAACTACTATAACAGCGAAACAGACCCTGCTATAAGATACCATTTCTCTGCAAAGAGTCTTTCCGGAAAAGCGAAGAATAAGATCGTTCTTCAGGAAAAGTGCGGTCTTGAGGTTGATAAGGATATACCCGTTATTGGTATGGTATCTCGTCTTGCAGCACATAAAGGCTTTGACCTTGTTTGCCGTGTTATCGAGGAAATGCTTGAAAATGATAAAGCACAGTTTGTGCTTCTCGGAACGGGTGAAGCCTCATTTGAAGGCTATTTCAGAAGTCTCGGCGAAAGATATCCGGGTAAGTTCTGTGCTATGATAGAATTTAATAAGGACCTTTCCAAGCTTATATATGCAGGCTCCGATATGTTCCTTATGCCTTCAAAGAGCGAGCCCTGCGGTCTTGCTCAGATGATCTCTTCAAGATACGGTACAGTACCGATAGTAAGAGAAACAGGCGGTCTTTATGATACGATAAAGGCTTATAATAAATATGACGGAAGCGGTAACGGCTTCTCATTTACCAACTATAATGCACACGATATGATGGCTGTCATCAGAGAAGCTATTGAACTGTATGCGGATAAAAAGGCATGGAAGAGCCTTATGAAGCAGGTAATGGCAGTAGACTTCTCATGGGATGCATCTGCGGCAAAGTATATTGAACTTTACAGATCAATGTGTAAATAAAAACATTGCTGTAAGGGAATAATCATTATACAGACAAACATTTTTGCTCTGCCCGTTTGAATTTTTGCGTTGCACTTGTGCAATAAAGCTCCTTTCAATACGGGCAAAGCTGTGAAACTTTTGTTTCTATTGCCCGATGGCGTACATTCGCTGTCGGGCTAAACAGTTAATATATGGAATTGAGGAATTTTTGAAATGAACCACATGGATAAGTGTCTCGACATTAAAGAGGCACTGGAAAGAAAGCTGTCCGGATATTTTGCAACAACCCCTGAGACAGCAACCGAAACACAGATTTATAAAGCTACAATTCTCTGCGTAAAGGATATTCTTACACAGAAGAGATATGCGTTTAAGGAAAAGATAAAAAAGAACCGTTCAAAGAAGGTATACTATCTTTGCATGGAATTTCTTATCGGTCCTTCTCTCAGAAACAATCTCAGAAATCTCGGCATAGAAAAGGAATTTGCCAAGGTTCTTGACGATATGGGCTTCGATATTGAAACTCTTTACCAAAGAGAGCCCGATCCCGGACTCGGTAACGGCGGTCTCGGTAGACTTGCCGCCTGCTTCATGGACTCTCTTACAACTCTTGACTATCCTGCAACGGGATTTTCAATCTGTTACGAATACGGTCTTTTTAAGCAGAAGATAATTGACGGAAATCAGGTAGAGCTTCCTGATAACTGGCTCAAGGACGGCGACGGCTGGCTCGTTCCCAGAACGGATAAAGCATTTTCAGTTCGCTTCGGCGGTCACGTTAATGAAAGCTGGGAAAGCGGCAGACTTACTGTTACTCATGAAAACTATGATGAAGTAATTGCAGTACCCTACGATATGATGATCTCCGGTTCTGACTGTCTTGCTGTTAATAACCTGAGACTTTGGAAGGCTCACAACAACTCTCACGTAAACATGAACCTGTTTTCACAGGGACAGTATATGAGAGCTATGCAGGAGAATACCAATGCAGAGCTTATCTCAAAGGTACTCTATCCCTCCGATGACCACGAAGAAGGAAAGCTCCTCAGACTCAGTCAGCAGTATTTCCTTGTATCCGCTTCCCTCCAAAGCATAATTGCGGATCATCTTGCAGCATACGGTACGCTTTATAATTTCGCAGATAAGGTTTCTATCCATATCAACGATACGCACCCCGCACTTGTGATCCCCGAGCTTATGAGAATACTCATGGACGTATATTCATATTCATGGGAAAACGCTTGGGCTGTTGTATCTTCAGTCGTGTCATATACAAACCACACAGTTATGCCCGAAGCACTTGAAAGCTGGAACATAGACCTGTTCAGACTCAAGCTTCCCAGAGTGTATATAATAGTGGAAGAGATCAACAGACGTCTTTGTGCGGACCTTTGGAATTTGTATCCGGGTGACTGGGACAGAATTTCAAGAATGTCCGTTATCGGTTATAATCAGGTAAGAATGGCAAACCTCAGCGTTGCGGCTTCTCACACTGTAAACGGTGTATCTGCACTTCACTCCGATATTCTTAAAAAGACGGTATTCCACGATTACTTCAAGGCGATGCCCTATAAGTTTACAAACGTAACAAACGGTATTGCTCACAGACGCTGGCTCTGCTACTCAAATCCCGAGCTCACGTCACTTCTTGAAGAATGCATCGGCACAGGATTTAAAAAGAACCCCGAAGAGCTTTCCGAGTTACTTAAATTCTCCGAGGATACGAACGTTCTTGAAAGACTTGATACTATTAAAAAGTCAAATAAAGAAAGATTTGCAAAAGATCTCTTTGCAAAGAAGGGCGTAAAGCTTGATACCTCATCTGTATTCGATGTACAGGTAAAGAGAATACATGAGTATAAGCGTCAGACCCTCAACGTTCTCAAGATAATCGCATATTACAACGAGCTTCTTGAAAATCCCAATGCAAATATCACCCCCTGCACCTTTATTTTCGGAGGTAAAGCAGCACCCGGATATTATCTTGCAAAGGATATAATTAAGCTCATCTGGAGTCTCGGTGAAGAAATCGAAAAGAATCCCAAGATCAGAGATATTATAAGAGTTGTATATCTTGAGGATTACAATGTAAGTACAGCAGAAATTCTTATGCCCTCCTCCGACATCAGCGAACAGTTTTCTCTCGCAGGTAAGGAAGCTAGCGGATCAGGCTGTATGAAGTTTATGATAAACGATGCTCTCACCATCGGTACTCTTGACGGTGCAAACGTAGAGATGAGAGACGCCGTCGGTAAGGATAATATTTATATCTTCGGTCTTCAGGCAGACGAAGTTGACGACCTCTGGAAGAAGGGCTACGACTCTAACCTCTATTACAGAAAGAGTCCCCGTCTTGCAGGTGTTATGGATGCACTCCGCAGCGGCTTTGACGGCAACAGATTTTCAAACCTTGTCAACTACTTTATGTACAGTCATGGCGTATCTGATCCTTATATGTGCTTTGCTGATTTTGAATCTTATATGACAGCATCCTCACAGATAAGAGCAGACTATGCAAACCGTCAGCTTTGGCAGAAGAAGTCTCTTGCAAATATTGCGGGAGCAGGTTTCTTTGCCTCTGACAGAAGTATCAATGAATACGCTGAAAACATCTGGAGAATTAAACCCGTAAAATAAGGATACCGAAAACTTAATCCCGGCAAAGAGGAATACCTCTTTGCCGTTTCGGTGTTTTTACAGATAGGGCATAATCGAAATGAGTAATAATAACAGTATATACGAATACAAATATTTTATAAAAGGAGATACTGAGAGGGACTGTTCGCTTTTCGGTGCTTTTGCTGATGACGGGAAGATACGTTTCGAGATAAAAACGCCGACATCAATGAAAGTAAGTGAGGTCAGAATGTTGATTCATTGTGACGGACTTGATTGTGAATGCGGCGAAAGATACCTTGAAGTTACCCTTGAACCTGTTTTATATTCCGGAAAAGAGACCCTGTTCAGCGCCATAATTTCACCGGAAA
The DNA here is from genome assembly GCA_045535205.1 of Eubacteriales bacterium. Classification (GTDB taxonomy): domain Bacteria; phylum Bacillota; class Clostridia; order Oscillospirales; family CAG-272; genus RUG14199. The sequence goes on from JAZSLF010000146.1 coordinate 10,145, forward strand.
GTCTATATGGGCTGTCCTCAAGAGGACTGTATTATTATAAATATGCAGTAAAAACTTCACAAGGTGAAGATATGTACGGCGGCGAAATGGTGACTGAGCTTGAATGCGGCGAGGATGCTTACGACAGACAGCTTCTTCTTTACGACAGTAATTTCAAAACGCCCGATTTTATGAAGCAGGGAACTATCTATCACATTTTTGTCGACCGTTTTGCATCATCGGGCAAATGCTCCGTCAAAGACGGTGCAATTCTCAATCCCGATTGGGAAAACGGTATTCCTCAGTATGCGGAATACAGAGGTGCACCTCTTAAAAACAACGAGTTTTTCGGAGGAGACCTTTGGGGCGTTGCCGAAAAGCTGGATTATATTAAATCACTCGGTGTAAATATCATATATCTCAGTCCCATATTCGATGCGGCATCAAACCATAAATACGATACGGGCAATTATATGGCTGTCGATTCTATGTTCGGCGGTGACGAGGCCTTAGAGCATCTTTGCAGAGAATGTGATAAAAAAGGAATAAAGCTCTTTATAGACGGAGTCTTTAACCATACAGGCTCAGACAGTATCTATTTTAATAAATACGGTAATTATGACTCTGTAGGAGCATACAATTCAAAGCATTCGCCTTACTATGATTGGTATAATTTTTATGAATATCCCGACAAATACGAGTGCTGGTGGAATATTGAGATCCTTCCGAGAATAAAAACTGACTGCGAAGGCTTCAGAGAACATATTTTAGGTGAAAACGGTGTCATCAGAAAGTACATGGAAATGGGCGTTTCCGGTGTTCGCCTTGACGTTGCCGATGAGCTTTCCGACAGCTTTCTTAAAGAACTCAGAAAAGTCGTAAAATCACAGAACAGCGACGGTCTTGTGCTCGGTGAAGTATGGGAGGATGCATCGAACAAAATAGCCTACGGTCACAGAAGAACATATTTCAAGGGAAATCAGCTTGACAGCGTAATGAATTATCCTCTGAGAAACGGGGTAATTCAGTTTATAAAATACGGTGACAATGAAAGCCTTGCATACGTGCTTGAAACTGTTTACCGTCACTATCCCAAATGCGTTTCCGATGTTCTTATGAATTTTCTCGGAACACACGATACCGAAAGAATACTGACGGTGCTTGGTGACGGTGAGTCAGACGGCAGAACGCCGTCTGAGCTTGCAACACTCCGACTAAGTGAAACAGAAAAGGAAAAAGCCGTAAAGCTTCTCAAGTGTGCCTATACGATAATTGCAACGGTTTACGGAACGCCTTCCGTATTTTACGGTGATGAAGCGGGACTTGAGGGTTATCATGATCCATTCTGCAGACGTCCGTATCCTTGGGGCTCTCAGAACAAAGAGCTTTTGGCTTTTTATTCCGAAATGGGTAAGGTCAGAAGCAGCGAAAAGCTTTTTGCCGAAGGCTGTTTCCGTTTGATAAAATCAGAGACGGATATATTTATATATGAGCGTTTTGATGAAAACGAAAGAATTATCGTTGCAATCACAAGGGATAAGCCTTATGCTTTCAGAAATGAAAAGCCGTTTAAATGTATATTGAATACAAACTCTTTGGGTATGCCCGAAGCCCCGGCTTGTGAGCTTGTGCTTGATGCATATTCTGCATACGTTTTAAAAGAAATATAATTATATGAGAGGGAAAAGTATGAGAGAAATTAAACCTCAGACAGAGAGAGTGCGTGTCAGCAACATAAAAGAAAACTTTACAAGATACAGTGCATGGCCCACAGTATGTAAAGATGAAAGAGGTGTACTTTATGCAGGTGCATCCTCATTCCGTATGTCTCACGTTGACCCCTGCGGAAAGAACTGTATGTACATAAGCCTTAATGAAGGAAAAACATGGTCTCCTCCGATCGTTATCAATGATACGTACTGCGATGACCGTGACGTCGGTCTTTGCTATATGGGAAACGGAAGACTTCTCATGAGCTCCTTTACTGAAATTCATCCTGAGCGTTGGGAGCATCTAACGTCAGAAGCCAACAGAGCATGGTTTGACAAGTATGACATTGAAGTATCAGCCGGTTATACAAATGCACTCAAGCTCTTCAGCGATGAAAGATACAAAAGCTATGAAGCATCATTTGTAAAGATTTCAGAGGATTACGGTATCACCTGGTCCGACCGTATCACAGTTCCCGTAACGTGTCCTCACGGTCCTTCAATTTGTAAAGACGGAACTCTGATCTACATGGGCAAGCAACAGCATCCCGAATATCTCACCTATGAACCACTCCACGTATACGCAAGTACAGACGGCGGTTATACATGGGAATTCAGAGGCGAGGTTCCCGCAGGCGAAGACGGTGCGGTATATGAGTCAATGCATGAGCCTCATGTTATCGAGCTCCCCGACGGCAGACTTCTCGGTTCTATCCGCACACACACGGAAAAAGAATCCTCCGTGTTTATAACCTTCTCCGATGACGGCGGCAGAACCTGGACTAAGCCCAAGAGCATCGGTGTTGACGGCTATCCTCCTCACCTTATGATACATTCCAGCGGTGCACTTTTATGTTCTTACAGCTGCAGAACCTGGGGTAAGATGGCGGAAAGAGTGTGCGTAAGCTACGATAACGGCGAAACGTGGACGGAAGACTATGAAATAGACAATCAGGTGCCTGAGCATCAGCACGATATGGGCTACCCCTCCACAGTTGAGCTCTCTGACGGCTCACTTCTCACCCTTTACTATCAGGCTTGGGGCGATGAAGATATGTGCAGTATCATCTGCTCACGTTGGAGACTTGAAGAAAAATAAGTGTTTAAAGGCAGTAACAAATACTGCCTTTTTTACGTGAAAAACATTGGACAATGAGGTATATAAAGAACCGCCCCAAACATATTGCTTGGGGCGGATGTATTTTAATGTTACTGTTTCTTTATAGTAAGAATTTTATATTCAAAATCTGTAAAGGAGCCTTCGGGTATGAGCTTGACTTCAATGACGCTCTTACCGTTCGTGAAGCTTGCGGGTATGTAGAAATCGCTGTCGCCGAAGGGTGCAAACTCATTTATGCCTGCGTCCTTCCATACGCCTGCAAACTCTCCGTCAATATAAACCTTTGCAGACTGAGGAGATCTTCTCTTGTCAAAAAGTCTTCTTATTGCAATACCGTCATTTTCTGTAAGCAGAGAAGCCTTGAAGGTGATCTCGGAGTCGGTGTGGAGATAACCTGTCTTTGTGAGCACAGGTTCTTTTCTTTCTCCTTCGATCTTTGCACGAAGGGTATATTCTTCACCGTTTGAACTGTAACCGTGAAGAGCCTTTGAGCCTTCAGACTCAAGACTGAGATAGTCTGTTACAGTCATAGCCGCATCAGGCTGTCTGTAAGAGAATACAAGACTTGTATAGTTGGAGAAGGTCTGACCTACAGCACCGTGTTGAATTGCAAGCTTGATGCCGTCAGAGAAGGAAATAGGCATATCGTGCATGAATCTGTAGTAGCCTGCACGGTGGAGTGCAGCACCTCTGAGGTCATTGCCCCCTTCTTCGTAAACGTCATTTACACATCCGGCAAGAGGGCTGTCATATTTGTGGTTGGGCCAGTAACAGCCGAGATAGAAGTCCTCGGTTCCCGTACCGTTTATCTGAGGACAAACGGCACCGTTGATATAGAAATGCTCGTTGCCTTCGCACCATTGACCGCCGAGACAGGTCTGAACAAAGCCGACAACATTACCTCTGCCGCTGAATTTACCGAGAAGCCAGTCTTCGTAAAGCTCTGTGTCACCACGTCTGAAATCGCCGTGAAGATGACCTGTTACCTTGGGATCATAACCGTTTTCTTCAACGCACATTTTTACGGTTACCTTAGTTCCGTCTTTTGCAGGGTTAACAAGGTCAATATTTGCTTTTTTCCAATAGGGAATGGGCAAGCGGAAGGTCATTGTAACCTTGCCGTCATTGATAACTGTTTCTGCCGCAAGAGTCTTTACGGGCGAGAAGCCGAGGGGCTGAACCATAAAGTGAAGAATTGGGGCGGCAATATAAGCTATATTGCAGGCTTCAAGAAATACATCGATAAAAATACCGGAAAGGTCTGTGGTCTCATCGCATTCAACAACAAACTCCGTAATGACACCGGAACCCTCTGCTGTCAGCACTTCCGTGTATTCGTTGTCGAGGACAAATTCCTGATCTACCGTATATTTTTTTGCAGGAACAGGCTTTCCGTCAAAGGCATTCTTAAAGCTTTCGCCTTCTGCGTATGCAGAGTGTTCGGAAACATCTGTATCATGATACTTTTCATACATTATATGATAGTAGAAGTGAGTGTTGCCCTTGGCAGTTACCTTTATTCCTTTTTCAAACGGAATGGGATAAAAGCAGTTGCCGCAGTGACAGTCGTCAAGATCAAAGTGTCCTCTTTCGGGAAACTCATTTGCGGGGCCTGAAAATTCAGGAAGAGGATCGTTGAAGAATGCCCTGAGAGGTGAAGAATAGCGAGGTTCTTCTTCTCCGTCAATATAGAAATTGAGAATACAGTCATTGTTCGTTACAGCGACCCAGATGCTTTTGATACAGCCTTTTCCCGTTTCATCAAGAAGAACCATAGAACCGTCTTTATCTTCGTAAAGAAAGTTTTCCCAGTCTCCGTTTTCTTCTTTTCTGTCGAAGCTGGAGACCTGAAGAACCTGTCTTGAGTTATCAAGAATGGGAAGATTTGATAAATTAAAATAATCTCTCATGTTTTTTCTCTTTTCAAACAGTAATTTATTGAATTCATTTTAGCATATATGTTTTTTTATTTCAAGTAGATTTCCATATACGGCACAATTAATTTCTGTTCAGTTGTGAAAAAAGATTTGTTCCGTTTCAATGAGTGGGTATCTGATCAGCTTTTTTTCATCGAGAGCTTCTTTTTTCATGTTAACGGCACCGATCTGATGGTTGCCGTAGGTGGTATAATAGTAAATGCCTTCATCGGCATTACAACAGGATGTGTATATCGTTGTTTCATAATTTCCGTCTGAGGTTTCGTTACATCCTTTTTGCTGTTCTACTGAGCTTAGAATATGAAAAAACTGGTTTACGCTGTCATGTTCGTTTCTCTTTGAAACAGAACACGTTTTAACAAAAGCAGCTCTTACAAATCTTGAGGACGAGGAGAGGTCTCCCGGAAGGCCGTAAGCACCAAGTCCTTTGCTGTAAAAGCAGGGAGTTATCATTTTTGAAAAACCGTTTTTGGCATCCTTTGATGAAAGGTGTATATACCCTTGAAGATTTGACAGCTGATACTCAAAGGGCGGATTGTTTGTGAGAATGCCAAGCGGATTGTCATATATTTTAACCCCCTCCTTTACAGCTTCAACCGTGATCGAACGCTTTTTATCGGATATTATCCAATGAAGCTGTGATGCAGGAAGCTTGTCGCTGAAGGAGTTGCCGTTGATGCTTGTATCTTTAAGTACGGATACAGCTTCTTCAACGGAGGTGCACTGCGACAGAATAAAAGGAACAAGCTCATACTGCGAAACGGAATATTTTCGGTTCTCATACTCTTTGTAATATGCATTACCGATAAAATTAAGTCCGGCAATACATAATCCACTCTCATTCACAGCATCGTAATACAACGGATATTCGTCTTCCACGTGGGCTATACCTATAATTGCGGAGTGTTGTTTTATTTTAAACCCGTTTCGGAATATAAACGGATAGTTTCTGGGGGTTACGGTTATTTCTTCGCCGTAAGAAAATTCGTTGTCAAAGGTCCTTCCAAAATACAGATTATCGTTGATATAAGTTGCGGCTGTGCACATAATAACCTCCTTGTTTTATTTATATTATAGTTGTCATAAATAAGTGTATTATACAGTATACTGAACAAAAGGGATGTGATGTTTATCGAAAATTACCGTGAAAATGTTTTTTACATATATTAGCAGTATATTTTTTGTCGAAATAGATTGTATTATCGTTTGGTTTATGATATAATATTATGAATTGATTTAAATATATTTAAAGTTTATATAAAGGAAATTTGAGCTCTATGTCGGAAAAATATATTATATTAGCAGACGTGACCTGTGACTTGTCTCAGGAAATAAGAGATTATTTTGGTGTAGAGGATTATCTCGAGGGGTATATCCACTTCAGCGACGGCAGGGATTTTAAAACCACTCTCGATTGGACGAATATCGAACGGGGAGAATTTTATAAGGCGCTTTCCAATAAAAAATTACAGGTAAGCACAGCACCGCCCAATCCCGAAGAAACATATCAGGCTTTTAAAGGTTATGTTGAAGCGGGTTATAAGGTTCTCAGTATGTCAATATCATCAAAGATAAGCTCTACCTACGGAGTTGCCTGTGTGGCAAGGGACAGAGTGTTATCCGAGTATCCTGACAGCACTATCTATTGCTTTGACTCCTACAGAATGTCGGGAACCTTCGGCATTCTTGTAATGTACGCCCAAGCTATGAAAAACGAAGGGAAAAGCTTCGATGAGGTCGTAGAGTGGCTTGAAGAGAATAAACACAGAGTTCATCAAATGGGACCTATCGATGACCTTGTCGTCGTTGCAAGGCGAGGAAGAATTTCGATGGGAAAGGCTATTATGGGAAATTTTGCAGGTGTAAAGCCTATGGGAGACTGTAACCGTGACGGTTATGTGTCTGTTCTTGCAAAAGTCAAGGGAATAAATAAAGCACTTGATGTTACGGCTGAATATCTTACAAGATGTGCCAAGAATATTGATGAACAGTATATTTTGATTTCACACAGCGACAGAGAAGCTTATGCTATGAAGCTGAAAGCTCTTATTGAAGAAAAAGTAAATCCTAAGAAGTTGTTTGTCAGCGATGTTTTTGTCGGCTGCGGAACCAATATAGGTCCCGGAATGGTAGCTGTATACTTTTTGGGTGATGCTATCAGCGAAGACTTGAGTGAAGAAAAAGCTCTGATAAACGATATAATTGCAAATATACAGTAAACTGAATTGTGTTTAACACAAAAAACTTGCTGAACGTCAGCAATATCAGGTGAATTTATGATAGAAAGAATAAACGGACATTCATACAGAGCTATGATAGATTACGGTGCACGTAATCTTAATAAGCATTGTAAGATATTAAACGAGTTAAACGTTTTTCCTGTACCTGACGGTGATACGGGAACAAATATGGTGATGACCATTGTAAAAGGACTCAGTGCAATAGAGGACTCAATTTCAGATCTGTCTGATGTGTCTAAAAAATTTGCGGATTCCGTAATTTACGGTGCAAGAGGAAATTCAGGTGTCATTGTTTCTCAGTTCTTGAAAGGTCTCTCTGAATCATTTATCGGTGTAGATGCGGCAGATGCATCCCTGTTTGTAAAAGCCCTTGAAAAAGGCGTTGAATGTGCTCATGAGGCAGTTGCAACTCCCGTTGAAGGCACTATGCTGACCGTTGTAAAGGATGCGACAAGCGCCCTTAAAGGCTATAACCTCTCAAATAAGACCATAGATGAGGTGGTGGCGATGTTTATCGTGCACGCAAAGACCTCTCTTGAAAACACCCCCGAGCTGCTGCCTGCACTCAAGGAAGCGGGAGTTGTTGACAGCGGCGGTGCAGGGATAGTATATTTCTTTGAAGGAATAAAAAAATATCTTGACGGCGAAGAGATAGAAACCTTTGAAACTGAAGTCAAAGAGTCGATGGTCGATTATTCTGCTTTTAATGCAGAAAGCAACTTTGAATACGGTTACTGTACGGAGCTGCTGATACAGCTGCTTAACAGCAAGGAAGAATTTGATTTTCCTGAATTCAGAAAAGAGCTTAACGGAATGGGAGAGTCCGTCGTTGCGACCCTTGACAGAGACAAAGTAAAGATACATATTCATACCATGAATCCCGAGGAGGTTTTTGCTTTCTGTCACAGATACGGCGAATTCCTTTCAATGAAGGTTGAAAATATGACGGTTCAGCATACGGAGACTGTCAAGAATATTATGTGTTCTTCTACAGCGAGCACAGGTAAATTTTCGATCGTAGCCGTTGCATATGACCGTTCTGTTCAGAAGCTGTTTCTTGATATGGGTGCAGACGTTGTTATTTATACTGACGAAAGTGCTACCACGAAAGACTATATCGATGCATTTGAAAACGTAACGACTGATGAGATACTTGTTTTTCCCAACAGCTCAGATTCGATGCTCACAGCACTTCAAGCTAAAAAAATATATAAAAAAGCGGCGGTGTCTGTTCTCACCAGTCGAGGAATTGCAGAATGCTATGCATCACTTCCGACGATAGATTTCGAGGAAACTGATACAGGAAAGGTTGTTGACAGCGTTGCGGCAACCATAAATCATCTGTCTGTGGTATCTGTAGCAAAAAGAAAAAATCCGGTTGAATTCGGCGGAAGCACGATACGCAGAAATGAGTTTTATGCATTTTCCGGTAAAGAAATAATATCTATAGGAAAAACACTTGTGGATACAGTAGTGGAAACTATTGATAAAACTGTTGGCAAGTACGGAAAAAATATTATCACGATGTTCCACGAAAAACGCATTACCGATGAACAAATGGAGGAAATACTTTCTTCCATTGAACAACTCGGAATTTGTGCAGAGGTCTATACTGTACAATGCGAAAATACATCGTGTGAACTTACCATATCATTTGAATAAAAAACAAATCAAATCGAATATCATGGAAGAGAAAAAATGAAAAAAATAACAAAAAAGAGCCATCTTATACTTTATGCGTGTTCAGGACTCGGTGTCAATATGCTGAACCTTATCGTAGGGTCATATCTTTGCAGTGCACTTTTAGTCGGAGGCTTTGAAAAAAACATTGAAAACTGGACGTATCTCAATAAGGACCTTGTAGTTGCGGGACTTTGGGCGGTACTTGTTCTTGCGGCAAAAATAATCGACGGTATAATTGATATTCCGTTCTCACACTTCACAGACAATCTGAATACAAAATGGGGAAGAAGAAAGCCTGCTCTCGTAATAGGCTTTGTTCCTATGATAATCGGCTATCTGTTGTTCCTCGTTCCTCTCAACAACGGTGCAACCGTTCTCAATACGTTATGGTTCGCACTTATGCTGTTTATATTCTACGGCTTCTATACGTTGACGATGCTTACATACTATGCAACGTTTGCTGAAATAACAGAAAAAGAAGAGGATATAGTTCTTCTTTCAAATGTAAAATCTGTCTGCGACGTAGTATATTTCAGTCTGGGTTATGCCCTGGTTCCCGCTTTTGTAAGCATGGGTATCAATATCAAATACGTTGCTCTCATATTCCTTCCTTTGTCTCTCACAATGCTTATTCCTTTCATTATGCTCAAGGAAGAAAAGACAGAAGACTTAGAAGCAGTAAAAGAAAATAAGCCCTCGCTCATTAAATCTCTTGCTTTTACCTTTGCTGACAAGCCCTTTATCTTCTGGCTTTGCGTTGTGTTCATTATGAACCTGGGACTCCAGCTGTTCCTCAGCGGTATAAACGAATATTTCTCAACGGCAGGACTTAATATGACCTTCGTTATGGCATCCTGCTTTGTTCCCGTTCCTTTTACAATAATCATCTATAATAAAATAGTAAAAAGATTCGGTCTCGGAGTTGCTTACAGATATATCCTTGCTGTTTTTTCGCTGGGAATGGCACTTATGGGACTTTGCAGATTTATTCCCGAAGCATTTTTGCTTCCCTTTGCAATCGGATGCAGTATAATCGTTTCATTCTCTATCGGGGCATTTTTCTCCGTTACTTATACGGTTCCTTCCTTCAGAGCCGCAAAGCGTAAGGGTGAGAACGAAAATTCTTCTTCAATGTATTTTGCGATACAAGGACTCTTTGAAGGTGCCTCTGCGGGTCTGGCTTCAGGTGTTATTCTCGTATTCCTTAAACAAAGCGGAAATGTGCCTTATATGACTCTTATAGTTGCGGCAATCTGTATGACAGCATTCGGGCTTTCCTTCCTGCTTCCTAAAACTATAAGGGCAATCGGAAAAGAAAACTGAGTTTGGGAGCTTACTATATGAATTTTTTCTTTCAGTTTTTTCGTTGGGTAGGTGTTATTTCAGGTTATCCTGTAAACTGGGCACTTTTCACGAGAAAGGTATATTACGAAGACAAAATAGACTATGTGAAAGCTAAAAAAGGCGGAGCATTGATAATCGAAAATCATTATAATCCATGGGATTATGTTCAAAGTGTTTTTATGTTTTTTCCGAGAATGCTTTATGTGGTGGCTTCAGAATTTGCATTTAAGAATGCTCTGATAACATTCGGTATGAAATTTTGGGGCGGAATTGTCTGTGACAGACGGACACGAAGCCTTCGCTTTGTCAACGTTGCGGCCCAAAAGATAAAAGAGGGAAATCTTGTACTTATCTTTCCCGAGGGGCACAATACCGATGACGGAACCATAAAAAAGTTTTATCCGAGCTATATTAAAATAGCACTTGAAGCAAAATGCCCCATAATTCCCATAATAACCGACGGTAATTACAGATTGTCCAAAAGACTTCACGTTATAATAGGCAAAACAATAGATCTTTCCGAATATATTGATTGGGATAATTATACCAGAGAGGATATATACAGACTAAACGATATGGTCAGAGAAAAGGTTCTTCTCCTCAGAGAAAAGCTTGATGAAAATATCGAAAAGGACCGAGAAAAAAGAAAAGGAAAAAAGAAAAAATGATACCCGCATTTTTATATTTTCTGCTCGGCGGATTTATTCTGTCGGGGATAGGTTTTTATTTTTATGCCATGTTTTTTGCCGGATATAAAATATATACTCTTACTCTTAAACGCCAAAGTAAAGACGATTGGGGACGCCATGTTTCATTTGATGATTATGAGCATCAGCATATGGATGACGAGGGCATGGCTTGGCATAAAGCCAATCTTGATAAAAAGCAGGATGTTCATATAGTAAATAATGGACTCAATCTTTACGGTGAGTTTTATGATTTCGGCACAGACAAGTGCGTTATGGTCCTCTCCGGCAGAACCGAAAGCCTTCGTTACGGATATTATTTTGCGGGGCCCTACTCGCAGCTTGGCTTGAGTGTGCTTGTTGTCGATCCCCGTTCACACGGTGAAAGCGACGGTGAATACAACACGGTTGGCTTTGAAGAAAGCGGCGACGCACTTGCGTGGGTCAGATTTCTTCATGAAGAGAAGGGTATTAATTCCGTAGTCTTTCACGGTATATGTATCGGTGCCGCAGCAGGAGTGTATGCATCTGTATCTCCTGAAGGCACAGAATGTATCAAGGGAATTGTTACGGAAGGAATGTTTATAAATTTCGCAGAATCCGTAAAAAATCATATTATCGAAAGAAAGAAGAATTTCCCCTTTCTTCTCGGTTGTGTTGATTTCTGGATGAAAAAGTATACGGGACATTCCATGATGAAGGGGCCCATCGACGTTATAGATAAGCTTGAAAAACCGATTTTAATGCTCCAGAGTAAAAAAGATACTTATTCAACGCCTGAAAATGCGAAAAAGCTTTATGACAGGTGTTTAAGCAATAAAAAGAAGCTTGTATACTTCGATAAAGGGGCCCACTCCCTTGTCAGAGTAAATAATAAAGAAAAATATGATAGGGAAGTAGTTCAGTTTGTTACCGGACTGTTTTCCGAAACACTATAATAACTTAAAAGGAGATACAAAATGAATTACTGTTACAATTGCAACAACTGGACAGATGATCCCTCCGGGATTTGTCCTTATTGCGGAGCACAGACAACACCTGCTCAGCCTCAGGAGCCTGTTCAACAGCCGATGTATTATCAGCAGCCTACACAGCAGAGCTCATATAATAAGTATATAGAACAGCTTGCAAATGATATTCTCAAATGGGGTATCATGAGCGTTGCTTTTGCCTGCAGCTTTCTTGCAAGCTTTATGGGAATTGTTTTTGCGGCTAAGGCAAATAAAAAGGTTCAAGAATACATAAATTACATGGGGCAGGTAAACGGCAAAGCAAAAGTCGGAAAGCATCTTGCCAAAGGTGGCCTTATCGGTGGTATAGTAATGACGGTTTTCCTTGGACTCTATATTTTATACTTTGTTGGAATTGGAATTCTCATTTCTCAGAGCTTTTGATATGGTTTTTTCGGATGGGAAGCCCAGGTAAGCCCGGCTTCCCATCGATGAATTTTCAACTAAAGTAAGCTGAAATAATGATAAAAATAAAAAAACGAAAAAACTTTAAAAAAAATCAATTTTAGTATTGACAAACCCCGAAAAATGATGTATACTTCTATTCGTGGTCAAGAGACCATACAATAAAATGCGAGAGTGGCGGAACTGGCAGACGCGCACGTTTGAGGGGCGTGTAGTTCACACTGTACGGGTTCAAGTCCCGTCTCTCGCACCAAAGCAAAAACCTGTCGATTTTTATCGGCAGGCTTTTTGTTTTGTACTATTCATTTTTCATTATTATGAAGTCGCTTCGCTGATGAATAATGAATAATTTCGGCGTTTTGCAGCTGAACAGATATTCTTCCTGTTACATCTTGAATTTTTTTGCGGAAAATGGTATAATTATTTAGTATTTGCTCTAAAAGGAGAATACCTTTGAACACAGTAAAAGAAAAGGCTTCAAAGACCGAAGTCAATTATTTTAAAAAGTATTTCAATTATCACTTGCTTTATGATTTTATAAAGTATACGGGAGTATTGCCCGCAACTCTCATTATGAGACCTAAAGTATATCACGTGGGTGATAAAAAATCACATAATATAAAGGGCGGAGTTATAATATCCGTAAATCATACTACTTTTACAGACGTTATTTTAATGCTTTGTGTGTTCTTCAGAAGAAGGCTCTATTCATTGGCAACCAAGGATCTTCTTAATACACACATCAAGAAGCTGTTTTTTTCAAAAATGCATTGTATAGAGGTGGATAAGGATAATTTCAGTATGAGTGCATTTCACGATGCGGTCGATACGTTGAAGGCAGCAAAACCCCTGCTTATGTTCCCTGAAGGTAACGTAAATCACGGAGATGAGACGGATATTGCACCCTTTAAATCGGGAATGGTTCTTATGGCACATAGGGCTAAGGTGCCGATACTTCCTGTTTTTCAAGCAAAACGTGAAAAATGGTACTGTCCGAGAGCAGTCATAATCGGAGATCCCATAAACGTTTCGGAAATGTGCGGTCTCGTTCCGTCAGTTGATGATATAAATGCGGTAAGTGAAAGAATACGGCAAAGAGAAATTGAACTAAAAGATTTTTACAATAATAATGTAAAAAGGAATTATGGAGATTAATATGACAGACAACAGCATTTTTAAAAAATATACCGATGAAGTAACATTTGGAAAAATAGTTGATTATTCCTGTATTTCTGAAATGTGGGAAAACAGCGTGAGAAATTATGCAGATAATGTTGCTATTGTTGTCGATGGAAATACATATACTTACAAAGAGCTTGATAAAAAAGTGGCGGCTTTCAGGGGAGTTCTTTCCGAAAACGGCGTAAAACAGGGAAGTCTTGTAGGTATCTATATGCCCAACTGTATAGATTTTGTAAAGTCATACCTTGCGATTACAACAATGGGTGCTGTTGCCGTTCTTCTTCCGCCTCAGCTTAACGATATGACGGTTTTCGGCTGTTCAATAAAGTTCGGTCTTTCTGCCCTCGTTTACGGCAAAAGTCTTGAAGATAATCTGGGGATAGTAAAGGCTAAAAGCCCTGCACTTCCTCTTGTTGACGGAGCAGCAGAAGGAGATAAAGCCATTGAAGCGGTATATGCACCCGCAGAAAGTCTTTGCAGCATTCTTTTCACGGGCGGAACTACAGGCAAGAGCAAGGGCGCAAAGCTTTCGCACAGAGCAGTTCTTACAGGTGTTAAGAACGGCTGCTACGGTCTTTCAGAGGTTTTTGAACAGAGATATTTTCTCGTTCTTCCTCTCACTCACGTTTTCGGACTTATCAGAAATCTTCTCACATCACTTTATACGGGCAGCAGTCTCTTTATCTGCAGGAATAATAAAGATATGTTCCGTGATATAGCTGTGTTCAAGCCTACAATTATGGTACTTGTTCCCGCACTTGCAGAGATGGCACTCAGCCTTTCAAAGCAGTTCGGAAGGAATATGCTCGGAGAAGATCTTAAATGGATAATCTGCGGGGCGGCAAATGTTGCACCTTATCTTGTAACGGAGTATGATAAGCTCGGAATACTTCTTCTTCCCGGATACGGACTTACGGAAAGTGCCAACCTTGTAAGCGGAAATCCCGAGGCTCTTAAAAAGCCCGACTCTGTGGGACTTATTTACGGAGGAATGGACTATAAGGTAGTTGACGGCGAGCTTTGGCTCAAGGGTATCAATATGATGGACGGCTACGTTGACGGAGAGGAGAATGATACAGCTTATTCCGAAGACGGATACTTTAAGACAGGAGATCTTGTCAGAATTGACGATGAAGGCTTTCTCTATATAACGGGAAGAATTAAAGAGATCATCGTTCTTTCAAACGGTGAAAATATATCACCTGCCGAAATAGAAGCATATTTTTACGCTAAAGATGAGATCTGCGACTGTCTCGTTTATGCCGACAGTACAGGTGAGTGCGAGACCCTCGCAATAGAGATACTTCCCAGAACAGCGATCCTTCAGCAGAAGGGAATTGAAGACGTGTCCTCCTGCATGAACGCAATCGTTTCAGAGGTGAACTCAAAGCTGCCTTCTTATATGAGAATAAATAAAGTGGTGATAAGGGACTCCGACTTTGCCCGTTCACCCAGTATGAAGATCTTGAGGAAATAATATGGATACGAGAAATGAAATACTTGAAAAGCTCAAGGATATATTTAAAATGGCGATGCGAAACACAAGTGTCGACCTTGATGCGATAACAGATGATACACAGCTCTTTTCGGAGCTTGGGCTTTCCTCGGTTGGAATACTTTACGTTGTAATTGCCATTGAAGAATTTTTCGATATTCGTTTTGATGACGTCGGAGCTTCCGACTTTAAGACAGTCGGTGACGTTGTCGATTATATCGAAAATAAAAAATCATAATGAATTGGTCACGTAAAAAAGCAGAGTACGGTGATATAATAAGGGTAAAGTCAGGTGTGTTTCATCACTACGGCATATACGCTGATGACGGTGAGATAATACAGTTCGGTCTTGCTCCCATGCTTCGTCTTTCGGTAAAGGAAAGCGACATTGAGGTATGTACGACTGATCTTGAAGGCTTTGCTGACGGAGGCGAAGTTGAGGTTGGTCTCTATGACGAAAAAGAGCTGCAAGAAAAGCGGACCCCCGATGAAACTGTAAAGACCGCAAGGTCGAGACTGGGAGAAAAGGGCTACAGTATTCTGTATAACAATTGTGAGCATTTCGCCTATGAATGTGCTTTTGGAAAAAGCTACTGTTCGCAGACAGAAGACGTCAGATCTTTTTTCAGAAACATTCCCATTGTTGACGTCTATATAGCCGCACTTCCAGAAAAAGAGCCTGACGGTGAGCTTTGTCCTGCCGAAAGAGAAAGCTATGTAAAGGAAACGGCAAATGAGCTTTTGAAAAGACAGCGTTATTACGTTTGGAAGCTTTTGGAATATGCCGTTCGGCGTACTTTTGGCAAAGAACTCTCGAACCTTACCGTTAAGAAAAATGAAAGCGGTAAATGGTGCGTTGGAAATTACTTTGTATCCCTGTCTCATTCCGATAATGCTCTTGCCGTTGCAGTATCAAAAGCACCGGTGGGAGTCGATATTGAGAATACTTCGTCCGTGAAGAACGAAAGGCTTGCCGAGAAAATTCTTGCATCTGATGAATATGCAGAATTTTTACAACTTGAGGAGGAGTATAGAGCCCCGTATTTGCTCAGAAAATGGACAGAGAAGGAAAGTATATTCAAAGCCTTGAACGCCTCTGCATTTGCTCCCAAAAGCCTTGTGGCAGAGGGTGACATTTATACCGGTAAGGCAGAGCTATGCTCGGAAGAATATATATTTTCTGTTTGCTCCGATAATATCGATAAGCTGAGAATATATAAGAATATCAAATTATAAAAGAGTGCCTCAGTTTTTGTGTCTGAGGTTCTTTTTTGTCAATATTAAAGTACTTATGTAATATAGAAATATTCATAATTATAAAGTATAATATATTATAGCAAATTATTAGTTTTACACTTGAAAGGAGTTTTTTCCTATGGAAAAAATGAACCCCAAGTACGAGGCGTTATTTACACCTTGGAAAATAGGAAACGTTGAGATCAAAAACAGAATAGTAATGTGTCCCATGGGCGGCACGTCTTTGTTTGGCTGGTTTGAGCTGGGCGGTTGTCATTTCGATAAAGAAGCGGCTAAACTGTTTCTTGAACGTGCAAACAATAACGTAGGACTTATCATTCCCGGTATTGCTCCTCTCCGTGATACGTTCTGGGGCAAATGGCTCTGGCAGAATCCCAAAATGTTTGAAGAACTGAAAGAGTTCATGGATGAAATACATAAGACAGGGGCAAAGCTGTTTGTACAGCTCACGGCAGGCATGGGCAGAAGCTGGGCTATCACAGAGCTTGTGGCTCCTCTCCATAAGAATAAATTCACCCGTGCTCTTGTTAAGCCTATTATTGATACTTCACATGAGCTTGCAAGTCCGTCACCTCAGCCTTCACGTTGGGCACATGATATTATTTGTCCCGAAATGACAGTTGAACAGATCCATGAGATCATTGAAGCATTTGCCAAAACAGCAAAGCTCTGCCGTGATGCAGGTGTTGACGGTGTAGAGGTGCACGCTGTTCACGAAGGATACCTTCTTGACCAGTTTGCAATTGAATTTTTCAATAAAAGAACAGACGATTACGGTGGAAGCTTTGAAAACCGTTACCGCTTTGCCGCAGAGGTAGTAAAGGCTATTAAGGAGTCCTGCGGTAAGGATTTCCCTGTTTCTCTCCGTTATTCCGTAGAGTCCAAAATGAAGGGCTTCTGTAAAGGTGCTATGCCTGGAGAAGAATACACCGAAGTGGGCAGAGGCATGGCTGAATCCGAAAAGGCTGCAAAGTATCTTCAGAATGCAGGCTATGATATGCTCAATGCCGATAATGGCACATATGACTCATGGTACTGGGCACATCCCCCGATGTATATGCCCGAAAACTGCAACCTTGAAGACGTTGCCCATATAAAGAAATTTGTTGATATTCCCGTTGTTTGTGCAGGCAGAATGGATGCTGAGGTCGGTGCGGCTGCTGTTGCAGAAGGCAGGATCGACGGTGTCGGTGTTGCCCGTCAGTTCCTTGTGGATCCCGAATGGATAACAAAGATAATCGAAGACAGAATTGAAGACATCAAGCCTTGTATCTGCTGTCACGCAGGCTGCTTCAATTTCTCATCCTCAAAAGGTCACGCAAACACTCAGGATCTCAAGGATACTATGGGGCTTGCTCGCTGTGCACTCAATCCTTTGACAATGCAGTCGAAAAAGTACGGCATCAAACCCGCAAAGAAGCAGAAGAATATCGCAGTTGTCGGCGGCGGCATCGGTGGTATGGAAGCGGCAATCGTCTGTGCAAAGAGAGGACATAAGGTGACTCTCTATGAAAAGAGTGATAAGCTCGGCGGTGTATTTATTGCCGCAGCAGCTCCTTCGTTCAAGGAAAAGGACAGAGCACTTATTGCTTGGTACGAAAGAGAGATTCAGAAATATCCTTCGATCACCGTAAAAATGAATACGGAAGTCAAGGATATAGAAAGCCTCGGCGCAGATGAAGTTATCATCGCAACAGGTGCTACAGCAAAGAAAATTCCCGTAAAGGGTGCTGATATGGCAATTGAAGCTGTTGACTTCCTTCTCGGCAATAAAGAAACAGGAAATAACGTTGTTGTAGTAGGCGGCGGTCTTACAGGGTGAGAAATAGCTTACGAGCTTTATCTGAACGGCAAAAAGCCTGTTATCGTTGAAATGCAGGATGACCTTGTTACGACACCCGGCATCTGCCTTGCAAACACAAGCTATCTCCGTGATTTCTTTGAAACGAATAAAGTACCTGTACATCTTGAAACGTCACTTTCCGAAATTCATAATGACGGTGTAACAGTCAAAGATAAAGAAGGAAGATCCTTCAAGATAAACGCGGACAGCGTTATCCTTTCGGTAGGCTATAACCCTGCCCCCATAGCAAAGAAAAAGAAGAACGTACACATCGTAGGCGATGCCGATAAGGTCGGAAATCTCCGTACTGTTATATGGCAGGCGTGGGATGTTGCAATGAAGCTTTAAGGAGGAATTTACCGTGATACTTACAAAAGAACAGCAGGCTATACTCAACGGCGAAAAGGGCGAAACGATGGCGAAGGTCATGAAGACCATGGTCATGTACGGCGAAGCCTTTGAAGCTGAAAAGCTTGTCCCCATCACATCAAAATACAATCATCTTGTAACGTCATTCGGACTTAAAGTTATGTCTCCCGTATATGACCTTATGCAGCAGCTTCTCGATGCAGGAGTCATGTCGGGACAGAAATTCTCAGTTGACCCAAGACCTATTGATAAAAACGTTCCCGCAAGCTTTCTCCAGAACTTTGTTTTCAATAAGTTCATGTACACAAAGCAGGACTTTTATGAAAAACAGCTCAAAGAGCTCGGCCTTATAGATGACAATGCATTTACCTGCACCTGTTATATGGATCAGGTAGGTAATAAGCCTCAAAAGGGAGAAATTCTTTCATGGGCGGAATCAAGTGCGGTTGTTTATGCGAACTCCGTTTTAGGTGCTCGTTGTAACAGAAACTCCGGTATTATCGATATTATGGGCTCTATCGTAGGCTACGTGCCCTATTTCGGACTTCTTACCGATGAGGGAAGAAAGGCAACATGGGTAGTTAAGGTTCAGACCACTAAGAAGCCCGAAGCACAGCTGCTCGGCTCGGCTATCGGCATGAAGGTAATGGAAGACGTGCCTTATGTAGTCGGTCTTGATAAGTGGATAGGAACAGAGCTTAACGACAGCACTTGTTCATACCTTAAAGACTTCGGTGCCGCAACAGCCTCCAACGGAGCAGTCGGTCTTTATCATATTGCAAATCTTACTCCCGAAGCTGTAGAGCTTGGCGAAAAGCTTATTGCAGAGGGTGCAAAGGAATATATTATCGACGATGCAGAGCTTGAAAGAGTACAGAAGAATTATCCTGTTATCTGGAAGAAGGCAGAAGCTAAGCCTAAGCTTTGCTTCGTTGGCTGTCCTCACCTTTCACTTCAGCAGCTCAAGGACTGGACTGTAAATATCGAAAAGGCACTCAAGGAAAGCGGAAATAAAAAAGTGCTTATCCCCACAGTATTTACGGCAGCTCCCAAGGTCCTCGAAGCCTTCAACAAAACGGAATATAAGGATAGACTCAAGGCAACAGGCGTTATAACCTCATACATTTGTCCTCTTATGTATATGAACAATCCTCTTTGTAAGACCATGCCCGTTATCACGTCTTCAAATAAGCTTCGCACATACACAAGTGCGAGATATTACAGAGACGATGAGCTTCTTGAAATAATCGCAAAAGGAGGTAAATAAAGATGAAACAGTTTCAAGGCAGAGTAGTTACTCCCGGTGAAGTTACGGCAGAAGCAGTTGTAACGAAGCAGGGCTTCAACACACTTGCATCATTCCAGATGGCACTTCAGTTCGGTGACAAGGACGTTAAGTGCGGTGACCAGAACAACAGCGAGCTTCACGGAAAACCTCTTATAAACAAGGCACTTTGTTTGCCTCAGACCATCGGTTCAACAACAGGCGGTCTCGTTCTGTACTGTGCTTGTGCCATGAAGAAAAATCCTGCTTGTATGCTTTTTGCAAATCATATCGACTCTCTTGCGGCTGCAGGTGCAGTTCTTGCTGACGTATGGGTTGACGGCGTTACTATGCCCGTTATCGACGGACTCGGTGATGAATTTCTTGAATACGTCAAGGACGGAATGAAAATAATCGTAAAAGACGGCGGTATCGTAATTGTTGAATAAGATATATAATTGAATACAGAACACCCCCGAGCTGTCAGCACGACATCCTTACGGATAAAACGTGCCAATGGCTTCGGGGGTGTTTTCTAAATCAGATATTGTTATTAGTGACAGCTACATCTTTCGGGGAGCTGTTTTCTGTTAAAATAACCACGCTCCGTTTCTCTGCAGCTGCGACTTGCAATAAGACCGCTTTCCTTACAGAAATCCTCCTCGATAACATCGGGACAAGGAGGGAAATCCGTTTTGCTTTCGGCTCCTTCAATAACGGGGAAGCCGTCTGCGGCAATTTTGAATATCTCCGCAGTTCTGTTTTTCATAATACCGTCATCGTGCCACACGCTTATACAGAAGGAGGGGGTAACGCCTACAAACCAGTTGCCTTCATAATTTGTTCCTGTTCCTGTTTTTGCGGCTGTTTTAAGTCCGGAAACGTAAGCCTTGCTTCCTGTAGCATCAGGGTCTGTAACAGTCTGAAGAAGTCGGTTTATAATATAGGCTGTAGTGCTGTCAATAATCTGAACGTTTCTTTTCGGATAATAGCTTGAAAGCTTGTTTTCATTGTATAATTCCTCACCGTCAGCCGCGGTGATGCTCATAACGGTATAAGGTTCGGTGTATCTTCCTTCATTTGCAAATATCTGATAATATCCTGACATATCAACGGGAGAAACACCCTCGCTGAGATAGCCGAGAGCAATAGCGGAAAGGATTTCGTCTTCGCCGTATGCCGTCATAATGTCTTTTTCATACGTGAGGTCAATTGAAAACCTGCTTTCCAAAAAGCTGACTGACTCGCTGACACCGTAATCAAGAAGTGTTTTAACTGCAACAGTATTGAGAGACTGCTTGATAGCTGATTCAAGTGTAGTATCTGTCATGGTGTAAGTTCCGCTTGCATTTGAAGGCCAATCACGAACAGCTCCGTTTTCATCAGTAATCTGCTTTATGGGAGAATCCTCCGTCATTGTAGCCCAGCTTATCGTTCCGCCGTCTATGGCAGGGGCATATACGCTGAGCGGCTTTATTGCAGAATAAGGAGCTGTCTTTTCTGTTGCTAAATTTACATATTTGTCTGACAGGCTTTTGCTGAATACCGCAAGGAGCTTTCCGTCTGTGGCAGTTGCAGAAAGAGCCACGCTGCATTCTGTCATAAGCTCGTTTTCCCCAGCCGTTTTCAGCTGTTCGTATGCCAACGGATCAAAACACGTATTTATGGCAAGAAGACTGTTTAAAATGTATTTCTGTGCTTCCTTTGTGTCAATTCCGTTTTGTGCGGCGACGATTTTGCAAGCTTCATCTTTAACAATATCAACGTATGCGTTCAAATAGGGGTCAGCGGCATCGGAAACACCCCTGTCAAAAGAGGTGACGTGACACATAACGTTTCCGTTTCTGTCAAGAATAACGGCATATTCCTTTGGGGTACAAGCGGCAATGGAACACAGAGCCAATGTCAGCAAAAGTATTACCGAAATGATCTTGTTAATTTTCAAAATAGGCCTCCGTTATTTCAATATAGTTCAGTACATCATCAGGCAGTTCAAACACGGGTTGGTCTTTTATCATTTGACCCTCACGGCTGAGCAGCTCTCTGTTTGCCGAGAGTCTGTCACGGCAGTTTATAAGCTCACGCCTGCAAATGTCGGCACTTGCAGTGTCTCCTGCCTGCTCATAGAGGGAAATTCCCGTTATGAGCATGGAGCAGTATTCTTCATATTCTTCGTAAACAAGAGGAGCTATGTCAAATACTTTTTCTTTGTATTCCATGACCTTGCCGAAGTCACCTTTTGAATAATAGACTCTCGCTTTTGCACTGTAGGCTACTGATACGTTCTTGTTTCTGTTTATAATTCTGCTTGCAATACTGTCCATTTGTTCAACGGTGTCTGCCGCTGTGAGAAGAACGGTATCATTTTGTGTGTTTGACTTGTAGATCTTGGCAGATGCTTCATTGAAGCCTAAAGACATAAGACCGAAGGCGAGGGCAAAATAAACGGAAATTACAGATAAAAGGGAAATAGTTATACCGAGAGGATAAGGATTTCTAAGAATTATCTTTTTACCCGAATGAGTGTCAAGAAGCACAATGAACAGCATAAATATTGCGATGAATTGCAGGTCGAAGTCAAAGCAGGCGTGGGCAGAAAAAATCAAGATCATTATCTTTTTCGCCGCAGGAGTCTTTTTTGAGAAAAAGCTCTTGATAACAGCGGCTATAAACAAAAGGGCGGGAATAAAGCCGACGTCAAGGATAAGCTGCAAAAAGTCATTATGTA
>JAZSLF010000035.1:0-10632 GCA_045535205.1 Eubacteriales bacterium
ACTATGTGTTCTTGCTGATTAAAACAATTTAGAGGGCTGAGAAATCAGCCCTCTTTTCTTATGCGTTGACAAATAACTATCCAAATGATACAATAAACTAAAAGACAATAAAAAGGCATGCATCAATCAAGGAACCGTCACATGATTGTATGGCCTTGGGAGCATGATGCTATTGATAAGTTTAGACATTATACCGGTCCCAGACCGTAATTAAAAATCAAGGAGAGTAAATAATGAAGTACGAAATTGGAACAAAAAGATTATATAACGAATGTTTTCCCGATCAAGAGGTTGTCTTATGGGATGTTCTTAATATAAAAGAAGAACAAGAATTGCTTTTCTCCTTTATATCAACCAATAGCAAATATGTTCAAGGTGTACGCTTGGCAATTGATGCAGGTGAAGGGTATATTGAAATAAATTCCCAAAAGAACAAAAGTTTCCACATTTGGGAAACCACATGCCCTAAAAAAGTGCATATTAAATGTGTTTCAAAAAAAGGACTTCTAAGCGTATACAATATATATGATTTAGGGGAGTCGGTCGGGGGGAGACCCGGCGGAGTAAGATCTCTGGGCGGTTATAGCGGCATGTTAATTGAAAACAACAATAATATTATTACTTATAAATGTAATGATGTTGGATTTGAAACCAATTTTGATAAATTGATTTTTCAAATTGAATTATTATAAGCAAGAGAACACAGGAAACATGAACACAGAATATGAGCACTAACCGTTCCCTACCCTATTTTTTAACAACTAAAACATTAAAGGAGGTTGAAAAATGGTAAAAAAGGGATTTAAATTGTTATTAATTGCTTCGGCATCAGTTTTATTTATCCTATGTGTTTTATTCTTAATGGGCAACCATTTCAGAATAGTATCTGATAAGGAAGAATTATCGGAGCTTTTAGGATATGATCTTTCAAGCTTTACTATTGAAGAAGTTTTTTCTTACTATGATAATTCTGAAAATTATTCGTCTACCGTAGGAGTTGTTCTTGACTGTGAACATTCCTATTTTGATTCCTTTCTTGAAATAACTTCTGAATATCCGGAGGTAACATACGAAGAAGGATTTGGCAGCGTATTTCGCAGATATTCCCTTAAAGAATATGACGATAATTGGGAGGGCTATGACACTATAATGGCATTAGGTATTCTGAACTCCGCATATCCAAATGAGGATCTGACTTATGATGATGTCTCTGTGGTCTCGACGGGTTGCGGAGGATACAAATACATAGGGCTGCGTTTTTTGTACGAGTATTACGTGTCATATAGCAACTACAGATACTATGCCACAATAAACGGAGAAGAAAAGATCATTATAATCGCAAAAAATCCAACTCCGAGCAGAATAATTGTAAATAATGAAAAGCTTAGAGAGCTCACAGACTGAATTTTAAGAAGAAAAACAGGAGCGACTCGCACCCCTGTTTTCGCACTTTTTTGAAAAAGGCGTGGCAAAATCTTTTTAACAAGCCCCCGAATGCAGCTGCATCCGGAGGCTTAATAATTAATCTGAATTTATACTGCTAATGAAGTAAGGAAATTCTAAATTCTTGGATACGGTTTTTTTACGTCTGTAAGTCCCAGAAGATAATCCACGGATGTGTCATAATATCTCGCCAGCTTTATCAGCATCTCTATAGGTATCTGCCTTTGTCCGTTCTCATATTGGGAATACGTGTTTTGTCTTATGTGTAAATACTCCGCAAGATCTTTTTGCTTTATATCAAGATCCTCTCTGACAGTTTTAATTCACATTCTTCTTTAAAACGCACTTGCTTTTCATCATTTTGCACAATGGGTAAAAAAATTCCGCATTACCTATTGACAAACCGAACAGGCGGTGCTATAATCATACACAAGTTAATATTAAAAGCTGTGACGAAGACGGAAACAGCGAGGTAGCTCTCAGAGAGTCGGGATAAGGTGTGAGCCCGACAGCGAAACGCTCTTTTCTTATCACTTCCGAGCTGAAGGTACGAACGCCTTTTAGGTCAGTAGCGCCTTTCGTGATTGCTGCGTTAATGCATAAGGCTTTATTCAGAGTCTGAGTGGCAGTTTATACTGCAATTTGAGTGGTACCGCGGGTACGGAAATAGTTTGTTTATTTCGGCTCGTCTCAAGAAAAAACTTGAGACGGGTCTTTTGTTTTATCAATGAACTCTCAGGTTTTTCCAAAAACACATATTCTTTTTGAAAAGGAGAAACAAAAATGTCTGAACAGAAAACAATGACACAGCTTGCAGAGATCGCCGCACGTATAAGAGAAATGCGTGACATCATGGGATTTACAGCTTCCGAAATGGCGATAAAAACCGAAGTTTCCGAAGCACAGTACGAAGAATTGGAACAAGGAAGAACAGATCTTCCCTTCTCCTTTATTCACAAGTGCGCCCTCGCCTTCGGTATTGATATTACAGAACTTATCGAAGGTAATACTGCGAAGCTTTCTTCATATACGATTACAAGAAAGGGTCAGGGGCAGGAAACAGCCAAGGAGGACGGCATTGAAATTCGCCACATGGCTCCCATGTTCAGAAAAAAGATCGCTGAGCCTTATTACGTTAAATATGAATATAAGGAAGAGCTTCTTGACAGGCCCATTCAGCTTGCAAAGCACTCCGGTCAGGAATTTGACTACGTGCTCAGCGGCAGACTCAAGGTGCAGGTTGGTGACAATGTTGAGTACCTCAGCGAAGGAGACAGTATTTACTACAATTCCTCAACACCTCACGGAATGATCGCCGTTGACGGCAAGGAATGTCTGTTTGTGGCAGTTGTTCTTCCCGGAGAAGAAGAAGCTGAAACCGCCGTTCGCAAGACTCTTATACCCGGAAGTCACGAAAAGAAGCCTCTTGTTTCCGAAAAGTTTATCATAACTGAAGAAGACGAAAACGGATACCTTACAAAAATCGACTTCCAAAATGAAGACAGCTTCAACTTTGCATTCGACGTTGTTGACGAGATCGCAAAGAAGTCTCCCGATAAGACTGCGATGATCCATATTTCCAAGGACGGAACAGAAAGAAGATTTTCTTTCAATGACATGAAGCGTGCCTCCAACCAGTGTGCAAACTATTTCAAGAGTCTCGGCATCAAGAAGGGCGACAGAGTAATGCTCGTTCTCAAGAGACACTATCAGTTCTGGTTTGCTATCCTTGGTCTTCACAAATTGGGTGCTATTGCTATCCCCGCAACAAATCAGCTTGTTGCCCACGACTTTGAATACCGCTTCAATGCGGCAGGCGTAAGTGCTGTTATCTGTACTGCGGACGGTGACGTTGCAAGACAGATAGAGTTGGCAGAAAAGACCTCTCCCGACCTCAAGCTTAAGCTTATCGCAAACGGGACAAGAGAAGGCTTCAGAAGCTTTGACGAGGAATATCCTCTCTACAGCGCCCACTTCTACAGAGACGAAAGCTCTCCCTGCGGCAAAGATCTCATGCTGATGTTCTTCACATCGGGCACAACAGGCTATCCCAAGATAGCGGCTCACGATTATAAATATGCACTCGGACATTACATCACGGCAAAATATTGGCATGGCGTATCAGAACACGGCCTGCACTTCACCATCTCCGACACAGGCTGGGGTAAGGCTCTCTGGGGTAAGCTCTACGGACAATGGCTGTGCGAAGGAGCAGTATTCACATACGACTTCGACCGCTTCTCAGCATCCGAAATTCTCCCCATGTTTGCAAAATACAATATCACGACCTTCTGTGCTCCGCCCACCATGCTCCGTATGCTGATAAAAGAGGATATTTCCAAATACGATCTGTCCTCCATCGTTCACATGACTACAGCCGGCGAAGCACTCAACCCCGAAGTTTACCTGCAGTTTGAAAAGGCTACGGGTCTTCAGATAATGGAAGGCTTCGGTCAGACTGAGCTGACTCTCACCATTGCAAATCTTGTGGGCGGCTCTCACAAGCTGGGTTCAATGGGTAAACCTGTTCCCCTTTATGATGTGGATATTCTTGATGCTGACGGAAATCCCGTTCCCGACGGTGAATCGGGCGAGATAGTTGTAAAGATAAGCGAAAAGGTACCCTGCGGTCTGTTCCGGGGTTACTACAGAAATCAGGAAAAGACAGACGAGGTCATGCACGACGGCTACTATCACACAGGCGACGTTGCATGGCGTGACGAAGACGGCTTCTTCTGGTACGTGGGCAGAGTTGACGACGTTATCAAGTCATCGGGCTACCGCATCGGTCCCTTTGAAATTGAAAGCGTTATCATGGAGCTTCCCTACGTTCTCGAATGCGGTGTTTCCGCAGTTCCCGATGAAGTAAGAGGTCAGATAGTAAAGGCAAGTATCGTTCTTACCAAGGGTACGGAACCTACGGAAGAGCTTAAAAAAGAAATTCAAAATTACGTCAAGGAACACACGGCTCCCTACAAATATCCGAGAGTTGTTGTATTCAGAGACGAGCTGCCTAAGACTATAAGCGGAAAAATACAGAGAAACAAGCTTTGATAAAGCTTGTTTCAGAGAAGAGATAAAAGAGAAGAGAGAAGAGAAAAGGTAGAGTTACGCCTTTGGGCGAAAATCCTCCTCAATTATTCATTATTCATTTTAATGTAGATTTTTCCTTTTAGCAAAAATCCACATTAATATATTGACAGTCGCAATATTTTGTGATAAAATACCTTATAATATTAAAGGCATCGACGAAGAGTGCATAAAAATATGACCTGCAGAGAAGTGGCGGTTGGTGCAAGCCATGGAATATTGTTTTTATGTTTGTAGCTTCAGAGCCGGAAGGAAGAACGCTTTTCAAGTTATTAGAACCTTTCCGTTATTGCTGCGTGAATGCATACGACCTGTCAGGGTCTGAGTGGCAGTATCTACTGCAATTTGAGTGGTACCGCGGGTGACTGTTACAGCACTCGTCTCAAAGTCACAATCTTTGGGACGGGTGCTTTTTTCGTCCCTTAAAGGAGAATGATATGGAACAAATTACAGGACTTGACCTCAAAATAAGAGGCATGGCAGCTCGAATCAAAGAGCTCCGTGAAATCGAAAATATCAGTCCCGAGGAAATGGCGAGACTTACTGATATTCCCCTTGATGAATATCTTCGCTGCGAAGAAGGCATGGAAGACC
This sequence comes from Eubacteriales bacterium, assembly GCA_045535205.1. Taxonomy (GTDB): domain Bacteria; phylum Bacillota; class Clostridia; order Oscillospirales; family CAG-272; genus RUG14199. The sequence continues at coordinate 5,128 of JAZSLF010000035.1, forward strand.
TGAACTTCGCATTTATATACCGCTGTGCTACAGTATTCGGTGTAAACGTCACCGATATTATCGAAGGCTACAGCCCTACCCTTAAATCCTTTACGGTGACAAGAGCAGGTGCAGGTCAGGAAATTGCAAATGCACACGGTATGACATACTACAATTTAGCATATGCTTTTCAAAACAGAATTGCAGAGCCGCTGTACGTAAGAAGTGTTTACGATGAAAGTGCTCAAAACAAGGACATTGAGCTTACAAGCCATGACGGTCAGGAGCTTGACATCATAATCGAAGGACACCTTCTTGTTCAGATAGGCGAACACAGAGAAATACTCGGCCCCGGCGACAGCATTTATTTTGACTCCTCAACACCTCACGGTATGATGGCGGTAAAGGGTCACGACTGCATTTTCTATGCAATAGTTCTCAATCCTACGGGCGCTCCCATTCCCGAACTTACAAGCGCAAAGGCTATTCCCGAAAAGAAAGCCCTTCACAGAGATGACAAGGACAGAATATATAAAAAGTACATAGATATTACAGAAAACGAAAACGGAACCCCTCTGTCCATTAAATTCAAAAATACGGAGCACTTCAACTTTGCTTTCGACCTCGTTGACGAAATGGCAAAGAAAGAGCCCGAAAAGAGAGCTATGCTCCATATATCCAAAGACGGCACCGAAAGAAACTTCACCTTCAAGGATATGAAGCGCGCCTCTAACCAATGCGCAAACTATTTCAAGAGTCTCGGCATCAAGAAGGGTGACAGAGTAATGCTCGTTCTCAAGAGACACTATCAGTTCTGGTTTGCAATTCTCGGTCTCAACAAGCTTGGCGCAGTTGCTATTCCCGCAACAAACCAGCTTCTTGCCCACGACTTCGAATACCGTTTCAAGTCTGCAGGTATCAACACGGTAATATGTACCGCCGACGGCGACAGCGCAGAACAGGTAGATATTGCCGCAGCAAACTGTCCCGAAGTTGTAAACAAGCTTATTGTTAACGGCACAAGAGAAGGCTGGAGAAGCTTCGACGAGGAATATACTCTTTACAGCACTCACTACAAGAAGCCCTACGATGCCCCCGGCGGTGACGATACGATGATAATGTATTTCACATCGGGCACGTCAGGATATCCCAAGATCGCAGTTCACAGTTACAAGTACGCTCTCGGTCACTTCCATACGGCAAAGTATTGGCACAACGTTGACCCCGACGGACTTCACTTTACAATTTCCGACACAGGCTGGGCGAAGGCTATGTGGGGTAAGCTCTACGGTCAATGGCTGTGCGAAGCGGCAACCTTCGTTTACGACTTTGACAGATTTGATGCGGCAAAGATACTTCCCATGTTTGCAAAGCACAACATCACCACCTTCTGTGCTCCTCCCACAATGCTCCGTATGATGATAAAGCAGGACATTTCAAAATACGATTTTTCAAGTGTTCAGCACATGACTACAGCGGGCGAAGCACTCAACCCCGAAGTTTACCGCCAATTTGAAAAGGCTACGGGTCTTCAGATACTCGAAGGCTTCGGTCAGACCGAAAGCACCATGATAATCGGCAACATGACAGGTGCTGCCCACAAGATAGGTTCAATGGGCAAGCCTGCCCCCATCTACGATGTTGAGCTTATTGACAGCGATGGGAATCCCGTTGCAACAGGTGAATCGGGTGAGATCGTTATAAACCTCAAAAAAGGTGCTCCCTGCGGACTTTTCAAGGAATACTACAACGACAGAGAAAAGACAGACGAAGCTATTCACGACGGATATTACCACACAGGCGACGTTGCTTGGCGCGATGAAGACGGCTTCTTCTGGTACGTAGGCAGAGTTGACGACGTTATCAAGTCATCGGGCTACCGCATCGGTCCCTTTGAAATTGAAAGCGTTATCATGGAGCTTCCCTACGTTCTCGAATGCGGTGTTTCCGCAGTTCCCGACGAGGTTCGCGGTCAGATAGTTAAAGCAAGTATCGTTCTTACCAAGGGTACAGAGCCTACGGAAGAGCTCAAAAAAGAAATACAGAATTACGTCAAGGAACACACGGCTCCCTATAAATATCCGAGAGTTGTTGTATTCAGAGACGAGCTGCCCAAAACGGTAAGCGGAAAAATACAGAGAAACAAGCTTTGATAAAGCTTGTTTCAGAGAAGAGATAAGAGAGAAAAGATAAGAGAAAATGAAGATTTTCGCCTTCGGTCGAAAATCCTCCTAAACTACTAATCATTCATTAATTTATATACATTATATACAAGGGAGAAATAGGCATGAAATACGAAATTTCAATCACTAAGACCGACGCGCCTAAGGCACGCCCTGTTGACGAATCCAAATTGGGATTTGGCAAAATTTTCACAGACCATATGTTTATTATGGACTACAGCACAGACAAGGGATGGTACAACGGAAGAATTGTTCCCTTCGCTCCCATTCCCATTCACCCCGCATCTACGGTTCTTCACTACGGTGCGGAGATCTTTGAAGGTATGAAGGCTTATCGTGCCGCTGACGGCAAGATACGTCTTTTCAGACCTATGGAAAACATCAAGCGTCTCAACAACAGCGCAGAAAGACTCTGTCTTCCCCTCCTTGACGAAGAAGGCTGTCTTGACATTCTGAAAACTATTGTTGAAATAGAAAAGGACTGGGTTCCTCATTCCGAAGGAACTTCCCTTTACCTCAGACCCTTCATGTACGGTAACGACCCTCACCTTGGGGTTCACGCAGTTAAGGAAGCTACCTTTGTAGTTATCTGCTCACCTGTAGGTGCTTATTATGCAGAGGGAATCAACCCCGTTAAAATTGCAATTGAATCCGAAGACGTTCGTGCGGTTCGCGGCGGCACAGGCTTCGCAAAGTGCGGCGGTAACTATGCGGCAAGTCTCAGAGCGGGCAAACGCGCAGAAGAAAACGGCTACACTCAGGTTCTCTGGCTTGACGGCGTTGAAAGAAAGTACATAGAAGAAGTCGGAGCTATGAACGTAATGTTCAAGGTTGACGGCAAGATAATCACTCCCGCACTTCAGGGGTCTATCCTTCCCGGTATTACAAGAAAGTCCTGCATCGAGCTTCTTAAAGCTTGGGGCTACACCGTTGAAGAAAGAGCTTTCTCCATTGATGAGCTCTTTGAAGCTTGTGAAAACGGAACTCTTGAAGAAGCATGGGGCACAGGTACTGCGGCAGTTGTATCTCCCATCGGTCATCTTTTCTACAACGGAAAGGAATATACTGTTTCAAACAATCAGATAGGAGAACTTACACAGAAGCTTTACGACAACCTTACAGGTATTCAGTGGGGCAAGGCGGAAGACACATTCGGTTGGTGTGTTGAAGTTTGCAATGGCTGATAAAAGCTTCAAAAGACTATACATTTTTGCAGGACACTACGGCAGCGGAAAGACCAATATTGCCGTAAACTTTGCCCTACACATGAAAAAATGCGGCATGGCTGTCAGAATAGCGGATATGGATATTGTCAATCCCTATTTCAGAACAAAGGACAGCCTTCACGTACTTGAAGAAGCGGGTATTCAGCTTATCTCTCCCGCTTTTGCCAACACAAACGTTGACCTTCCCGCACTTCCTGCCGAAATGTACGGCGTAATTCAGAATAAGGAGATTTCAGGTGTTCTTGATGTGGGCGGTGATGACAGAGGCGCCTATGCCCTCGGCAGATACGCACCCTCCATAATTGAAGAAAACAACTTTGAGATGTGCTATGTGGTAAACTTCCACCGTCCTCTCACAAGAAAATCTGAAGATGCTCTTGAGGTCATGAGAGAGATAGAAGCCGCTTGCGGTATTAAATTCACTGCCATCGTCAACAACTCAAATTTAGGACCTGACACGACGGCTGAAACTGTTGAGTCCTCTTTCGGTGAGGCCGAAAAGCTCTCAGAGCTTTCAGCTCTTCCCGTCATATTCACCTGTATTCCCGATTTTCTTGAAGGCAAGGTAAGGGGAGACAACATTTTCCCGCTTACGCTCCAGGAAAAATACTTCGATATAATATCATAAAGGAGAAATAAAAATGGCTAAGGTTACATTTGCAACCGACCTTTGCAAAGGCTGTGCTCTGTGTGTCGGAGCTTGTCCCAAAGGTATTATTGCAATAGCTAAAAATAAAATAAACAAACAGGGTCACTCCCCTGCAGAAATAACAGATCAGGAAAAGTGCATCGGCTGCGCTTTCTGCGCTACCATGTGTCCCGACTGCGTTATAACAGTTGAAAAGTGAGGTGAAAACAATGTCTGAAAAAGTTCTTATGAAAGGCAACGAAGCAATTGCCGAAGCGGCCATTCGAGCAGGCTGCCGTCATTATTTCGGTTATCCCATCACTCCCCAGACCGAGCTTGCAGCTTATATGGCAAAAAGAATGCCCAAAATAAACGGCTGTTTTTTGCAGGCTGGAAGCGAAATTTCCGCTATAAACATGGTTTACGGTGTTGCCGGTACGGGCAAACGAGTAATGACATCGTCGTCCAGCCCAGGAGTATCCCTTAAGCAAGAGGGTATTTCATATATCGCAGGCGCTGACCTTCCCGCACTTATCGTAAACGTTCAGAGAGGCGGCCCCGGTCTCGGCGGAATCCAGCCCTCACAGTCCGACTATTTCCAGGCTACAAAGGGCGGCGGACACGGTGACTATCACCTTATCGTTCTTACCCCCTCTTCAGTTCAGGAAATGGCTGACCTCACTTCCCACGCATTTGACCTTGCGGATAAATACCGTATGCCCGTTATGCTTCTTGCTGACGGTACTATGGGTCAGATGATGGAACCTGTCGTCCTTCCCGAAGAAAAGCCCGTAGACGAAACGGAAAAGCCTTGGGCAGTTACAGGTACAAAGTGCGCCCGTCCTCACAACATAATCAATTCACTCTATCTCGTTCCCGACGAGCTTGAAAAAACAAACTTTGAAAGATACGAAAAGTACCGCACCATCGAAGAAAATGAAGTTATGTACGAAAGCTTCATGATGGAAGATGCCGAATACTGCGTTGTTGCTTACGGTATTGCCGCAAGAGTTTCAAGAAACGCTGTAGTTCAGGCAAGAAAAGAAGGTATCAAGGTCGGTCTTATCCGTCCCATCACCGTATGGCCCTTCCCCACAGCTCCTCTCAAAGAAGCTGCCGACAAGGTCAATGCATTCATAAGCGTTGAGCTTTCAATGGGTCAGATGATAGAAGATATAAAGCTTGCAACAGAATGTAAAAAGCCCGTAACACTTTGCAACCGTTCGGGCGGTATGATACCCACACCCGAACAGGTGCTTGAGGCTATAAAAAACGCACAGGGAGGTAAAAACTGATGGTAGTATTTGAAAAACCCAAAAGCCTTACAGACGCCAGACTCCATTACTGTCCCGGCTGTACTCACGGCATAGTTCACAGACTTGTTGCTGAAGTTATTGACGAGATGGGTATCGAAAATGACACAATCGGCGTTTGCCCTATAGGCTGTTCCGTAATGGCTTATGACTACTTCAACTGTGATATGATTGAA
>JAZSLF010000088.1:0-4846 GCA_045535205.1 Eubacteriales bacterium
TCCAACACCTGCTTCACGCAGACTTGCACGAAGCTTTGTGTCCTGTTCAACAGTAATACCCTGATATTTTACGAGCACACCGGACCCTGCCTTACCAAACTTTTCAGCGAGATCGTCAACGATGGCTTTCTTCTGCTCTAATACCTTTACACTGGGCATTTCAAATTCCTCCTATGCGAAATTTTTGCAAGTATCAAAAAAGGGATTTTTCGTAGCCGAAAAAGACCTGTAATACATAAATACCGTATCATGTCTTCCTCGGCAGGAAAGCGAAGCTTTTACTGAAACCTGCTGTCTTTGGATAACATAGGTATAATATCACACAAGATTTGTAATGTCAAGAGGTTTTTAAAAGTTTTTTTATTTTTTCCCTTTTATTTTTTCCCAATACTGTGCCGCCGCCGTTTCTGTCTTGTTATCTCCGAATTTATAATATTTTCTGTCTTTCAGATCATCGGGAAGATACTGCTGAGGCACGTAGTGGTTATCAAAATCATGAGGATACTTATATCCCTTGAACAAAGGACTTTTAAGATGAGTGGGAACCTCTGTTCCCTTTCCCGCCCTTATATCGTCCTGTGCACCGTGAAGTGCAAGATATGCGCTGTTGGACTTGGGGGAGGTGGCAAGCATGACCGTAGCGTTTGCGAGAGGTATCGCCGCTTCGGGAAGCCCCAGCTCCTTGGCACTTTCAACACATGAGCGTGTAACAACAGCCGCCATGGGATAAGCCGCCCCTATATCCTCCGAAGCTATTACCATAAGTCTGCGGCAGGGAGATATAAGATCCCCTCCCTCAAGAAGCTTTGCAAGATAGAACACGGCGGCATCGGGGTCGGAGCCTCTGATGGATTTCTGAAGAGCCGACAAAAGATTATAATGAACGTCTCCGTCGGCATCAAAGACTCCCGCCATAACTCCGGGAGTGAATTTTTTTACTGTTTCAAGGTCGATATACGTTTCCTTCGCACCTTTAAGATAGGTTACCGCACCCTCAAGCATAGTAACGGAACGTCTCACGTCTCCTGCGGCACATCTTGCGATATATTCAAGGGCCTTATCATCAGCCTCATACCCTTCGGCAAGCTTCGGGAGTATCCTTTTAAGATAAGGAAAAAGCTCCTTATCACTTACGCTCTTAAATTCAAAAACAGAACATCTTGACAAAAGAGCATCATATACATAGTAATAGGGATTTTCGGTAGTTGAAGCAATAAGCGTAATTCTTCCGTCCTCAAGATATTCAAGAAGGGACTGCTGCTGCTTTTTATTAAAATACTGTATTTCGTCAAGATAGAGCAAAATTCCGTTTTCCCCGAATAGTCCGTCAGCCTCTGCGGCGACCTCTCTCACATCGGAAAGCGAGGCTGTAGTGGCATTGAGATGACGCATTTCCATACCGGAATTTTTAGCAAGAATACGTGCACAGGTCGTCTTACCTGTACCGGGAGGGCCGAAAAATATCATGCTTGTAAGTCTGCCCGAAGCAGAAAGACGGCGAAGGACACCGTTTTTACCCACAAGATGCACCTGACCTACCATGTCGTCAAAGCTCTCCGGTCTTATTCTGTTTGCTGCAGGGGATCTGTTATCGGTCATTCTTACCTCCGAAACGTTAACGTTTCTATTAGTATACATTGTTTTGTTCTATTTTGCAAGTAATTTCAAATTACCCATTAACATTTTAATTTCATAGGAGGAAAACATGAATTTGGTAAGAAAGCTCGACAGCGGAAATCTATGGCACATAGAATACCCGCACTTCGACAATGAGGATAAGCACAGTTCAGAGATAAACAATTATTTTGAAAAGCTTCTTTCATTGATAAAAGAATACTGTAAAGGCGGAAATCTGCCCGAATTTACAAAATACTACGTTTCCTATAATATTAATGAAGAAAACGGCAAGACTCTGATTAAAGTATTCCTTTCTCTCCGTCAAAGAGGACGTTTTATAAGAAAAAAACAACTCTCTGTTTTGTGGAACGGTCCTTACATTGAAAGTCAAACTATTTCCGATCTGATATAAAAGAAAGAAGGCTCCTCGTAAAACGGAGCCTTCATTTGCTATTAATTACTTATTATTAACGTGTACATCGAGCTGAGGGAAAGGAATGGAAATACCCGCCTTATCAAACTCATGCTTGACCTTTTCCATTGTGTCAAACTTTACAGTCCAATAGTCATCGCCTTTAACCCAGACACGAAGAGCAAATTTGATTGCGGAGTCTGCGTGCTCCGTAAGGTAAACAACGGGCGCAGGATCTTTCATAACAAGCGAATTTGACTTTGCAACGTCCATAAGTATCTTTTTGACCGTATCAATGTCGGAAGAATAATCAACGCTGAAATCAAAGTCAAGACGTCTTGTACCATTGCTTGAATAATTCACGATAGCAGAGCTTGTTACACTGCCATTGGGAATAACAACTTTTTTGTTATCGGGAGTAACAAGTGTTGTATAGTAGATACCTACAGCTTCAACAGTTCCGTCCTGACCTGCTACAGTTACAAAATCACCAATTTCAAAGGGTCTTGTAACTATAAGCATAACGCCGCCTGCAATATTGGAAAGACCGCCCTGAAGAGCAAGACCGATAGCCACACCTGCAGAACCGAGAACGGCTACAACAGATGCCATGGGAATACCAACGTATGTACAAGCGGAAATAATAACCACGCCTTTAAGCACAACGTCAAGAGCACTGCAGAAAAATCCTCTCGCCGCAGGATTTACCTTGTTTATAAGCTTACCTTTCTTGAAACGCTTCATCACAGCCTTTACTATCCAAAGACCGACAACAAGAATAACAAGAGCCACAGCTATCTTAACACAAACATCCATAACGCTTGTTGTTAAAAACTGCTTTATTGTTTGAATGAGTTCTTTCATATAAATACCTCCTTATTAATTTACAAAAGGTATTGTATCATCAAATAAACCTCATGTCAACAAATAATATATAAATTAATTTGACAGAAAAAGCAAAAAGAAGTATACTTAATAATAAAGAAAGGAAGTAGAAGTATGGAATACAAAAAATATAAAACGGAGCTCCATTGTCACAGCAGAGAGGTCAGCCCCTGCTCAAACGAGCCCGCCGAAAACATTGTTGAAAAATATGTCAGATACGGCTACAGCACCGTAGTGCTTACAAACCATCTTTCAAAATACGTTATGGACACCGCCGTTCCCGACGGCTCATGGCGTGAAAAGGCTGAATTTTTCATTGAAGGCTACAGAAAGCTGAAAAAGGCAGCCGAAGGCAGACTTAACATCCTTTTAGGTGCAGAAATACGTTTTCCCGAACACAACAACGATTACGTTCTCTACGGACTCACCGAAGAATTTTTATTAAGTCACGAAAATCTTTATGATACAGACGTTTTCACATTCCACGATAACACCTGGCAGGATATTATCACAATTCAGGCACACCCATTCAGATGTAATCAGCATATAATTTTCCCATGGTGTGTTGACGGCTGGGAGATCTACAACGGACACCCCGACCAAAATAGTGCCAATGAGGCTGCAAAGGCATATGCCAAGAATTATCCCGGCAGAATATACACGTCAGGTACAGACCATCACGATGACAACCATTTCCCCGCAGGCGGCATTCTTACCGACTTTGAGATCAAAACAAACGAACAGCTTCTGAAAGTTCTCAGGGGCGGCTATTACACCCTTATCGAAGACGAAGACGTGAGAGTCGGCAAGAAGAGACTTTGACGTAAAAAAGCGATTTTCTTTTATTTTAGTGCAATATAAATAAAAAAACGCCAAAAAATTTTACATCAAAATCATCTTAAAAAAACGAGAAAAAATGAGATTTCAAGAGAAAACAAAAGCTTTCTCTATGCTATTTTAAATTTTTATATTTTTTTTGCGAAAACCTATTGACAGTCCCTCCGTGTTGTGTTATAATCATCCTGCTAAAAAATTAAACTTAATGCTATTATAGCGGAGGAAAAATCTATGTCTACATTCATGGCAAAGAGCGAATCCTTAAACCGCAAGTGGTACATCATCGACGCTGCAGGCAAGCCCCTCGGTAAGACTGCTGCTGCCGCTGCTGCTATCCTTCGTGGTAAGATCAACCCTGAATTTACTCCTCACGTTGACTGCGGTGATTTCGTAATCATCATCAACGCTGACAAGGCAGTTCTCACAGGTAAGAAGCTCGAACAGAAATTCTACTATCGTCATTCCGGTTACATCGGCGGTCTCAAGTCCGTACAGTACAAGGAACTCATGGCAAAGCGTCCCGAATTTGCAGTTGAACTCGCAGTTAAGGGTATGCTTCCCCACAACTCCATCGGTCGTAAGGCTATCACTCGTCTCAGAGTTTACAGCGGCGACGCTCACAAGCACGCAGCTCAGCAGCCTATCGCATACGAAGTAAAAATGTAAGAAAGGACGGATATAAACAATGTATACAAGTGCAAAGCCTTATTTCTACGGCACAGGCAGAAGAAAAAGTTCTGTAGCAAGAGTTCGTCTTTTCCCCGGTACAGGTACAATCACCATTAACGGTCGTGACATTGACGATTACTTCGGTCTTGAAACACTCAAGCTCGTTATCAACCAGCCCTTCGGCGTAACAGGCACAATGGGTAAGTTTGACATCGTAGCAAACGTAAACGGCGGCGGCTTCTCCGGTCAGGCAGGTGCTATCCGTCACGGCGTTGCTCGTGCTCTCCTTCTCGCAGACGAAACATATCGTCCCGCACTCAAGAAGGCAGGCTTCCTCACACGTGACCCCAGAATGAAGGAAAGAAAGAAGTACGGTCTCAAAGCAGCTCGTCGTGCTTCCCAGTTCTCCAAGAGATAAGTTCTTAT
>JAZSLF010000029.1:0-6598 GCA_045535205.1 Eubacteriales bacterium
ACTTATTAAAAATCCCGTAAAGGACAACGTAGACGTTAAAAACCTTATCACCAAAAAGGAAAACGCAGAGCGCCACGGCTTCGGTGTGCTGAGCATGAAACAGATCGCAAAGAAATACGATGGCGACGTTGTATTCAAATGCGAGGACAACCTGTTTACCACGACCATAGTTATGAGTAATACAAAGATGTAAACAAATCCCTCTGTAAACTCAGTATAATATAAAGGCAGTTCATAGTTCAACGATTTGGGACAATAAACGGTCGTGTGGGATAATTAATATGGTTTTGGTAGGAAGCTGATATGGTATTAATTGTATGATTTAATTGTATGTGTTTTCATATCTTGTGTCAACGATATGGGATAATGCACATAAAAAGTGATAAATGAATAAACCTGAGAAAAAGTGTATTAGACAATTGTCTAATACACTTTTTCTATAAATCATTATTATACCGGAAATATGATCTGTACACAAAACATTCCGTTTTCATCACTATACTCAATAAATCCGCCGTATTTTTGAACTATTGAGCTTATAATTTTCTGCCCGTATCCGTGACCAACCCCTTTTTTAGTTGATATGAGGTTTTTGTTATTTTCAAGTACGGGCGATCTAACTGTATTTTTACATAAAACAATGCGTGTTTTATTTCTCGTCAAAAAGTATAATTCTATAAATCTCTCCCTGTCATCATCAATTTTAGCTACCGCTTCCAAAGCATTATCGATTAGATTTCCAATTACACCAACAATATCTATGTCCGGTAAATCGTCTAAAATTCCGGCATTACCGGATATTTTTATTTTTACCGTACTATCTTTATAAAGCTTAGAACTAACCAAGTGGTCAACTATTTCATTTCCTGTGTGAACTACATCACCCATATCATCTATTTGCGAATATATTTCTTCAACATATTTTTCGCAAAAATTCACATCGCCTTCTTTAAGCTTGCCGTCTATTATCGTCAAATGATTTTTCAAATCATGTCGGAGTTTATTAAGGTTCTCCCACACTTTATTTGATTCTTCAAGAATCTTTTTTTCAGATTCAATTTTTTCTTCGATAAATTTATATTCATATTCAAATTTTTGGCTTTTTAAAAGTCCGTGTACAAAAAAGAATACGAAAAAAACAGATAGTGCAAGAATTAACAATATGACTGTGATCGGAACAGTAAGATTTCCGTTATGATCGTCAAGTGCAATTGTCATAATCGCACCGAGTCCTCCCACAATAAGCAACATATATGTAGAAAAGAATATTACGTTGATTTTATTTGTTTTCCCATCCTTATGAAAAACAAACAGAAAAATTCTGTATATGAAATATTCTACCGTTTTGCATATAACAAGATAAACAACCCGTGCAATTGAATTTGTTCCTTGAAAAGCCTGCGCCTTGTCGCCCATAAACCAGGAAACGACCATAAAAACAACGCTGCCTACCATCATAATTGCCAATATGTAGCTTGTTGTAGCTATTATTGCCCGAAATATCTTGCCGCCGCTTATCAATAATGAATACGTTAGTGCAATTCCAATGTGAATCATCATTTCTGCCAAATCAAATCCGGGCATAAGATAATCCGCACTCAATTCAAAAAACAAAAGCATTACAGGGAAAATCAAAAATTTCAAGTTTTTCCTTTGATAAAACTTTGTATCAAGAAAATTAGGAACATACCATAACAAAAAAATTGTATCTGTCATAGTTGCCAATATTTCTGCAATTGAATATATCATATATTAAATCTCCTTATAACAAACGTTGCATATCCTTTTCTGAAGGCAGATAGTTTTCTTTGGGATATGGGAATAGCTTCATTACATTCCCCGACTTTTAATTCTTTATCACCCACCGATTGTATATATTCTAAATTTACAATATATGCAGCATGAACTCTAAAGAAATCACACCCTTTCAGCTTCTCCTCAACACTTGTAAGAGAACCTCTGCATCTGATTTCTTTACCGCTGAGGGTTTTTACTATGTAATAATTCCTGTCAGAGCTTATATATAAAATATCTTTAACAGCAACAGAAACATGACCGTAAATTGACTCAAGCTCCAAGCGTACATTTCTGCGAAGTGCCTGTTCATCAATCCGCATAAGAATTCCGGGTAGATCCTCCGATATTTTTGTTTTTCGCAAATAGGCGAACGGAGAAAACTCAAAAACTTCAAAAACATAATGGTCATGTCCCGAAACATAAACGATCATAATATCAGGGTTAATATTCGTTACAAGCTTTGATAATTTAAATCCGTTTATCTCGGGCATATCTATATCTAAAAACAAAATATCAATTCTTGATTTATTCATATAATCAAGGACTTCCTGTGCACTGTTGAATATCCCGCAAATATCATATTCAGTATTTTGGGAAAAATATTTTTTACATAAACTTTTTAATTGCTTAGAAAACACGTTGATGAAATCAACACTATCATCGCAGACACAAATTTTCAACATATACTTTTCCTTCTCTAAAATACTATTTTTGTTAATAGTATCATCTTTTAATTCTTTTGTCAAATAGCCACATAATATGAGCAAGTATTAAACGCTATTCATATAATTTCAGTATAATATGACGATAGGTTATTGTTCAAGGATTTGGGATAAATCACAGCTTTTGGGATAATTAATATTAAAAAAGTAAAAACGGGCCGTCATTTCAGGACCGTTTTTCAATATGGGATCCCAAGCTATCGGTACAGCCGCCGCTCTTGGCTGAATTTTGAAAACTCACTTTATGAGGCTTTTCTATAGAATCATCAGATTTAACGTAAAATAAGCGAAAAACGGCAGTTAACGAGGGGAAAAATTAAAAAAACTAAATTACACCCCCTTAACCTGACTATAAAGAAGAAATATGATATAAAAACGCAGTTTAGAAAGGGCTGTAAAAACTGACGTTAGTTTTTACAGCCCTTTAACGTTATATATTTTTATTTATTCTGAATTGGTTCGGGGAGTGAGATCTCTATTCCGAAAAAGCCGTCTTCTTCAAAATAGTCAACGAGGCCGCCGTACTTTTTCACTGTTGCTTCCACGATCTGATGGCCGATACCGTGAGCTTCTTTGTTTGTCTTAGTCGATAAAAGATGTTTGTTGTTCTTCAGTACGGGAGCGTCAACCGTATTTTTGCAGATTATAAGTCTGTTCTTGTTGATCTTTGAAAAATACAGCTCTATTCTTTTCTCTTTGCCGGTTTTAACCACAGCTTCTACCGCATTGTCAAGTATGTTACCGAGAATACATACCATGTCGGCATCGGATATATCGTAAAAGCTTCCCACATATCCCGAGATCACAACCTCGACTCCCTCAAGCACCGAAAGCTTGGAATTAATCATATAATCAATTACTGAATTGCCGGAACGAATCAATGTGCCCATGCTCTCAACAGTTTGCTGAATACTGTTTAAATAGTCGAGACAGGCATCGTTTTCTCCTCGTTCTGCATAGCCTCGTATAACTGAAAAATGATTTTTTAAATCATGCCTTACCTTGCGTATATTGTTCCAAATAGTATTTGCTTCTTCCGCTTGCTTTGCTTCATGTGCAATTCGCTCATTCATAAGCTTTAATTCATATTTGCTTCTTTGAAGCTTCTGAATTTGATATATAAACAGGTAAAGTACAATGTTTCCTGCAAGCAAAGAGAATGCAAGTACCAAAACGGGTATATTTATATCATCCGTTACCACTATAGCTGAAATGTTCATAATTGCAGAAAGAGCTATAATAGTACTGAAGGTCAATATTAGTGACATTATCGCACTCGGTGTTTCAATGCTTCTGTCCTTTTTGAAAAGAACCAATACAAGCTTGTAAACAAAAAACAATAATAGTTTAGCGATACTAAGATAAAGAATACGAACTTTAGTGTTAGACCCTTGCAGTATTTCAGCCATATTCTCTATTAAAAAAGAAAATATGGAGTATAAAAAGGTGCTGACAAGCATCATTAATGAAATATACGCAATAGCAGTTAAAGCATTCCACCATACTGTTTTTGGGGATAAAACCATCGCAAAAGCAAACACAAAAAGCAGCATTATCATCATTGGCAACAAGCTGAATCCGGGCATGATATGATCAAAAAAGATCTGAACCGAGAATTGTGCTATAGGAATAAAAATGGTCCAAGGCTTTTCACGTAATGATGCACCTAAAATTTTAGTGACAAACCAGACAAGCATCATTGTATCTGCAAAGGTTGCAAATATCTCAAAGATCAACGCTATCATAAGCCCATACGCCTCCTTGTATATTCCAAAAATGCTTTTTTAAACTCTTTGGATCTTTTTTGTGCAACCGGAATTTCGTTATTCCCGATCAGTATACTTCCATCATTTGATACGCGGTCAGCATGCTCAAGATTTACAAGGAAAGCGGAATGTGTTCTGAAAAAGCCGAGGGATCTGACTTCATTTTCGAGATTTGTTATTGTCCCTCTGCATAAGTATTGCACGCCGCTTGTAAGGTAAGCCACATAATAATTCTTTCTGCTTTCAAAAAAGAGAATGTCTCTTGAGTTTACTTTTATTTGGTTATTTGTTTGTTTGTGCGTCGTTGACAGTGTAATATACATACTTTTTTCTAAAAGCTTGTCCTTGATTCTATAAGTAACCTTGGGAAGATCCTCAGCGATTTTTTCTTTTCTCATGTAAGCAAAGGGAAGATAGTCGAATGATTCATATACAAAATTATCATATGCAGACATAAAAACGATTAACGTTTCGCTATATTCACGACTTATAATTTTTGCACTTTCAAATCCTGTTATTTGAGGCATATCTATATCTAAAAACAAAACGTCAATTTTGTTATTTTTAGCATACTCCAACAAATCCGTACCGTTTTCCAAACAAGCTCCGATTTTATATACAAATGCATCATCTGAAAACTCCTGAAAGTGCTTATTTACTAAGCTTTTAAACATAGACAGAAACTCTTTATTATCGTCACACAAAACTATATTAAACATTAGTGATCTCCTTTCCTGTAACTTTATATAATTCTACCATTAAGTTCAATGTATGTCAAATTCAGAGCGATTGTTTCTTAATAGCACCTATAATTTTAGTATAATATAACATCAAATCATCATTCAACGATTTGGGATAACAGACGGATTTTTGGGATAATTGACCTTTTATTAAAAAAAGGCGGCAAATTTGCTTTGGTTTTTTTCACCTTAGCAAAATGCCGCCGTTATTTATATTAAATGTGTTTACCAAGATAAATCAAAACTTGCTTTGAAGGCTTTGATTTCCTCGTTTACTAAGAAATAAAACTCTGTGTATATGTTTGTTGGAGTATCTTCGTCAAGGTCGTTTAACGGTATCTTTAACGTGAACTCTGTTAATTCACCGTTGTTGTTGATAACTTCGGATTTGTATAATACTTCAATCGGTACGGTTTTTTCATATTCAGCTTTAACAGATGCCGTTCCGAAATCTTTATAGAATGATAAATTGCATTGTGATGTGCAGCGTAAGGATATATCAATGTAAAGAAAACCTTCCTTTATATAAGGAGTAGAAAATTTTTTTGTTCCTTTATCCCAGTCAAACGGTTCAATTCCGTCAATATCCTCTATTATACCAACCGCATTGTTTAGTTGATAATATTCAGGTCCTAAAGAAACAAAGACTATTACCACGTCATCTTCCTTTATACCAATCCCAATGCGAGGCTTTACATCGTAAACAAGATTTTGTTCTTGTTCATCTGAGTATCCGTATTTGATCTTGGGGATTATACCTTTGGAGATGAGAATGTTTTTAGCAGACGTTTCATCAATTCCAATAATGTTAGGTCTTTTTATTAGCTTGTCTCCATCTGTAAGACCGCATATGCTACAGGTTTTTGGAGCATCTACAGTAGCTTCTGCCCATTGGTGAGAACAGTTTTTTTGACAGGAGATTATAATAAACGATATAACAACAAGAATGAAAATATAAAATGCTCTTTTCATGAGACACCCCTCTTTTAATTCCAAAATAGAATTATTTTAATTATAATTCCAATTTGGAATTATGTCAAGAGGTGTCAATGCTATAATTTCAAAAAAAGGAGTTATGGTGGCATGAAAACTCGTTCAAAAGCCTACGGTACAGCGAATGTTGTTGGCCGTTGTATAGAGAGAATTCGTCTATCTCAAAATATTAAACAAACAGATTTTATTGCTAAGCTGCAAGCGGCAGGACTTGATATAAATCCAACAAGTTATTCAAAACTTGAAGGACAACTGAGACAGGCAACAGATTTAGAGATATACTACATTTCAAAGGTTTTGAAAGTTCCTATTGAAGAATTGTATTTTGAATATGAAAATACTTTGTCATAATAACCCGACCTACCAAACGCAATTAAAAATTGCGGGTGGGTGCCCCGGAACCTTGTTGTATACACAATAAGAACCCGACCACAATAAAATAACGGCGGCAAATTTGCCTTGGTTTTTTCACCTTAGCAAAATGCCGCCGTTAATCATATTCCGACAGAATAGCTTTCCCTTTACCCCGTTTAAAAATTTTGAAAGGGGTATGGGGAAAACTTTTATAAAAGTTTTCCCC
>JAZSLF010000087.1:0-23885 GCA_045535205.1 Eubacteriales bacterium
AAGGCGAGGTAAGAGCTCACCGGTTTCACGGGAACGTCGAAACCCTGTAAACCCTATTCGGAGCAACGCTAAGTGTGGCTATACATTTGCCCGATGTGCCACGAAAAGCGGCTTGAGCGGTGGGAGCAATCCCACGTCGAGATAGATGACCGTCCACGACAGAACTCGGCTTACCGACCGACTCAAAAAACTCGTTCCATAGGGAACGAGTTTTTTATCCATTGCGAAGCAATGGTATATCATTACGCGCTAGCGTGTATATCATCGGCGATAGCGCCGCTATCGTTGTATCTCATCAGCCGCAGGCTGTATTTTGCTTTCGCAATGATGAACTACCTTTCCAAAAAAGAACAAGCCGTATTTAGCGACTTATTTTTTGTGCCTCTCTATTTTGTTCAATCCTACACAAAGCTTACCCTGATAAAATCTAATAAAAAAACAAACGATTTGAGCAAAGCCCAATCTGTAATCACAAATATTCTCCAAAATATTTAATTACACGTTATTATTGATTTTATATACATCATGTGCTAAAATATGACATTGACTATGCTTCTATTCGTGAAAGAACGGCAAACGGAAACGTGAACCGTGTTCATGTGGCAATGGAGCTTATCGAAAAAGGATACGTCTCCTCCTTAAAAGAAGCACTTGAAGGAATTCTAAAAGACGGCGCAGGATTTTATAATGCTCCCAAAAAGATCAATTTCTTCGATGCCATAGAATTCCTAAAAGAAATCAATGCACTTCCTGTACTTGCTCATCCGCTGAAAGAGCTTACACCGTCAGAGCTTTCAGAGCTTCTCCCCGAAGCCAAAGAAAAAGGGCTTTGCGACATTAAAACGATGCATTCGGACTACAGCAACGAAATGCTTATAACGGCTGAAAAAACAGCAAAAGAAAACGCTTTGCTTGAAAGCGGCGGAAGTGATTTTCACGGTGCAAACAAACCACATATAAACCTAGGTACAGGCAAAGGGAATCTATGTATTCCCTTATCTTTCTATAAAAATCTTTTTGACATATACATTTCACAAAAACAATAAATACCTCATACGAACTCCAAGTTGTCCCCGGCAATTTGGAGTTCTTTTCTACATTTCGACAAAATTGGTTTCACTTCGTTAAAAAAGCCTTTCATTCTATTGTATTTCACAGCATGATGTGGTATGATATAAAATGGTAACATCAATTTGTATAATCAGGAAAGGAAGGTTTATGAAAAGCAACTCTACATATTACTTCGATGAAGACGATGCAGTACCTATCCGAAGAAAAACATCGAGCAAGAAAAAAACACCCTCTCCCATAACCGATACAGAAATACATTTTACTCCCAGAAACAGCCGCACTTCAGTTTCACTCAAAGAAACGAAAAAGAATAAGGAAGCTGAAAGTGAAAAAAGGGATAATACACCCCCAAAAACACACAAGGAAGAAATCAAGGCAAGTACCGAGTCTGATATAATTAAGGTTGCGGAAATACCTTATAATATGAATATCGGTGCAGTATCTTCGCCTGTTTTCTCACAAGTAACAGAAACGGCAAAGAAAAAAGAAACGGCTGTTAAAATTGTCACCGCAGTTACACCTGAGAAGGAAGAAAAAAACAATTTTGAAGAAAGCTATGCTCCAAAAAAGAATAAGGCTTTCCTCATTTCCTTCCTTATTTATACTATAGCGCTGTTATTTATTTCAGCTTCTGCGCTTTTATACGTGAGAAGCCTGCTTCTTGATTATGAAGCTGCGCAACCTGAGAATATAGTTCAGGCAAAGATAGAGGAACTTAAAACAGCTTGTAAAAAAGGAACTATCGGTGAAGTTGTTTCACTTGCTTCTATTTACGAAAGCTTCTCTCCCTCTGCCGATGAAATGGTGACATTCATGTATGAATTCGCTGAAAGTGAGATAACGTACAAAAAGACAAGCGATGCATCAGATACCGAAAATATCTCCTTTGATATTTTGTCTGACAATTACAAAATGGCAGAGCTCTCTCTCCACAGCGAAGGAAAGGTCACGAAGCTCGTTATATTCTCCATGGACAAATGGAAAACGGAAAAATTTGAGGTGACAGGCTTTACGATGGACGTAACGCTTCCCTTGTCTCTTACGGTTAAAAACGGAGATGAAATAATCGAAGGCGTTCCCTCAGATGACGGCAAAACTGCTGTTTATTCGGTCTCCTCACTCACAATGCCCGAAATCACGTTCACAGACGTTTTAGGTAACACAAAGAGCTACAGCGACAGCGGTGAATATAAGTTTAAGGAATATATCATCACAATTCCTTCCAACTATACCCTTATGGGAGAAGACGTCATTCCTCTCTCTGCCGCTTCCCTTTCAGATATTGACACCTACAGATACGTTTCGGAATACTGTCAGGATATGCCGAAATCAGCTACCTACAATCTTTGCATAATGGCTGATGAATTCAGCATAAAGGTGCTTGACAACACGGGAGCTGAGGTTGATATTTCAGAGCTCGGAAACAGCTTTTCCATCGAAGAACAGACCGCTTCTGACACTATACCCGAAAACATCGTGAACGCTCCCGATCCTCTGAAGCTTGCAAAACAATGGAGCCTGTTTATGACAGACGACCTCGGCGGTGCAAAGCACGGCTTCTACGAAATGGAAAAATATCTTATTGCAGACTCTTATCTGCGTGAAGTGGCATGGAAGTGGGCAACAGGCGTTGACATTACGTTTACAAGTCCTCACACCCTTGCAAAAGATCCCTTTACAACAGCAGAAGCGGCAAACTTCATCTCTTACGGTGATAATTGCTTCTCATGTGACATCATTCTCGAAAAGCCTATGTATATTAAGAAGGCAAATACTGTTATCGACAAAATACACAGTACCTTCTTCTTCGTATACTGCGACGATACGGATAACGGCAAAGATGATCCCCATTGGGCAATTGCCGATATTCAAAAGATAGATGAATAAGAAAGGAGAAGATCTATGACAGAACATACTATCAAAAAGGCTTCCGCCGGAAGTCTCATTATGAAATGGATACTCCGAATTCTTCTTATTCTTCTTACATTTATTATTATAACTGCGGGAACGGTCTTTGCATCTCTTAAAATGATATGCTCAGACATTTCACCGAAAGCAAAGCAGACCTTTGTTACCACACTCCTTGAAACCGGACAGCTTAAATTCCTTGCTTCCTGGTTTCTTTCCTCCGATGAGATACAGGAGCTTGTAAACTCAAACTCCATGGAGGTAATTGAGGAGGAAGTCGACTCTGCTCTTATCACCATCGATCCCGCTGTCAGCGGCACCGATGAAAATGCAGAGGTCAAGGATATTGAGGTGTTTAAGATCTCAGGAAGAACATATGAGGCAAATCTCATAAAGGTAAAAGACCCTTCGAGAATAAGCCTTGCCACTATCTACCCCTGGAGAGAGCTCGGTGTAAACCTTGACGAGCTTGTAACGGAAAACGGTGCTGTTGCGGGTATCAACGGCGGTCTTTACAACTCCAATAACAACACAGGCGGCAGACCCTACGGTGTTATTGTATCAAACGGAGAAATTCAGTTCAATGAGCCGACACAGTTCAAGGGACTTGTTCTCATCGGCTTTACCGAAGAAAACATTCTTCAGATAATCGACATAGACGGTATGTCAAAAGCAGATGTTGAGGCACTTATCGAAACGAACAAGATAAGAGATGCCGTAACATTTCAGGAGGAAAGCAGCGACGCCAACAACCACTTTGTTCAGCTTATCATCAACGGTACCGCAAGAGGTATGAACGGTATGGGCAGCGGCCTCAATCCCCGAACAGCCATCGGTCAATGTGCTGACGGCTCTGTTCTTCTTCTCGTTACAGACGGCAGAGGTAAGTCGGGACATCTCGGTGCTTCCGCATCCGATCTCATTGAAATAATGACTGAATACGGTGCAGTCAATGCGGCAAACCTTGACGGCGGTTCTTCTTCATGTATGTATTACGAGGGAGAATACCTTATGACAAGTGTTACCTTCTATTATTCAAATGACTCCTGGAGAATGCCTGCGGCGTTTATCGTTAAATAATTTTAAAGGGCGAACAGCAAAAGCTGAACGCCCTTTTTTCATTTATTTTTTCATTTTGAAAAAGTGTATAAGCATCGGAACAAACAATCTCGGACTTTTAATAACTCTTATTCTCATAAGCTGCACTCCCTTACATTTTCTGTTATCATTATATGCAGCTTATATAGATATGGATAAAACCTATTTGGACTGTTCTTCCTTTCGTCTTTTCCACTCAGGTTTTTTCTTTATTTCCTCATAGAGCATACAATAATTCTCGTGTCTTTGCTTTGAAATAATTCCTGCGTTTACCTTTTCAAGAACGGCACAGCCTTCTTCTTTAAGATGTGTACACTTGGTATATCTGCATTCACCTATACACTCTCTGAATTCTCTGAAGGCATAGGGCAGTTCTTTCAGGTCATAGAAATTAAATCTGTTAAAATCAAGAAGTGAAAATCCGGGAGTATCTGCGATAAAGCAGGTCCCTTCCTCAAAGACCGAAAATATTTCTGCGTGTCTTGTGGTATGTCTGCCCCTTTGGGTTTTTCGGCTGACCTCACCCGTTTTCAAATCAAGGTTAGGAAAAAGTCTTGTGAGCAGAGTTGACTTACCTGCCGCCGATGCCCCCGCAAAAGCAGAGACCATAACCTTACCTGTGCTTTCCTTTACAAAATATTCGTAAAGGCCGTCACAACCTTCGCCGGTTGCGGCACTGAGCAGAAAACAGCTGAATCCCGATCTTTCATAGATCGTTTTTATTCTTGATGCTTCTTCGGGAGCAAGATCGAGTTTATTTACTATTACTACAGGTTCTATATCCTTTGAATCGGCAATAGAAATAAGCTTATCAACTGTAAGAAGGTCGGGTGCGGGCTTTGCCGACGGAACGATAATAAACAAATGGGTCAGATTTGCTATGGCAGGACGGATAAGAGAGTTGGATCTTTCTTCTATCCCGTCAATAACAAACCCGTCATCACCGCCGTTTTCGATGTCTCTGACAACTGTGACTCTGTCTCCCACAAGCAAGGTGGTATTCTCATATCTGAATATACCTCTCGCTTTACAGCGGATCTCTTCACTTCCGTCATGGGTACGAACCGTATAAAGCCCTCCGACGCCTTTTGTAACGAGTCCCTTATACTGTGTATCCTTACTCGCTTGTTTGGTTTCCAATATCTTTGCCTCTCTTTTGCTTCAATCAGTCCTCTGCGGAATCCGCAACAGGTGAAGCTTCGGTATCCGTATTTTCGGTATTCTCCTGTGTTTCCGTATCTGTGCTTGTATCTGTTTCTGTTTCGGAGTCCTTAGCTTCTTCCGTATCCTTAATTTCAGTATCGGGTGCAGCTGTCGTTTCTTCTTTCTTGGTTGTCTCTTCCTTCTTGGTTGTTTCTTCTTTCTTAGTCGTCTCTTCCTTCTTGGTCGTTTCTGTTTCTGTTTCGCTTTCGGTTTCAGTTTCGGTATCAAAGCCCTTGTCGGGATCATAATCCTCGCCGCCGGAAACAGTAAGGTCTATCTTCGTATTGGATGCCACCTTTGTTCCCTCTGCAACGCTCTGAGCAATTACGGTGCCCTTGGTCTTTGTTGATCTTTCGTAAGTTATTTCGCCCATACGCAGACCGCTTTCAAGGATCTTGGAAAGTGCAACTGCTTCTGTACTGTCAATAAGATCGGGAACCTCTGTTTCTCCATCTGCAGGACCGATGCTGACGTAAACGGTGAGGACCTCTCCGTCAGACAGACTCTCGCCTGCAGCGGGGGATGTCTTTATGACCTGTCCCGATGCAAAAGCTTCGTCTGTTATTTCTTCTATCTGATATTCGATGCCCAATTCTTTCAGCTTCAGTTCCGCACGTCTTGATTCATAGGCTGTAAGGTTGGGTACTGTTATATCAGCTTCCGAACGGCTGACAGTCAAAGATATCTCGCAAAAAGTTATTCCTGCTTCCACCTTTTTCTTTGAGCCTGCTTTAGGATGCTGTGAAATGATATATCCATCGTCGTAGTCAGTTCCGTATTCATATTTAATATCAACTTTATAAATATCGGAATTTGAAAGCTCTGCCGCAAGCTCATCTGTATAATAGTTGCCTTCAAACTTGGGAACAGTCACCGTTTCAGCCTTTGACTTCGTATTTATAATGCTGCTGAAAAGTATTCCTACGGCAATAAGTGCGATTATCATAAAAGGAACTGTCACGCCAAGCACGATGGGAAGCATCGTTCCTCCTGAAAAAAGCTGCTTTATAACTCCCTTAAAGCCCTTTTCTTCTTCCGTTTTGTTTGAATACTTAAAGGTCACTTCGGGATTTTCATAAAGCTTATTTATGTCGGAGAGCATTTCTCCCGCACTCTGAAATCTGACTTCCGCTTCCTTCTCCATTGCACGCATAATAATCTGCTGAAGACCTGTGGGAATTTCGGGATTTACTTCTTTCGGTGCGATCGCCTGCTCATTCACCTGCATAAGTGCTACGGATACGGGACTCTCCGCATTGAAGGGCAGCTCGCCCGTTGCCATTTCATAAAGACATACGCCGAGAGAATAAATGTCACTTCTTGCATCTATGGGCTGACCGCTTGCTTGTTCGGGACTGATATAATAAACAGTTCCGATGGCTTTATCGGTCATTGTCACAGTCTCGGCATTGGGGAGCTTCGCAATTCCGAAGTCAGTTACCTTTATCTGCCCGTTACGAAGAAGCATGATGTTCTGAGGCTTAATGTCTCTGTGAACTATTCCCTTTGAATGAGCATGATCAAGGGCATTTAATATCTGACGGGCAAAAGCAAGTGTTTCCTTTACGGAAAGTATTTTCTTTTTCTGCATATATGTTTTGAGCGTTATGCCCTCAACATATTCCATTACGATATATTTAAGATTTTCCGTTACGGAAACGGCAAATATCTTAACTATATTGGGATGAGAAAGCATGGATACTGCTTTTGATTCGTTGATAAATCTTTTTACGCTTTCTTCGTCCTTTGCCATATCTTCCTTGAGAAGCTTTACGGCAACGTATTTTCCGTTTGCGGTATCGACTGCCTTGAACACTACCGCCATGCCGCCCATACCGATGACTTTTTCTATTCTGTATCGACCGTCCAGAAGGACTCCGATGTATCTTTCATAACTATTTTCCATAATTTATACCTCTCTGCTTTACTCATTTTCAGACAGATATGAGAACTGCTGTAATATTATCGCTTCCGCCGTTTCTGTTTGCGGCATCCACCAGCTCTCTTACCAATTCTTCCGTCGTATCAACTATTCCCGTTTCACCTTCGGTTATCATTTTATATATTTCCGACGGCGGTACGTGGTTCGTAAGTCCGTCCGTACACAGAAGAATATGTATTCCGCTTGACAGATCAATACCGTCTCTTTTTATTTCGGTAAGATATATGTCGGGTTCAATTTCTCTTTCCGTTCCTACGGCTCTTGTGATGATATTCTTATTCATGGAATTTTTAGCTTCTTCCTGTGTCATCTTCCCAATGTCAACAAGATACTGCACATAAGAATGGTCATGGGTTATCTGAACTATCTTGTCCGAGTCGGCAAGATACATTCTGCTGTCTCCCACATTTATGGTATAGATACTGTTCCCGATAATAAGAGAAGCAACGAGAGTGGTTCCCATTCCGTTAAGTTCCGGATCGCTTCTGCTTTTTTCATATACCTCGTAGTTGGCATTGTATACACCTTCAAGAAGCACCTCTGCCACTTCGTATTCACCGGGCATTTTACTTATTTTGTCAAGGGGTCTCATCATTTCGTCTACCGTTTCAACAAATTTCTCAACGGCAAGTTTACTTGCAATCTGACCGCCCGATGCGCCGCCCATACCGTCGCATACCACACCGAGCACAGCGCCGCATCTGTATTTTTTCACGTTGAATGAATCCTGATTAGTGGAACGTCTCATTCCGACATCGCTAATTCCCGAAAAATACATGCCGTCACCTCTTTTCTAACAATTTTTATCATTCAGACTCTTTCCTGTCTCCTTTTTTGAGTCTGAGCTGTCCGCAGGAAGCGTTGATGTCGCTTCCGAGTCTTCTTCTTACTGTGGCGTTTACGCCCTTTGAGCAAAGTCTTTTACAAAAAGCATCGGCTCTTTCCTTCTGAACCGTTTCAAATGCAGTTTCCTTAACTTCATTGAGCATTATCAGATTTACATGGCAAGGGCCTGACATTCCTTTTTTTATTACCGATGCAAGCTTATCCGCATCCTCAAAGCTGTCGTTCTGCCCTGAAATAAGAGTATATTCAAAGGATACCCGTCTGCCCGTTGTTTCAAAATAATATTTACAAGCCGAGAGCACTTCCTCAACGCCGTATTTGTTATTTATCGGCATAAGTGCCGAACGTCTCTCGTTATCTGCCGCATGAAGTGAAAGTGACAGGGTCACGGGAAGTCCCTCTCCCGCAAGCTTTTTAATACCGGGAACAAGACCGCAGGTAGACACTGATATATGGCGGAGACCGATATTCAGTCCCTTTTCGGCTGAAACAAGCTTTAAAAACTTAACCGTGTTATCATAGTTGTCAAGGGGCTCTCCTATGCCCATCATAACAACTCCACCCACTCTTTTTCCTGTATCACGGGAAATCACGGCTATCTGACCGAGTATTTCCGAGGCAGTAAGGTCACGACTTCTGCCATTAAGGGTAGATGCACAAAAACGGCATCCCATACGGCATCCCGCCTGGCAGGAAACACAGACCGTATTCCCATGCTCATACACCATAAATACGCTTTCGACACACTCGCCGTCAACCATTTCCATGAGATATTTAATTGTTCCGTCAAGCTTTGACGTCAGCTTTTGTACAATTTTGGGAAGGCGGTAAAGTGCCTTTTCCGAAAGCTTTTCCTTGAATGCTGAGGGAAGATTTTTCATTTCGGAAAGGGGCACGCCCTTCTGCATCCAGCCGTAAAGCTGGGCGGCTCTGAAGCGAGGCTCCGACAGCTCCTCCACAACGAAACGCTCAAGCTCACTCTCGGTCATCGAGAGTATATCTGCACCTTGCATATTTATGTTCTGCGTACTGTTTTCTGTCATAATTCTTATATCACCGTGATATTATTTTTTGGTTTTTACCATCTTTGCGGCAAAAAAGCCGTCAGTTCCGTGAATATGGGGATAAAAGGTTATCATTCCGTTTTCGGATGCTATCCCTCCGCCTGCATCAAAGGGTACAAGCTCAAATTCGGTTTCTTCCGAAAGAAAAGATGAAACGACTTTTTCATTTTCAAGAGGATTTAAGGTGCAGGTGGAGTACACAAGCACACCGCCCTCTTTTACGTATTTTGAAGCTCCTTTTAAAACACGGAGCTGTACTTCGGGGAGTCTTTCTATGTCAGAAATGCTTTTATATTTTATGTCCGGCTTTTTCGCTATAACACCAAGCCCTGAGCATGGAGCATCGCAAAGAACTCTGTCGGCTTTTCCTACAAGAGCTTCATCGGGGACCGTTGCATCCCGACAAGATGCTTTAATACATGAAAGCCCAAGAGTCAAAGCTCCTTTTTCAATAAGGGACACTTTATTCTTATGAAGGTCAAAGGAATAAATTTCTCCTTTGTTTTCCATATCAACAGCCGCTGAGAAGCTTTTTCCTCCCGGTGCGGCACAGGTATCAACGACCGTTTCAAAAGGCTTCGGGTCAAGTATTTTAACAGTCATTCTCGATGCGGCATCCTGCACGAAAAACCTGCCGTCAGATGAAAATGCCTGACCGAGTGTTTTGACTTCGATAAGGTCACTTGAAAAACAGCTCATTTTTCCTTCGCAGAACACTTCCGAAAGAAGCTCTTCGGCGTTTGTCTTTATTGTGTTGACCCTTATGGTAACAGGAGTTTCACGGAGAGTTCCCTCAATTATCTTTTCAGCCGTTCCCCTGTCATATACGGAAAGGAAGAAACGGCACAGCTCCACGGGACACGAATACTTTACGCTGAAATAATTCTCCGTATCGGTTTCTTCGGGCAACGAATACTTTTTGTCACGTCTTATAAATTCACGAAGAAGTGCATTGACAAAGCCCTTTGATGTACCCCTTGCAAGAGAAACAGTTTCGGCAACTGCCGCATGATCGGGAACTCTGTCCATCCAAAGAAGCTGATACAGTCCCAGTCTCAGTATATTTACAACTTCCGCATCTATTTTGTCAAGCGGCCTTGAAGACAGCTGTCCTATAATATAGTCAAGGGTAACAAGCCTTTCGGTCACACCGTACACAAGTCTTGTGTAAAGTCCTCGGTCTGCCCCCTCAAAATCGTATCTGTCAAGAGATGCAGATATTTCAAGATTTGAATATTTACCGTGTTTAAGGCAAGCAGTAAGTGATCTTAATGCCGCACCTCTTACACTTATCTTCTTATTTTCCATTACTGTTTATTTGAAAGCAGATCTCCCACTGTAATTTTTCTTCCTCTTACAAAATCTGCCGCCTTCATTTTGCCCTTTCCTTCGGGAATTACTTCCAAGACCTTTACGGCACCCTTGCCGCAGGCAACGTAAAACCCTTCGTTATCGGCAGATATGACCGTTCCCGGTACCGCAGAGTTTTCATCGCTGCAAACACAGGCACAGGTTATCTGAAGCATCTTTCCGTCGGGAAGATACGCAAAGGCTCTCGGAAAAGGACAAAGTCCTCTTATCTTATTATGAACCTCCGATGCAGATGCGGAAAAATCTATAATTCTGTCTTCTTTTGTTATTTTAGCGGCATAAGTTGCCCGGCTGTCATTCTGATGTTCTCTGGGAATATATCCGTTCTTTGCAGCTTCAATTGTCCGAAGAATTGCTCTTGAGCCGCAGGCTGCAAGTTTATCGTGAAGCGTTTCAAAATTGTCTTCATCGGTTATATCCGTCTTTTCAACGAATATAACGTCACCCGTATCAAGACCCTCGTTCATGTACATGGCACAGACACCGCTTTCGGTCTCTCCGTCCATAATGGCTCTCTGAATGGGTGCCGCCCCTCTGTATTTGGGCAAAAGTGAGCCGTGAGCATTGATACATCCATATTTGGGATAATCTATTATATAAGCAGGAAGAATTTTACCGTAAGCGGCAACAACTATCATTTCCGGCTCAAGCTCTTTGAGCACGGGCAAAAACGCTTCGTTCTTCATTGTTTCGGGCTGATAGACCGAAATCCCCTTTTCTTCGGCATAGATCTTTACGGGAGGGGCAACCATGGCATAGCCTCTGCCCTTGGGCTTGTCGGGCTGTGTTACCACGCCAACTATCTCCTCGCCTGCTTCATATATGCTTTTAAGTATTTCAAGGGCAAAATCGGGTGTGCCCATAAAAAGTATCTTCATACCTTTCACCTCGTCTCTTTTGTCTTTCAGAGAGAGGAATTATTCAAACATTTCCTCTACTTCCTCTTTTGTCAGCATACGAACGGCATTGTCTGTGAAAAGCTTACCGTCGAGATGATCGATCTCATGGCAAAAGGCTCTCGCCTTGAGTCCCTCACCTGTTACCGTGTACTCTTTTCCATGTCTGTCCGTAGCCTTCACCGTCACCTTTTCGGGACGGCTTGTGATACCCCATCTGCCCGGTACGGAAAGACAGCCTTCAAGTTCTTCCTGTACACCTTCTCTTTCGATTATTTCGGGGTTTATCATTTCGTATATTTCACCGTCCTCAACTTCAACGATACAGATACGGCGAACCACACCGACCTGAGGTGCGGCAAGGCCGCAGCCGTCTGCTTCATGGAGAGTTTCTATCATATCGTCAAGGAGAGTGATTATTCTCGGAGTTATTTCAATTACGGGACGGCACACCTTACGGAGCACCTCGTCACCTTCTTTTACTATGTTGAGCTTTGCCATAATTATTTCCTTTCAAAATCAAAGCTAAATTCCCGAAGGATTTATGTCTACGCTGAGTGTTACTTTTCTGTTTGTATTCTTTCCGAATTCAAAAAGAAGCTCGGAGAGCATCTGTCTCAGCCTTTTATTTACTCTGCATTTAAGAACAAGCCGCATACGGCACACGTTTTGCACCTTGTACACGGGATTATCAAAGGGCCCGAACGCCTGGAGGCTTATGTCGGGATAGTCCTTTGATAGCATTTCACGAAGTCTTTGTGCCAGCTTTACCGCACAGGCGGCAAGAAGTGCTTCGTCTGCCGCCGCAAGTGTGAGCACAGCCATATCACAAAACGGAGGGAACGCAAGGTTTTTGCGAAGTCTTATTTCCCTTTCATAAAACGCTCTGTAATTCTGCGTTGCCGCTTCTCTTATGACCTGACAGTCGGGATTTAAGGTCTGCACAACGGCAAGTCCCTTTTCCCCGCCCTTTCTTCCTGCTCTGCCTATGACCTGCGTAAGCATGGAAAAGGTCTTCTCAGCGGCTCTGAAGTCATCAAGATACAGGGATGAGTCTGCACCCATTACACCGACGAGGGTTACTCTCGGAAAATCGTGGCCCTTGGCAACCATTTGTGTGCCTAAAAGTATGTTGGTCTTTCCCTCTCTGAATTCCTCAAGTATTTTGCCGTGAGAGCTTTTCGTCGACGTGGTATCCATATCCATACGTGATATTTTTGCCGTCGGCACAAGCTTTAGTATCTCCTCCTCTGCCTTCTGGGTTCCGCAGCCTGTAAAACGGAAATGCTCCTTTTTACAGCTCGGACACACTCCGGGAACTCTTTCCTTATGTCCGCAGTAATGACAGATAAGATAACCGCTTTTTGCCCTTTCGCTCTCCTCGTTTTCGGAGGATACCGAGACCCTTCCCGTATGGAAGGTAAGTGAAACGGAACAGTTTGGACACTTGATGCTTTCACCGCAGGACATACAGGTGACAGAGCTGTTGTAGCCCCGTCTGTTAAGAAAAACTATAGCCTGCTTTCCTTCCTCTACGGTCCTTATAAGCTGTTCTGCCAGCGTCATGCTTATGGGAGACACGTTACCCGCCGCACACTCCCGTCTCATATCGCAAATCCTCACCTCCGGCAATACGGCACCGCCGTATCTTTCCTTCAGCTCAACAAGGGTATACTTACCGCTTACCGCTTTATAGTAGCTTGAAAATGAGGGGGTTGCGGAGGCTAAAAGAAGCATGGAGGAATGTATCATTGAACGGTATCTTGCCACGTCGTGAGCAAGGTACTTGGGGTCGGAGTCGGATTTATAGGTATGCTCCTGTTCCTCGTCTATAATTATAAGTCCTATATTTTTAAGAGGTGCAAAAATTGCACTTCTCGTACCGATAACTATATCGGAAAGTCCGTCACGTATTCTGCGGTAAGCATCATATCTTTCTCCGTGAGATAAAGAAGAATGCAGGACGGAGACACTGTCTCCGTAATAGCCGCAAAAGACCTCGACGGCCTGCGGAGTCAGAGCAATTTCGGGAACGAGCATGATAACGCCCTTCCCGTCAGCTCTCACTCTGTCTATCATTTTTTTAATAACGCTCGTTTTACCCGATCCCGTAACACCGTGAAGCAGAGCCGCTTTAGGTGAAGGGTCTTCGTAAAGCGAACACAATTTTTCATACGCTTCGCTTTGCTCCCGTGATAAAACGATATTCTCTTTTATTTCCTTTGAATTTTTATAAGGGTTTCTGAAGACTGTCTCCCGTCTTACCTCGACGAAGCCTTTCTTCTCAAGTGCCGATATATGAGCAGAATTACAGCCGAGAGCCGAACGAAGCTCCGTTGCCGTACTCTCACCGAGGCGGGCAAGATGCTTCAGAACGGAAAGCTGCATTTCGCTTCTGAGCTTAGGTGCTCCCTGCACTCCGTTTATAATATCAAGTGCCTGAGAGAGCTCTACAGCAAGCTTTACGTACTGTTCTTTTTTTACGTTTTCCCCTTTTTTTACGTCGCTGAAACGAATGACAAACTTATTCTTTACAAGGGGCAACAGAGCTTTGCTGTAATCGTTTCCGAACTCAAGTGCCAGTTTTGACAGATGTACTTTATCACAAGTGCCGATATACGTCAGCATCGCAACGGAGCGTTCGCCAAGCTTAGTGCTTGAAGCATCGTATTGCTTTGCGGGATTTACCGCAACGTACTCCATTATTTTTGTGAAAGCTGCGGAGGGCACAAGAGTTCTGACGGCTTCTCCTATGGTACATAGGGTATATTCCTTCAAAAACTCAGCCAGCTGCATCTGTTCTCTGTCAAGAAGTGCTTCTTCTCCGGATACGCTGAGCACAGGCTTCAAGGCTTCATATTCGGTCTTGTTTTCAAGGGACCAGACGACCGCATTCATGCAACGGTTTCCGTTTCCGAAGGGAACGCTGATAAGAGCCCCCACGACGACCTTATCCGAGAGCTCGGAAGGTATATAATAATCGTAAAGCTTATCCGCAAAATAAGGTACGTCAATAAGATATACCCTTGCAATATCTCCTCGCTGTAAGCTCTCCACGGCTTGCCCCTTTCTTGAAAAATCAAAGTATTACTTATTCTTTATATTCAGTCAAGCTCTTCTGTTTCTTCGATGTCAGCTTCACCGTCAAGAATTTCAAATTTACCCTCGTAAAGTCTGTTTACCGCTGTCTTCACAGCCTTTTCATCTCTGTATTCCTTTTTAATGAGAGATGCTATTGATTTATCTGTTTCTTTATTTGCTATCTTCTTTTCAGCAAATTCACGTTGCATTACGTATTCGTCTGTAATGACTCTCGCACACTTAGCAGTTGCGATAACGAGTGTATACTTGTTGTACTTACCTTTTGAAAGATCATTGATTGAAGGGAATATCATATTTTTCTCCTAAAAATTTGTTTTTTGTATAATTAATTTATTTTATTTATGTAATTTAAGCGAAAAACTTATCGGTAAAGTCTTTCATTCGTTCCGCTTTTGAGTGCTCCGCTTCTATTATCGAATAGAGCTTTTTTGCACACGCCTCAGCCTCGCCCTCGCCGTTTACGATAACGTAATCGTAATAGGGCAGGTATTCAAGCTCCTCTCTCGCTCTCGCAAGACGGCGTTTTATCACGTCCTCAGTCTCCGTTCCTCTGCCGCGCAGTCTCGCTTCGAGAGTTTCTGCATCGGGAGGAAGAAGCATCACGCATACGGCATCTGGACAGGCTTTCTTCACCTGACTTGCCCCGTCCACCTCTATTTCAAGAATAAGGTCCTTGCCTTCCGAGACGACTCTCTCAGCCTCGCTTTTAAGCGTGCCGTAATAATTGTCGCAGTATCTGGTATGCTCAAGAACCTCGTTATTCTTCAGCTTGTTTTCAAATTCTTCTTTTGTAATATAATAGTAGTGTACTCCGTCTATCTCACCGGGTCTTGCTGCTCTTGTGGTGGCGGAAACGGAAAAACCGATGTCCGCTATCATTTCACGAAGAAGCTTTACGACGGTTCCCTTACCGCTTCCGGCAGGTCCTGAAATAACTATATATATACCTTTATTCATGCTCGTCCTCGCTTTCCTCGCCCGATATTCTGCTTGCAACCTTCTCCGTTTCAAGAGAAGAAAGGATTATATGCCCGCTGTCCGTCACAATTACGGAGCGGGTCTTTTTACCGCCCGTACAGTCAATGGCACGGCCGCTGTCCTTTGAGTCCTGCACAAGTCTTTTCGACGGTGCTGAATCAAAGCTGACAAGTGCAACGACCTTATCGGCACATATCATATTATTGAAGCCTACGTTTATAAGTTTCATGATCTTCTCCGTTTATTCTATGTTCTGTATCTGCTCACGTATCTTTTCAAGCTCGGCTTTAATATCGACAACAAGGTGAGCTATCTCGGCATTTCCTGCCTTAGAACCGATGGTGTTGGTTTCTCTGTTCATTTCCTGAAGGAGAAAATCAAGCTTTCTTCCTGCGGGCTCAGGCTTTGCAATTATAGCATTCATAGCCTCAAAATGACTGTCAAGACGTACAAGCTCCTCATCGATTGCCGCCTTGTCTGCAAAAACAGCCGCTTCGGTAAGTATTCTCTGCTGTGCTATCTCAACGTCGAAATCATCGAGGAACTTTCTTATTCTTTCCTCAAGCTTTGCACTGTAGCCTGCAATATCCGCTTCGGAAATCGTTTTTATTTTTGCGGCATACTCTTTGATTATACCCACTTTTCTCATTATGTCTGCTTCAAGGTTTGAACCCTCACGCTCTCTCGCTTCAAGGAACATATCAATAGCTTCGGAAAGCACACTCTTTACGTCCTGCCAATCCTTTTCCATATCGTCCTCAGGCTTTACCACCGTGAAAATATCACGGTAGGACGCAACTCTCATTACGGATATGTCGTCTGGAAGGTCAAACTTATCCCTCAGCTCACGCAGAGCCGCTATATAGGAGTCTGCAACAGCACAGTCAAGTGCTATGGAAAGACCTGTCTGTTCGACCACGTCTATACCTATATATATTTCAAGCTTTCCTCTTGATACTCCTCTTTCCGCAAGATATTCCTTGATTCTCTCTTCAAGAAAGCTGTACATTCTCGGAAGCTTGACCGTACAGTCAAGGTATCTGCTGTTTACGGATTTTATCTCCGCCGTAATGTCCTTATCTCCCGCAGTGCTTTTCTGTCTCGCTCTGCCGAAGCCTGTCATACTTTTAAGCATTTTTTCATTCTCTTTCCGTTTTTTAATATTTGTATGCGATACTCCCGCATAGCTACGGCATTTTATCGCATATATATTTATTATACAATATATTATAAAGACTTGTCAACCGCAGTAAATGTTTTTTTCAAAAAATCAAAAAAATAAAAAAATAAACTTTTTTAGCAAAACACTTGACAACCATTTCCTTTTGTGATAATATGATTAGGCTAAAACGCACGCGGGTGTAGTTCAGTGGTAGAATTCCAGCCTTCCAAGCTGGTTATGTGGGTTCGATTCCCATCACCCGCTCCAACAATTTGTACCTTTAGCTCAGCAGGATAGAGCAACTGCCTTCTAAGCAGTAGGTCGGGGGTTCGAATCCCTCAAGGTACGCCATATACGGTGGGTGTAGCTCAGTTGGTTAGAGCGCCAGGTTGTGGCCCTGGAGGCCGTGGGTTCGAATCCCATCATTCACCCCAAAAAGAAACGACAATTTTTCGCGAGAAAGATTGTCGTTTCTTTTTGTACTCTTATCTCTTATCTCTTCTCTTTTCTCTCTTCTCTAAAAATTGTCGTTTCCGGATAAAAGATAAAAGAGAATAGAGAAAAGAAAAGGTTGTTTTTCTCCCTAAGGTCGAAAAACTCTTAACTTTTTTATTCGATTATTACATATTGATAAATTTTATTGCTTGACATTTTTGAAAATGATTCACTTTACGAAAGCTTCTTTTGATACGAAAACAAAATATGAAAATCGGAAAACAAGTGAAAAGGTTTTCCGATTTTTCTATTGCAATTTAGTTGATTTTATATTATGATAAGATAGATATATATGCAGTCTGCGGTGAGGAGGTTTTTTATGTTCGGATACGTGAAGCCGTGTGTTCCTTTTTTGACTGTTGCCGAATATGAAACCTACAAGGCGGTATACTGCGGATTGTGCCGTGAGATGGGCAGGGTTTCGGGACAGCTGTCAAGAATGGCTCTGAGCTATGATTTTGCTTTTCTTGCTTTTTTGCGGATGGCAATTGAAAAAGCTCCGTCGGAATTTGACAAAAAAGGCTGCATGGCACATCCTTTTAAAAAAAGACTTTTTGTAAAAAGAAATCCCTCTCTGACCTACTGTGCAGAAGCTTTTGCAATACTGACAGCTGCAAAAACTCTTGATGATATTAATGATGAAAAAGGGCTTAAAAAGCTGGGTGCAAAAGCCGTTTATCCTTTTGAAAAACGCACGGTTTCAAAATTAGACAAGTGTCTTTCAAGTCTTAAAGAAAGCATCTCCTCACAGCTTGAGCATCTTTGTGCCGTTGAAAAAGAAAACACAGCTTCCATTGATATGCCCTCAAGTATTTTCGGTGAGCTTTTAGGCGGCATCTGTGCTTTCGGATACGACGGAGCAAACGAACGCATAGCAAGAGAGATCGGAAAAAGCGTGGGTAAAATAATATATGTACTCGATGCGGCTGACGATCTTTTCGATGATATAAAAAACGAAAAATACAACCCCATAGCATTAGTTTACAAGGATGAGCTTTCTTCCCTTTCCGATGATAAGAAAGCCTTGCCCCTTTCGGTCTCAAAGGCTCTTTCAAATGCAATAAAGCTTGAGCTTTCAAAAGCAAGAGGTGCACTTGCACTTCTTGACACGGAAGAATGTGAAATATATGAAAGAATTCTCCTTAACATTTTAAGTTCGGGGCTTCTCAACGAAGCTGAGAGAGTATTTTCCGGAGACAAAAGCAAAGATAATCCCATAAAATACAGGATATGATTATTTGATAAAGGAAGTAACAGAATGAACGATCCTTACAAGATCCTCGGCGTGTCACCTACGGCGACTGACGAAGAAATAAAAAAGGCATATCGAAAGCTGGCGGTGAAATATCACCCCGACAATTATGTGAACAATCCGCTTTTCGATCTTGCCGAAGAAAAAATGAAAGAAATAAACGAGGCATATGAGACTATTCAGAAGCAGCGTGCAAGCGGCGGCAGCTCCTCAGGCTCGTCCTACGGAGGCGGCTCAAGGACTTATACCTCAAGCGAATTTGCAGAGGTACGCCGTCTGATAAATGCAAACGATGTTTTCGGTGCCGAAAGACTTCTGAATTCTACTCCCCAGGAGAAGCGAAACGCAGAGTGGAACTTCCTTATGGGTTGCGTATGCATTAAAAAAGGAAATATTTTCGATGCTCAGAAGTTTATTGAGACTGCCTGCTATATGGACCCCTCAAATGCGGAATACCGCACCTTTAAAGAAAACCTGAGAAGACAGAGCTCTTATACGGGAAATCCATACAGAACGACTACCACCACGGGCGGTTGCAGCGTTTGTGATATATGTACTGTGCTAATGTGTGCAGACTGTCTGTGTGACTGCTGCTGACGAGAGGTAATTTATGAAAAAGAAAGAAAACAAAGCTCTTGAAAACACAAAGAAGCTGGCACTTTCAAGTATATTTGCAGCTCTTTGTCTTGTGCTGATGTACGTCGGCGGTATCACACAGATATTTGACCTTTGTGCCGCTGTTTTGTCTGCACTTGTTGTAATTATCGCCGTTATTGAGCTTGGCGGCATATGGCCTTATCTTATATGGGCTGTCGCCGGAACTCTTTGCATTTTATTTATTCCGGATAAATTTATCGCCCTTGAATTTGTTCTTTTCAGCGGTATTTATCCGATGGTAAAAGCATGGCTTGAAAAACTCCCTTCATTTATTGCATGGGCTATGAAGCTCTTGTATTTTAACATTGTCTTTTCAGCCGCATATCTTGCCGCCACGTATATTTTCGGTATGCGTGAGCTGGGTTTTGAGCTGAAGATACCTGCATACATCGCCGCAAATATGTTCTTCATTCTCGCTGACGTTTGCTTCTCTCTTATTATTTCTCTTTACTTTGTGAAGCTTCGCCCCAGAATTAAAAAGAACAGGCAATAACTATTGCAAATTTTAAGTTTGTGTGATATTATAATAAAGATATTATATGAAAGGCAAAAACATATGAAAAAACTAACTGCCGCACTTTTGTGCATTATTATGCTTATTTCACTTTTCACAATGAACGCTTGCGAAATAGGTAAAAAACAGGAGGATGATCCCGACGAAAGCACAGCTAACGTAGATGCCTCCAAGATCGTTATGAATACGGAGAATTTCTCCTTCACCTTTGCCGAATTCAACTATTTGTTTATTGATGAATACAACTATTTTCTCAATCAGGCATACAATCAGTACGGTGACTCCTATCTGACAGCTCTGAGTCAGGTATACGGCTTTGATTACACCAAATCCCTCAAGGACCAGATGCTTTACGACAATTCCGGCTCATACTTCAGCTACTTCCTTTCCTCCGCTGAACTGAAGGCTACCGATATTCTTCTTTTCTGCGAGGTTGCCAAGGAGCAGGGCTTTGAGCTTTCTGAGGATGATATAGCTTCAATTGATGCAGACGTTCAGGCTTACGTCGACACGGCTGCTCAGAACCAGGCTACAATTTCCGAGATCATCGGTGACTCAATGGGTCTTACAAACGAAGACGTTCTGAGAGCTTATCTTGAAAAGAACATTCTTGCAAAGAAGGCTTACGATTATATGGTTGAGTCCTACACACATACGGAAGACGAGATCGAAGCTGAGTTTCTTGCAAGTCCCAAGGATTACGCTTACGTAAACTATCTTGTATACACCTTCCAGATGAGCGATGATCTTTCAAGTGAAACAGTAAAAACGCACGCCGAGGCTCTTTCCGAATGCACCGACAGCGAAAGCTTCATCGCATATGCTGAAAACTACCACAATACAGTTCTCAATGCAGGCAAGGACAGCTATCCCGCATTCAGTGCAACCAACCTTGAAAAGAAAAACATCAGCTATGCTGAGGGTACGGAATATCTTGATTGGATGTTCGGCGAGGAAGCTGCTGTCAACTCCACCTATATGACCTCAGATGAAACAAACGGTATATATAACGTATACATGCTCCTTTCAGAGCCTGCTGAAAACGCATATACAAAGAAGAACGTTCGTCATATTCTCTTCCTCACATCATCCTACAACAGCGTTTCCGAATGTAAGTCTGCAGCCGAAGAGATCTACAACCTTTATCTGAGCAATCCCACGGAAGAAAACTTTATTGAGCTTGCAAAGGAGTATTCCGAGGATACGGGCAGTAAGGAAAACGGCGGTCTTTATGAAAACGTAGGCTACAATGAAATGGTTATCGACTTTGAAAACTGGCTCTTTGAGGAAGGACGTGAGGTCGGCGAAACCGGTCTTATCCTTTCAAGCTACGGTTACCACATCATGTACTTCGCAGGCGACGGCGAAAGCGTTGCACCCGGTCACGAAAAAGCACTTAATGCTCTCAAGAGCATTGACTATGAGGCTGACCACAAAAAGCTTGAAGAAGAGTATCCCATAACAGTTGATGATGCTTATCTCCAGAATATTGAAGCATAAGAATAATCTGAAATTCCCACCGACATTGAACGGTGGGAATTTTTGCATTCGCATATATTCAAAGATATACATTTGTCTTTTTTGACAAGGAGCTTCTGCTTTTTCCTTTACTTATAAGGGTTCCGGCCCATTTGAAGTCCTCCTTTTTAACAGCACCGAAAGCCAGACAAAAAACGCCGTAAAGAACAACACACAAGACTGATGCCGGCAAAAGCCCGTTGAAGAACGGAAATACCCTTCCGGCTGATCTCACAAGTGTCGCCGCCCCTATAACAGAGCCTACCGGACACAGTGCCCATTTTACGAAGTTTATTCTAATTCCCGTTATCTTAACAAGTCTTGCAATACTGAGAGAAGCGTTAATTATCTCGCTTATTATCATAAGAAGGATATAACCGTCAATTCCCATAAGCGGAACGAGTACGAGCACAAGAACGAGGCAGAGAGAGGAATCGAGCACGTTCACCTTCATACAGTAGACCTGCTCTCCCAGACCTTTGAGCATTCCGTCAACGGCTGAGTCAAGATACATCACGGGAATAAGTGCGGAAACAAGTCTGAGCTGTCTTGCGGCCTCAAGGTCCTGATACATTGTCATACCTATCGTATCTGAGAATGAAAGAAAAATTCCTGCCACACAAACGGAAAACAAAAGTGAGCTGCGAAAGACCTTTTCTCCGATGCTTACTGCCCTTTCTTTATTACCGAGAGCCATGCACTCCGAAAGCTCCGGAATAAGAAGACCTGCAAATGAATACAGCACAGCAGAGGGAAAAAGCACCAAAGGCATGACCATGCCCTGCATTACACCGTAAGCGGCAAGAGCACCTGAGGGGTCAAGACCGTATTTTCTGAGAGAGCCCGGAATTGCAAGATGCTCTGCCGTCAAAATTCCCTGTCTCGCATAAGAGCCGACGGCGACCGGAAGTGCAAGAGAGCAGACCTTCTTGAAATCGCTTTTAAAGCTCCCATTGCCGTTTTTGCTTTTCGTTTTTTTGCACCTTATATTTTTATCAAAAGCATACAAAATATATGATGTAATAAGCGATGCTCCTTCTGCAAGTGCTCCGCCTCCCACTATTGCAAGGCAGGCATATTCAATTCCCGCAGGTGCAATAAGAACAAGTCCCATACAGATAACGACTATTTTTACAAGCTGTTCCGTCAGCGATACCACGGCATTCTTCGCCACCTTGCGAAGTCCCGTGAAATACCCGGCAAGTGCGGCGGAAACGGCAATCGGCGGA
The DNA here is from genome assembly GCA_045535205.1 of Eubacteriales bacterium. Classification (GTDB taxonomy): domain Bacteria; phylum Bacillota; class Clostridia; order Oscillospirales; family CAG-272; genus RUG14199. Next base: position 22,307 of record JAZSLF010000087.1, read on the forward strand.
AGACTCAGGGCAAATGCCTTGAGCGACATTACCGTTCTTTCGTCGCATAACAGGCGGCATCCTATAAAATCAGAAAAAGCAAACACGAAAAAACCCGTCGCTATGCTGAAAATAAGGCTGTACAAAACTGAGCTTTTCATTACAGAACGAAGTCTTCTTGCCATTGTTGCACCGTCAGATACAGCCTGAACCTCGGACACACAGCGAACAACTGCCAGGTTTATTCCCGATGATGCAAAAGTAACAGACAGTCCGTACACGCTCATCACAAGGCTGAAAAGTCCCATACATTCAGCTCCCACCTTCACCGAAATAAAGGCATTGAAGCTGACTCCGATAAGCCTTATAAAAATACTGACAGCCGATAATAAAATTGCGTTTACGAAAAATAGTTTTGTTTTCCCCATCAGATACCGCCTCCGTATAAATGCACAGTTGGTCACTTACATTTATATTCAAAGGCCCTCAGATATATAAGCGTACTTTTTTGTCTTTTTTTGCGGTTTCGTATTTACAAATACTATATTTTATGTTATTCTTTTTAAAGTTGGTGTAAGCATATACCCCCACCGCTTCAACGATGCCGATAAGATTTTACAGTAATATCCCATCGCCTTTGATCTTGTCGCTTCGGCAGGGTCTTTTATTTTGATTATTTACGGTATTTGCATTTGCAAAGCTTAAATAATATATTATTTTACGGAGGATATCCTTAATGAAACTTATTTACAACGTAAATGACAAGCCCAAGTTTAGTCAGCGTATCATTTATGCACTTCAACAGCTTCTCGCAATCATGACTGCTACCCTTGTAGTTCCCGTCATCACAGGTAACGGAATGGACCCTGCCGCAGCACTTTTCGGCGCAGGTATCGGTACCCTTGTGTACATTCTCTTTACAAAAGGCAAGAGTCCTGTATTCCTCGGTTCTTCATTCGCTTTCCTCGGCTCAATGGCAGCTGCGTTTGCAGGCGGGGTTTCTATGGGGCTTGGCTATATCGGACTTATCATCGGTGCAGCATTTGCGGGTCTCGTTTACGTTGTTATCGCACTTATCGTTAAGTTTGCAGGTGTAAACTGGATAACAAAGCTCATGCCTCCCGTTGTTATCGGTCCCATCGTTGCGCTCATCGGTCTCTCCCTCGCGGGCAACGCAGTAGGCGACCTCCAGAAAGCACCCGCAGGCGGTCATCAGCTTATCGCAATTCTTTGCGGTCTCGTAACACTTGCAGTTATCATTCTCTGCTCCACTTACGGCAAGAAGACTGCAAAGCTCATCCCCTTCATTATCGGTATTCTCGCAGGCTATGCAGTTGCTTCAATATTCACAATAATCGGCAACGTTGCCGGTATTGATGCTCTCAAAGTTGTTGATTACTCTCCTTTCTCAAACCTTGTTGCAGAAGGCGTAAACCTCAAAACATTCTTCCACCTCCCCAGATTCACATTCATTACAGCATTCAGAAGTCTTTCCGACCTTAAAGAAAATCTTACTTATATCGGAACTATAGCTGTTGCTTACATTCCCGTTGCTTTCGTTGTATTTGCAGAACACATCGCAGACCACAAGAACATTTCT
>JAZSLF010000049.1:0-18980 GCA_045535205.1 Eubacteriales bacterium
CATGACTATATTGATTATAACTACTTGTTATCAGTTGCAGGAATTCCGTATCTTGTAGACACATATGGATATGATTGCTTTGTGAAAACCCTTGAAAAGGCGGAGGAAGAACATCAACGAATTGACCCGTTGCTCCGAGGATACTTCACATTAAACACAAATCTTGAGCAAGTTAATCTTCTATCTATTGAGGAAGTTACGTGGCGCTTAGAGCGTTTTTTGGAAAAATTCCGAAACAAGAACTGATTTTTCATATTTGCACCCCCTGACCTAAAAATGCACCCCCTAAGAAGACTTTGCACCCCCTAACCTCAAAAGGGGGTGCATTTGTATTAAAATTAGGGTTAGCCTTCAAACAAAAAGGACACCGCTTGGTGTCCTTTTTGTTTGTTTCGGAGGAGACTCGAAATCTTGAGACCTTGGTCGAAATTGCGTTACGCTTCTGCGTGTATATCAGCAAAGGCGGCCTCCCGGCCGCCTTGTTCATTATCCTCATCGCAGACTGTACCTCAGCCTTGCCGTGATAATATTAGTCTATGCTCTTATCAAGCTTAAATCTTGTGATCTTACGGAGTGTGTTTTTAGGAAATTCTGTGTCACGGACCTTGATGACGCCTACACGTTTATACTGAACTGCGTTTCTGTTGTAGGTTTCCACGTGCTTTTTGAAGTAGGCGTGGAGGTCTTCGATGCCGTTTGCGGACATATATTCTGCATCGGGGAATATCTCAGCAACGATGGCATTGTGTTCTGCACCACGCTTACTGATACCCTCGTAAACAACGACGTCAACGATGCCGGGAATATTTGAAAGCTCTGCTTCGATCTCTTCGGGGTAAACATTTTTACCGTTGGAAAGAATAATGAGGTTTTTAAGTCTGCCTGTTATATAGAGCCAGCCGTCCTTATCCATTCTGCCGTAGTCACCTGTGCGGAAATAGCCGTCTTCGGTGAATGCTTCTGCGGTAGCTGCGGGGTCTTTATAGTAACCGAGCATGACGTTGGGACCCTTGACACAGATCTCACCCTCGCCGTTTTCGTCGGGATCTCTGATGATGACCTCATCGCAGGCTATAGGCTGACCGATACTGCCGGGAATCGTAGCCTTATTTCTGTTGGCAGAGATAATGGGGGAGCATTCTGTGATACCGTAGCCGTTTACGATGGTAACACCGATAGCTTCGTAGACGTCTGCGATCTCCTGATTGAGAGGAGCACCGCCGGAGATTATGAGCTTGACGTTGCCGCCGAAGGCCTCAAGAACGCTCTTGAAGAAGACACGTCTCATATCAACGCCTGTTTTACGAAGACCCTTACTTACGCCCATCATTTTTTCAAATGCCTTTTCCTGACCGCTGTCCTTAACGGATGCCATTATCTTGCGGTAGAAGGTCTCAAGGAAAAGGGGAACGAGAACCAGGTGAGTAGGCTTTTGCTCTTTAAGCTCCTTGGGAAGATACCTGACACCTGAGGAGAGATACATTTCGGCACCGACAATAAGGTGGCCGAGCAGGTTGAGTGTGGAACCGAAGGTGTGGTGAGGAGGCAGAAGACCGATGGTTTTGTTACCTATATCAATAAGTCTCTTGCCCTCGTAAATATCCATAAGAATTGCTCTCTGAGAGAGCATTACGCCCTTGCCCTTGCCTGTAGTACCGGAGGTGAATACGAGGAGGGCTAAAATGTCGGGATCGATCTCGGAGCTTTCAAAGGCTCTGTCGCCCATACCTCTGAGAAGTCTGCCTTCGGCGATAAGTCTCTGGAAGCTGACATCGGCTTCGGAGGAGTCAATGTTTGCACAGAAGGAAATATCTGTTCCCTCCATTATTCTTTCAGCTTTATTCTTATATACGTCATCGCTGCAGAAAAGAGCCTTGCAGTCTGCTGTCTTTACCGTGTCGCAAAGATCCTCAGCACTCCAATCGGGGTCAAGGGGAACAAGAACTGCTCCCAAGGAGAGAAAAGCAAGATAGCTGCATACCCAGCTGTACGTAAGTCTGCCGATGAGTGCCACGTGACCCTTGGCAAGACCGTGTTCGGAAACGGCGCTTGCAAGACATTTTACGTCTTCACAAAGCTTGTTGAACGTAATCTTTACAGTATTTTTATCAGTAGGCTTCTTTTTATAGGAATAAGCTATCTTTCCGGAATTTCTTTTTTCAATATCCAGAACCATTTCTTTTATGTTTTCATATTTCCATGATTTGTAAAGAGGATAGATCTTCATAACGTTCACCTTTCAAAATTGATTTTATTATATTATTTTTACCTGTATAAAAATTACTATTCTTCAGTATTCAATTCTACGACACAGGGCTTTTCAACAGCTATTCTCTCAAGATTTTCAGACAGCTTTTCAAAAGTCCGATAGAAGCTCTCAAGCTCAGCTTCGGTCACTCCGTCATCTGCTCTCTTCTGAATGTCAAGTCCTGCCGCACCTACCGCCTTTGCCATTTCTCTGCCCTTTGCGGTGAGAGTTATTTTTGCATTGTAAGCTCTTTTGGTTCCTGTATCCTCAGTAATCACGTAGCCGTTTTCTTTTAGCTCGGCGATCTCTCTTGAAATAAGAGAACGGTCTATCATGCTTTTTGCGGCAAGCTCAGCGGCACTCATTCCTTCCGGATGGCTGTAAAGCTCGTAGACCCATAGAATGTGTACACTCTTGATACCGAACGCCTCGGCGTTCGCAACCTTGAATTTGCGGATGCTTTTCTGTACCGTGTCTACGTTTTTTATAAAACGTGAAAAACGTTCCTGTTCCATTGAAAGCTCCTTTCTGTTTTTTGGGAGGGGGATGTTGACAAGTCAACATTCTGCCAAGTGAGAGTATAGCACACAACTTGTTGACTTGTCAACATCTTTTTCCTCAAAAACTAAAGTATGGAGGAAATGACAAAAACATACCGTATAAAGTTTTTTTCTATGTGATATTTTACACTAATAAATTTGATCCTGTTGCACCGTAATAATTGACAACGGTACAGGCGGTATGATATACTTTATATATAATGGAAAAATATTGTTCGGCAGACCCTGAACATTCACGTTAAGGAGAATTATCATGAAAATTATTCCCGTACCTAAGAGTATAGTAATGGGCGAAGGTGCATTCAGCCTTTGCGGTGCAAGAATTGCTATGGAAAAAGGAATGGATATCCGTATCAGCAAGGCGGCGGCAACTCTCAAGAGTGAGCTTGACAACGTAACCGGTGCATTTGTAAAGTGCGGTGCCTGTGACGGAAAACCTTCTGACAAGGCAATTTACATAAACTACTGCGGCGAGGGCGAAAGCTACGTTCTCACCGTAGCTGAAGACGGAATTGAGATCATCGGCAGCGGTGCCGCAGGTGCTTTCTACGGTATTCAGACTCTCCGTCAGCTTATAAAGGAATACGGTGCTGAAATTCCCGCTTGTAAGATCGAGGATGCTCCCTGCTTTGAAGAAAGAGGCTTCTATCATGATATTACAAGAGGCAGAGTTCCCACTCTTGAAACACTTAAAAAGATCACAAGTCAGCTTGCATACTTCAAAATAAATCAGCTTCAGCTTTACGTTGAAGATGCTTTCGATTTTGCTGAATTTGACGGCATTATCGGCAAGGAAGAATGCATCACAGCGGCAGAAATGACAGAGCTTGACGATTTCTGCTACAACAACTTCATTGAGCTTGTTCCCTCTCTCTCCACCTTCGGCCACCTCTACAGACTCCTTCAGAGCGACAAGTGGCGTCACCTCTGCGAATACGAAGACTGGCACCCTTGGCAGATCTACTGGATAGAAAAAATGGCTCACCATACCATTGACGTATCCAACCCCGAAAGTATCGAAGTTATAAAGAGCATGATCGACCAGTACGTTCCTCTGTTCCGTTCCAACAAGTTCAACATCTGCTGTGATGAAACTTTCGACCTTTGCCAAGGCAGAAACAAGGGCAAGGATGCAGGCGAAGAATACTTCAAGTTCGTTTCCAAGATCATCGAACACGTTAAGAGCCACGGCAAAGTTGTTCAGATGTGGGGCGACATCGTTCTCAACCATCCCGAAAAGATGGATATGCTTCCTCCCGACACAGTTATGCTCAACTGGAACTATGAAAAGGAAGCAAACGAACAGAACGTTAAGACCTTTGCCGCTTCCGGCATGAAGCAGATCGTATGTCCCGGCTGTTCTTCATGGAACCGCTTCGTTGAAGAGATCGACCGTTCCTTCGGCAACATCTCAAGCCTTGCAAAGTACGGTTATGAAAACGGTGCCGCAGGTCTTCTCAACACAAACTGGGGCGACTTCGGTGACATTTGTAACTGGGGCGCACGTATGTACGGTATGCTCATCGGCGCTGAAAGAGCGTGGAACCCCGTAGGCACAGTTGACGAAGCGTTTGAAATGGCGGCTTCCTCTCTCCTTTATAATTGTAACGATAAGAATATCGTTAAGCTCGTATACGATATGGGTCAGTGCGAAAGAAGCTGTGACTGGATGCTGTTCGTTTACTGGTACAGCGCAAACACCAAGGAAGGCAGAAAGACCGAGCTTGAGGTCGATCCCGAAAAGTGCATCGCAAATATGGCAAGAATTGACGAAATTCAGCTTGAGCTTGCAGAAGCGGGTGACAAGAACGATCCCGTTTACGTTGACCTTCTCCTTGCCTGCCGTGCCATCAAGCTTATGAACAAGGTGCATCTTATGATAAACGGACATGAAGATTATCAGAACAGAGCTGCTCTCAAGGCTGAATGGTCTGCATGGTTCAAGGAATACAAGAGTGTATGGCTCGCAGAAAACAAGGAATCTCAGATCAACCGCATCGGTGAGTTCCTCGATTCCATTACAGAGCTGTTTTAACCGAAAATTCCCAGCATAAAAGGGAGAAATAAAAATGGATATTAAAAAAATACTGGAAGATATACAGTCGGACAGAGTTAAAAAGGTAATTCTTGACACCGACACCGCCAACGAGGTTGACGATCAGTTTGCCATAGCCTATGCCCTTGCCTCCGACAAGGTGGAGCTCCTTTCGATAAATGCCGCCCCCTTTACCCATGAGGGCATCGACCATAAGACAGGCGTTAAAATGAGCTATGATGAAATAATCAGAGTTCTTGCGGCTTACAGGGAAAACTGCGACGTACCCGTATACATGGGTGCTGACGGTGCCATTGAACTGAACGGCGGCAAGGCAATCGACTGCCCTGCAGTGCGTAACATCATCGACACAGCCATGGCAAGTGACGAAACCATTTACGTTCTCGGCATCGGTGCGGCGACCAACATCGCCTCCGCCATCATGCTTGAGCCTGCAATAAAGGAAAAGATCTGCGTTATATGGCTGGGCGGCACAAGTCTCGACGTCGGTCATCTGGGCGAGTACAATCTTGTTCAGGACTATACCGCAGGTCAGGTGCTTCTCGACTCAGGTGTTCCCGTAGTTCTTTGCCCCGCCTGGAACGTTACCTGTGTTCTCTATGCACGTTTTGAAGAATTTACAAGAGAGCTGAAGGATAAGGGCCCCATGTGCGAGCTTTTATGGCAGCTTATAAACGAATACTATCAAGGTGCCAAAAAGCTCGGTGCAGTAAACAGACCTGAGGACTACGGCAGAACCATCTGGGATATTGCCGCAGTTGCCCTTCTTGCAAAGCATGAATGCGGTACCTTCAGGATAATGTCCGCACCTATCTTCTCCGAAGAAAGAATTTATCACTTTGACGAGAGCCGTCATGAAATGATATACCTTGAAGCTCTCGACAGAGATACTGTTTACGCTGACTGCTGGCCATGTATTCAGAGTCTTGAGTGCAGCGGAAAATATATTCCCCGCTGGGCAGAGGATGGAGAATAATATATGAATGAGCTTTATTTCTGGCTGTCGGCTCTTATCGTAGGCATAGTTCTTCTCAAGGGACTTCCTGCAGAAAAGCTGACGGGCATAAATCAAAAGCTCCGTTCAAAAATGAACGGAGGTCTTCTCGGTATACTTTACGTGCTGACAGGCGTGTTTATTTTCGCAGGAGTCTATCTTCTCTGTCTTGTCCTCGGTGCACCCACGTGGCTTACATATATCCTTTCAGGCTCCGTTATCGGTGCGTTCATCGGCCTTATTCCGATGGTGGATAAGAGACACGGCAAGAATGACGTCAATAAGCTTTAAATCAAATGCAGATCGGGAGTGTCACCACTCCCGATTTTTCACTATTGACATATTCCGAATTTTCGTATATAATACTTTTCAAAGCAGATCGGACTGCTGCGTGCCTTCAAGCCGAAAGGTATAGGTATGAGGAAAGTCCGGGCTTCACAGGGCAGGATAACGGATAACGTCCGCCGTAGGCGACTACCGGGAAAGTGCAACAGAAATAGACCGCCTCTATTAAGAGGTAAGGATGGAAAGGCGAGGTAAGAGCTCACCGGCATTTATGGTAACATAGTGCAAATGTAAACCCTATCCGAAGCAACACCGCATATGAACGAGCGTTATGCTCACGTTTGCCCGACGCAGTTTCATGGGTGGCTGGAGGCATACGGTAACGTATGTCCAAGACAGATGGCAGTCGTACCTTTCAAGGTATACAAAACCCGGCTTACAGATCGGCTTGTTTAATCAGTCAATCAGGGGACGGTTCCCTGATTGACACAGTTATCGCTTGAGCTTCGTTTTTTGCGAAGCTCATTTTTTTGCGGAATTTGTTCTAAAGAGCCTGCGGCAAGTTATGAGCTGCCTTCGGCAAAAATTCTTCGTCGTAAAAATGCTCCTCAGAATTAAGCTCCACCCCCGTTTTGTCATTCTGAACCTCTTGTTTCCCGTTTTTTTATTTGTTCTTTTAAAAGCTCAAAACAAAAACATTCGCTCATAAAAATGTAAAAAACTCCAAATATTCCCTCAGAAAAGTGTAAAATATCGAAAACTTTCCCTCAGAAAAGTGTGAAATATTTAAAATATTCCCTCAGAAAAATGTGATCTGCTATTGTATTTTTCCTGCGTTTTGTGTATAATATAAACAACGAATATGTTTTGGGAGGGAAGTCATGTATTTAAAAAGAAAAATTGACGCATATCTTACAGATTGGAAAAATAACAAAGACAGAAAACCTCTTATTGTAAAAGGTCCCAGACAGATCGGTAAAACAGAATCCATTAAAAGATTTGCCGAAAAGAATTATAAAAGTGTCATTGAGATAAATTTTGTAACCTCGGAAAAGTACAAAAAGATCACTTTGGACGGATACAGTACCGAAGCTATCATTAAGAATATATCTTTAATAGATCCGACCCATAGCTTTATTCCCGGTGAAACACTTTTATTTTTTGATGAAATACAGGAATTTCCCGAAATCGCAACCGGTCTGAAATTTTTCAGTATTGACGGACGCTTTGACGTGATTTGTTCAGGGTCGCTTCTCGGCATAAATTACAGAAGAATAGAAAGTAACAGCGTAGGCTATAAGACCGATTATAATATGTACTCACTTGATTTTGAAGAATTTCTCTGGGCAAAAGGCTATTCTGATGAAATAACAGAGAATATGCTTTTGCATATGAGAGAGAAAAAGCCTTTTTCCGAGCTTGAGCATTCTGTATTTACTTCTCATTTTTTGGATTTTTGTATTCTCGGCGGTATGCCTGCGGTGGTGCGTGAGTTTGTAAAAAACAAAACCTTTGAGGGAACACTTGATATACAGCGTCAGCTTCTTGCCGATTATAAAGAGGATATTCGCAAATATGCCGAGGGCATGGATCAGACACGTATAATGAACGTATTCAACAGTATTCCCGTTCAGCTCGCTAAGGAAAACAAAAAATTTCAACTGTCCAAGGTGGAGAGAGGTGCTCGCTTCAAGGATTACCGAGGTTGCATTGAATGGCTTGAAGATGCGGGGATGGTCCATATTTGCTATTGTCTGAACAATGCCGAGCTTCCATTGAAGGGGAACTGCGATATAAACAAATTCAAGGTTTATTTTTGTGATACAGGCCTTTTTGTAGCACTTCTTGACGATGAAGCTCAGGAGGACCTTCGGGCTAATAAAAATTTGTCTGTGTATAAAGGTGCTCTCTACGAAAGCATTGTAGGAGAGGCTCTTGTAAAATCGGGATATCAGCTTTATTATTATAAGCGTGACGATTCAACGCTTGAAGAAGATTTTTTTGTCCGTACAGCCGACGATCTGGTGCCTTTGGAGGTTAAGTCGAAGAATAACAAGGCGAAGTCTTTGGCACAGCTCATTAAAAGTGACAAATATCCCGATATATCTTTCGGTATTAAGTTTTGTGCAGGAAACATAGGGTTTGAGAATAACATTTACACCTTTCCGTATTATTGTGCGTTTTTGCTGAAAAGATATTTGAGAGAATTATAAAAACGGAGCAACAGATATGGAAATGCTTAAAAGGGTAGATTTTGAGGCAGCGGAACAAATGGCAAATGACCTGTGGAAGTGGCTTTAAAAAGAACCTCAAGCTGTCAAAAGACGGCTTGAGGTTCTTTTTATGAAAATTCAGATCAAAAATCGGGAGTATATTTGCCCGTTGCGGAGTCTCTTTCCTGAAAATATCCGTCAAAGCCGAGGGAGAGGGCTTCGTCAAGCACCTTGTTATATTCGAAGGTGGTTATTCTTCTGTTTATTTCGGGAAAGCCGCCGTCAAGAAATTCGGGAGTATACTGTGCCATAAGGCTCAGAATTATGCTTTCAGCTCCCACGTTATTCTTTATCAGCTTCAATATTTCTATGGAATCCCGTCTTGCACCGGGGAGTACAAGGTGACGGACTATGGTGCCCTTTTTCAGCATACCGTCTTCGTCAAATCGGGGATGACCTGTTATCTTGACCATTTCAGAGAGGGCACCTTCGGCATATTCTCTGTAGTTTTCGGCGTTTGAATACTTTTTTGAAAGCTCCTTGGAGAAATACTTGAAGTCCGTAAGGAATATATCCACGTAAGGCTGAAGGGAGCGTATAACGTCGGGGACTTCATAGCCGGAGGTGTTCCAGACAACAGGTATTGTAAGCTTTTCTTTTATAAGTTCAAGTGCTTCGATTATTTTGTGAGTGTAATGGGTGGGAGTCACGAAATTAATATTGTATGCACCAGCATTCTGAAGCTCAAGGAGCTTTTTGCCGAGGTCTTCGGGTGAAAAATTCTCTCCCGTGACAGAACGGCTTATTTTTTTATTCTGACAGTAGACGCATCGAAGACTGCAGCCCGAAAAGAAAACCGCACCGCTTCCTCTGTTTTCATCAGTTCCGCTGATACACGGCTCTTCCCAACGGTGAAGCATGATCTTCGATACTTTCATAACGTTGTCAGCACCGCAGAAGCCAACCGCTTTGCTTCGGTCAACGGAGCATTTTCTCGGACAAAGACTGCATTTCATTTTCCCACCTCCTTTTTACATATTGTATCACACCCGATGGATAACTTCAAGGTGTACTGACGCAGTAGGAAAACAAAATGTAAAATAATTAAAAAAGTGTAGAAAAACCTGATGTTTTGTTATAAAATATAATAAGTTGCTTTTAAAGGAGCTTTTATATAATGAACATGAAAATAAGGAGGCAGAGGCTTTTGTGCATTCTGCTGATTTTATCTGTAATAATTTGTGCACTTTCACTTGTGCTGTTCTGCGGTAAAGGAACGCTCAGCGTTATAACCGCTTCAAGCTCCTTGCCGTTTTCCGTTGAAGAAGCGGTGAGTGACAGCGGAACAAGCATGGAAAACTGTTTTATTCCCGCAGAATCTATCAGCCTTGAAAACACCAAGTATATAAGAGTTATACCGGGAGGAACCTTCAACGTGCAGATAAAGGCAAACCCGGAAAACTGCAACGAAAAAATCAGATGGCACAGCACCAACCCGAACGTTGCAATAATATCCGACAGCGGCGTTATCACAGGTGTTTCAAAGGGCGATGCCTTTATAATAGCGGAGAGCTCCGACGGTAAAATTCAAAGAAGGGCACTCGTAATGGTCAGCAAGATGCCCTCGAAGATACTTGACGTTCCTTATATAAATCAGCTGAAGGATTATCCCAACGGCTGTGAGAGCTGTAGTACGGTCATGGCACTTCAGCACGTGGGCATTGACATTGATACGGAGACCTTTATTGAAAATTATCTCGACATGAGCCCTCTGCCTCATGTAAACGAAGACGGAGTTTACGTCGGTGCATCTCCTTGGGAATATTTTCTCGGAGACCCCAGACTTTCAACGGGACTTTGCTGTTATGCACCTGCAATTATAAACGCTCTCGAAAAGTTTGTTGACCCCGATGAATATACGGTTACTCTCCATAACGGAGTTCCTCTTGATGAGCTTTGCAGAGACTATATCGCAAAGGGTATTCCCATAATCTTCTGGGGCACGATGTACATGAAGGAGCCATATCTTATGGACTGGACATGGACAGTTGACGGAAGTGAAACGGGTGAAACATTCACCTGGGTCGCCCCCATGCATTGTCTTCTTCTTGTGGGCTATGACGAAGCCTTCTACTATTTCAACGACCCCGTTGCAGGAAAGGGCGTGGCGTACAAAAAGGCGGCGTGCGAGGCTGCATACAAGGGACTTTACGAGCAGGCGGTGACGGTGGTACCCGTGTCTGACGGAGAGAAATAAATTAAGGACTGACATCGTTTTTCTATTGATTTTTAATGTAAATGTGATAATATATAATATAGTATCTTATTTCGGGGAGGACTGAAGGTTGAAAATAAACAGCGGCTGTAAATATTTTAAAAAATGCGGTGCGTGTCAGCTGAGAAACATGAGCTACGAAGAACAGCTTTCCTATAAAATGAGCCGTGTTATAAAGCTCCTCGGAAGATTTTGCCACGTTGACGAGATAGTTCCCATGGAAAAGCCTGAAGCCTACAGAAACAAGGCACAGGCGATGATGTTCAGCCAGAACGGAAGGACCGTGTCGGGCATTTATAAATCCTCTGTGGGCATGGCGGTAAAATGTGAATTTTGCCCCAATGAGACTGAGCTTGCGGGAAAGATAATCAGAGAATGTGCAAAAATAATGAATGAGCTGAGGCTTCACCCCTATGACCCAAGGACAGATAAGGGCTTTCTCCGTCACGTTCTTGTGAGAGAGGGCTTTGTAAGCGGCGAGGTCATGGTGGTCCTTGTGAGCCGAAGCAGCGTTTTTCCCAAAGAAAAAGCCTTCGTTACGATGCTTACAGAACGTTTTCCGTGTATCACGACCGTTGTACATAACGTAAATGATACACAGACTCCGCTTTGGCTCACGGATAAGGAAAGAGTCATCTACGGTGACGGATATATAACGGACGTTCTTTGCGGCTGTGTTTTCAGAATTTCTGCCCGTTCCTTCTATCAGATAAATCCCGTTCAGACCGAAAAGCTTTATTACCATGCCATAAGCCTTGCTGGTCTTACGGGGAAGGAAAAGGTTCTTGATGCTTATTCGGGCATCGGCACGATCGGTATAATTGCCGCCGGGAACGCAAGAACGGTGCATTCTGTGGAAACGAACCGTTCTTCAACTGCGGATGCCATAGAAAATGCAAGGCTGTCAGGTGTTTCAAACGTGAGATTTTTCACCTGCGACAGCACAAGATTTATAAATGATACGGCAAAGAGAGGCGAGAGCTATGACGTTGCCTTCATAGACCCTCCCAGAGCAGGCTGTGACAAGAATTTTCTCACTCAGCTTGTAAGCCTTGCTCCCGAAAAAATAGTCTACGTATCATGTAATCCCGAAACACTTGCAAGAGATCTTTCGTTTCTTAAAAAGAATTATAAAATAAGGTCGGTAACACCATTTGATATGTTTCCGCATACAAGCCATGTGGAATGTGCGGTGGCTTTGTATCGGAACAGAAAGTAATTTTATTAAATATTAAAACAGAAAGGAATTAATTCAAATGAAAAAAGGCTTGATCTTTGCCATAGCTTTTCTTGCGATAATTGCTTGTCTTTTCGGCTGTGAAAACACAGGCGGTAAGGTAACAGAGCCCATCGATCCGGAGCAGCTTACCGAGGCATTCAGTATTTTTGACGGCGGCATGACCTTCCGTCTTGACATAACGGAAAGCCGTTTCAATTTTTATGAGGACGGTGTATACGACAGCGTTTATCAGACCTTTCAGCATTCCGGCATTGAAAGCCTTGAAGCTACCAAAAACGGAATTATGTTTGAAGACGTAAGCTTTGACGGATTTACAGACGTGCTTCTGCCTCAGAGAAAGCTTGGGGAAATTCAGTATTATTATTGCTACATCTGGAATGAGGAAGATAAAATTTTCCGCATGAATATGGATTTTCTGAACATTGGAAATCCTGTCATCAATGAGAATTTCATAAGCGGTACAGTTTCCGAACACGGAACGGAACATGAAGCGGAGTTCTATTATGAGGACGGACATTTCGTAAGCGACCATGAGCACCATGACGAGTATCTTGAAGTTGCTCTTACATATATGAGAGGATTTTTAGGAAAAAAGGAAATAGAGTGTCAGTTCACAGCCTGGGAGCTCATAGACGTCTCCATCTGTAAAAAGTATTACGTTCTCGAAAACGGTGAGCCTATTGCCGCCTGTGCGGTAAACGCTGACGGAAGCAGAGTTTTCTATACTCCCCTTACAGAAGCCTATACTGAAATAATTTTCAGCGAGGATTCCTATTCTGAGAGTACGGAAAGCTACGGCAAAATGGAGCATACCAACGAAAACTTCACCTACGTTGCCGAGGGCTTTGAGTCTCTTTCCGACAGCGGAAAGGAAGTGTACGGCAATTTTTACAACGAGCTTTCAGCTTATAAGGAATTTGAACTTACCGATGCTGCGGAAATTACTGCTTTGTATGCGGTGTTCAGCGACCATCCCGAATTTTACAACTATTACAGAGTTGAAGAAAAACACGGAACGGTAAGTGCAACTCTGTTCTGCAAATGGGCACCCTATAAGGCTCCCGAAGCTTCTGAGCTTACTGAGGCCGCAAACGAATACGATGCCTTTATTGACGAGGTGGTAAGCTCAATTCCCGTAGGACTTGAGCCCCTTGAAAAATATCTGTTCCTTGCTCAGAGACTTGAATTGATGTCCAAGGGTCATGAGGGTGATGAGGTTACCTTTGAGCTGCTTATAAGCGGAGACTCTCAGGGCGAAAAGATAGCGAGAACCTATAAGCTTATGTGTGAAAAGGCACAGCTTTACTGCACCTACGAGGGAAATCTCAACACCATACTTTCAGACGGTGAAAAGGTGACCGTAAGTGTAGAGAAATCATTTAATCACGTTCCCGGAAACGAAAAATGGCTTTCGGCATTTTTCATGGAATGATATACAGGAGAAGCATATGAAGAAAGAAATTATACTCAGTCTTCTGGAAGAAATAAAGAAAATTGAAAACGATCCCGAAAATGCGGCGGCACTTCCCCGGAATTCATACTACATAGACTACGACAAGGTTCTCTGCGGAAGCCGTAACGTAGGTGAGAGCCGTTTTCCCTACAGCCATGACGGACTTACGGTGTGGCTTCGTTCAACAGGCTTCATAGATGCGGGAGAAAGTACCTTTACCATTTTTAAAACGGCAAATTTCGGTGAAGAATCGGCTGTTGCCTTCTTCGGAGGACTTCCAAACGGTGACGGAACGTATACACCGGTCTCCGTAACAGGTGCAGGCAGAAGGGCCGTTGAGGACGGTGTTTCAAGATATATCGTGTATTCTCTCAAGTGTGCTTACTGCATCACCGATACGAAGGATATGGTTTTTGCTTTGCGTGTTCACGTTGATGCACACAAGCAGATGCATTTTGATCTCACGGCAATAAACAAGACGGACGAAAAGAAAGCATTCTACCTTTGCTCCTTTATGGAAGCACTTCTTCGCCATGCGGAAAACGAAGGCTTCTGGGGCAGAATGTCAAAATACGGAAAGAGAAAGGCGGACGGCTCATTTATTCTCACAAGTAAGAACAGATGCCCTGATATGCTCGTTTTGAAAAAGCATATAAGCGGTGCTGTTCCCGCAAAAGAATATGCAACTGTCAGCAGAAGCGTTTTTGTGGGAAGCAAGGGCCTTTCGGTTGCAAATTCTCTGTCTCTCGTAAAGGGTGAGTTTGACAGAGAGGTGTACAGCGTAAACACTACAGACCTCCCTGTTATCTCCGATCTTATCCACTTTGAGCTTGACGGAGAGGGTTCGGTTTCCGTAAAATATGCAGGTATCTACTGCAACGATGAAAAAGAGGCGGCAGCATTTCTTGAAGCTCCCATTGACAGCTGTGCCGTTGAAACGGAGCTTTTGGAGCTTGAAGCTGCCGAAAAGAGTGATTTTGACAGAATTAAGATACGCTTTGATAACTGGAAAAGCGGAAAAATAAACAGCGACACCTTTAACAAATTCCTCAGAAGTATTCAGAAGCAGACAAGCGTTTGTGCCCACGGCAAGAATTATGCAGGCCGTTATCTCGGCATAAGAGACGTTTTTCAGCAGCTTGAGGGTGCACTTATCTGGCAGCCTGAATTGAGCCGTGAAAAGATACTTACAGCTCTCAATAATATTCTCACAACAGGACGTCCCCCCAGAATGTTCTCAGTTCAGAGAAACGCAGACGATCCCATTCCCGTTTCCCTTGAAAAGTACATAGATCAGGGTGTATGGGTCATTTCAACGTTATATACCTATCTTGCATATACGGGCGACTGGTCAATTCTTGACGAGGAATGCTATTATATCGATGCTCCCGACGAGGATTGGTGCGATGCTCACAGAACAGAGGAAAAGGACAGCGTTCTCTCCCACCTTATCCGTATAGCCGACTTCCTTATTTCCAACGTAGATACGGAATATACAAACTGTATAAAGGTTCTTTTCGGTGACTGGAACGATGCACTCGACGGTCTCGGCGAAACAGAGGATGAGGGACGTGAATTCGGAACGGGCGTTACCGTAATGGCAACCCTTCAGTTCTGGCAGAACCTTTCCGAAATGACACAGATACTCTCTCACGTGGGCGGCCATGATGACCTTATTGAAAAGTACGCCAAGGTAAAGGCAGGTATTGAAGAAGGTCTTGAAAAGTTCGCAATTGACAAAAACGAAAAGGGCGAAAGAAGAATAATTCACGGTTGGGGCGACAAGGTCAGCTACAAGGTGGGTTCCTACAGCGATCCCGACGGTGCTTCAAGATACTCTCTCACACCCAACTCCTTCTGGGCAATAACCGGCTTTATCAGACGGGATCCCTCCCTCAAAAACAGTATCATGGATTGTATGGATGCCGTTTCTTCAAAGTACGGTCTTAAAACCTTTGACAAGGCATTCCCCTTCGGTCTTAAAGGCGTGGGCAGAATTGCGAATATAGTTCCCGGCACTTACGAAAACTCCTGTGCATACGTACACGGAAGCCTTTTCGGAACGATGGCGATGTTTGAGCTTGGAGAATCCGAAAGAGCATTTGAGGAAATTGAAAAGTCAATTGTAATTACTCACGACAACTGTACCATGACAAGCTTTATCATGCCCAATTCATACTGCGAAAACGAGCAGTACTGTATGGACGGTGAAAGCATGGGCGATTGGCATACAGGCTCAGGTGCAGTTCTCATAAAGGAAACTATACGCTATGCCTTCGGTGTATATCCCGACCTTGAGGGTGTGAGAATTCAGCTTCCCGCATACTTCCCCGCAGAAAAGGGTGAGATAACTCTTAAAGTAAAGGGTAACAGCCTTACCGTAAGATATGAAAACAAGGGCGAGGGCAAAAGAACCGTGAAAACGGAAGGTGTCGGAGACTGCAGAGAAGACTTTGACAGCCTCATGAATATCCCCGTTCTCTATATCCCCACCGAAAGCATGACAGACGGTATGCTTGTGGAGATATGCGATTGACAGAAAATTATATATTATGAAATAAAAAGCTCTGTGATACAGTAATTAGCTGTTCACAGAGCTTTTTAAATGCTTTTCTATTCGGTTAAGTTGTTATATGTTTTAATTAATGTTTTAATGCAGATCTTCTCTGCTTTATTAAGCTTGCGATAACCCTGAATAATTTGCTTCTCTTCATTGGAAAAAACAATTTTAGAATTGTCGCTATGAGAATCATACCCGGTGTTTCCAATCAAAAAATCAACAGATGTTCCGAACAAATCGGAAATTGCAATTAATGTTTTTATATCCGGCTCAATGTCATGATTTTCATATTTGTTTATTGATTGCTGACTTATGCCGATCATTGAAGCTAATTGTTGTTGAGTCATTCCGCTTTTAATTCGCAACATTTTTAAGTTTTTAACCATAATTATTCACCCAATATATTATAACAACCTATAGGAGTTTTGTAAAACACCCATTGTTAGTATTGACAACAACAAAAAGTTGTCGTATAATAAAATAAATAGTTGTTAAACGGAACTATTTGGAAAATAATTATTAGTTTTTTAATTTGAATAAACAAGTAAGGAGATATGATAAGATGAATACTAACCGTTCGATCCAGAAAGTATTGGCAGTAACGGCTGCTGCAGCAATGTGTGTAAGTTTATCCGGGTGTAAAAGCAAACCCAAAGAAATTTTGGAGTGTATCAATAACGGAAATTATGATGCTGCATTACTTATATATAATGATTGGGAGATAAACGAAAAAGGATACGAAAAGCTTTGTGAATTGTTAAAACAAAAGCTTGTTGATTTAGTATCGGATTATGCAAATAATAATATAGATTATGATACAGCAATTCAGACTATGAGTACGATTTCAACAATGAATTTAAGTGAATTGGTTGAACCGCTTGCGGTTGCTTCTGCTGATGTTGCAGGTTTATACCATTCAAAAGAAATGTATGTTTCCGGAGAGAGTGCTTTTGATTCGGAAGATTACGTAGCAGCTTTATCCAGATTGCTTCAAGTTATTGAAACCGATTGCAATTATGCTTCGGCTGCTGAATTGATAGAAAGCAGTAAAACGAAAGTGTTTGAAAAATCCAGAGCACTTGCTGACGAGCATTATTATGATGAAGCTATAGCATTGCTTTCGGATGCATCACAATATATAGAAGATCAAAGTAAAGTAAATGAACAAATTGAAATACTTCAATCTGAAAAAGAAGAGTATTTATATCAGCAGACAAAAAAGCAGGCGTTGGAGCTTTCGGCGTCTTATGCAAAAGATAATAATTATGAAGATGCACTGATCATAATCAATGATTTAAAGTATGAGTATCAAAGAGAAGATGAAGAGGTAGAGAGTATTTATGCCGAATATGCTGATAAATATGTAGAATTCATTCTTGTCAAAGCGGATGCTTTACGTGCAGAAAAGAATTATATTAAAGCTCTTGAAATGCTGAAAAATGCTAAAAACATTGTTCCATCAGAAAAATTTGACGAGCTTCAAAAAGTGATCGAAGCAGAAAAGCCTTTATATTTGTGCGAAATTAAAAATCAAACTTCAGACAGATTTGAAGAAGTTATCGAAGGAGAACCGCTTACAGATACCTTGGGAAATACATATCCTTTAGGCAATTTGTTTTCAATGTCATCATGTGAAAGCGGTTGGTCTAATTATAATGGATTTGTTGATTATTATCTTGGTTATAAATATGAAAAGCTGCATGGCGTGATTGCAGTTGATGACAGAAGTGCAGACATTTCAAGTACGTTTACCATTGAAGGTGACGGAGAGGTTATTTTCAGTCTGGAGCTTAATCGTCTTACTGTGCCGACAGTTATAGATTTAGATGTAACAAATTATAATTATCTCTCTTTTAAAATGGGTGACGTTTCTGACGAAGGAACAATTTATGCAATTCTTTCAGATTTTTATTTCTATCAATGAATTTAATTGAATATATTAAAAAAAGTGTTTGGGATTTTGGAAAACACGGAAGTAACAGCCTTGAATATATAGGTGCTGTTATACGCAATAATGACTGTATTGTTAAAGTGTATCAAACGCCGACTCGTGAGGTTTTTGAATATGCAAAAGAACACGGTGTATATAAAAACATCTTAAACAATTTATTATGTTCATTTATTTCACAGGACAAAATAAAAATATGTGATATTTCCGAAAGCTTATATAATAATGTACCAACATACAGAATGGTTTTTTCGTTGCCCAAAAAATTTGATATTGATCTGACGGAAAAGTATGTTGAAAGCTTTTTTGAAACACTTAATTATGATAGGATAAAAAAGAAAATATTAGTTGAAACGTTTCAAATATACAAGATCTTGGGTTTTGATTACTGTCCGTTAATGCAGCTCGGAATAGAGTGTGATCGTAATGCCTCAGTCATGGGCATCAAGTATTATATCAATCTGAAAGCCAAAAGATATTCTAAAACAAGAATTGCTGAGAACCTCATCGACGATATTTTGCAGATATTTTCTATTGATATCAAAGATAAAGATTTTTTATGGAACAGGCTTATGACGATATGCCAATATAATTATGCTCCGATATTTATAGGAGTGAATGATTATGAAGATATTTCGGATATAAAAATATATTTTCAATCGAATACGATTGGAGTTAATACGGGAATATTATATGAAAACACACGTGGGTTAATCAGAGAACTCGGTTTGGATAATATTTTTTCAGACGGAACTTTAAAAGAACTTCATTCAATGGATTTGTTCATAGACGGAATAGCATACACGTTGAATAAAAAGGATGAATGGCGTTTGTATTTTAATTCTATTCCCGGAAGAAGTGTTTAAAATAACAATACGGCTGTAAAGCAGACTTTGTAGAGGAGAGTTAAATAATAAAAGGGCTGTGAAAACCAATGCGTTTTCACAGCCCTTTTCGGTTATTTTTCCAAAAGCCAATTGAGTTTTCCTATGATTAGTGCTCCGAAAGTCAATATTAAATTCCGAAATCGGAATTTTCTGCTCAAAAATACAATGTTTTTTCCGAAGTCGGAATTTTATGTTTTGAGCATTTTCCTTGTTCGTTTGAAAGTTTTGCGGGAGGGGTGGGGCTGGAAAAAAACTCGTTAG
>JAZSLF010000014.1:0-2827 GCA_045535205.1 Eubacteriales bacterium
GATATACCCTTATCGGTATGGTAATTCGTTTTATCATAAGATGTATAAAGAAAATCGTGAGAGCACTTGCTTCTTTGAGGAAGTCGGATCGTAGCCATGTCGTTCTGTGAGCCAAGGAGTTGTAGTTAACACTTGTCTTCCTAAGACCGCTTGGCCTCCGACTTGATATACCCTTATCGGTATGGTAATTCGTTTTATCATAAGATGTATAAAGAAAATCGTGAGAGCACTTGCTTCTTTGAGGTCCGGTCTTCCTCTGATATGGAAAACAGTTCTCGCCGTAGGAGTCGTCTGCACTTCGGAGCTGTTCGTGCTGTTTCTGTGGTGGTTATGGAATGCTGAGCCCGGATGGCTGTACTTTTGGTGGTTTGCAGGTAAGGTGCTTCTTATCCCCTTCGTTTTTTATATTGCCATTCAGCTTAAAAAACTAAAGCAGGGCGGAAAGGAGATACTTTCCGGCAAGCTTAATTACAGGATAGATACAAGCGGTATGCCCACGGAGCTTCGTGAACACGGGGAGACTCTTAACAGTATAGGTGACTCCATTGCCCTTGCAGTTGATGAAAAGCTGAAAAGCGAAAGGCTCAAAACAGAGCTTATTACAAATGTTTCCCACGATATAAAAACTCCCCTTACTTCAATCATCAATTACGTTGACCTTTTGAAGAAAGAGGAATTTGAAAATGAACGTATGAAAGATTACGTTGACGTGCTTGACAGACAGTCCGCACGTCTCAAAAAGCTTGTGAACGATTTGGTCGAAGCATCCAAAGCCACAACAGGCAATATTCCCGTTAAGCTTTCACGTCTTGAAGCAAATCTCCTTGTAAGTCAGGTACTTGGAGAGTATGAGGGCAGATTGAACGATGCCGCACTTGTGCTGATTTTTGCAAAATCAAATGAGCCCGTTCACATTTTGGCTGACGGAAGTCTCATGTGGCGTGTCTTTGATAACCTTATGAGTAATATCTGTAAATATGCTCAAAACGGAACAAGAGTCTATGTCAGCGTGGAAAAGGCGGGAGACCGTGCCGTTATAACTCTTAAAAACATTTCGGCATTCCCCCTTAACATTTCCGAAGACGAGCTTATGGAACGCTTCGTAAGAGGAGACAGCTCCCGCAGCACCGAAGGCTCAGGACTCGGTCTGTCTATCGCAAACAGCCTTTGCACTCTCCAGAATGCAAAGCTCACCATATATGTTGACGGAGATCTTTTCAAAGCTAAGGTGGAGATACCGATAGTCTTATGAAAGTTTTGCTCACAAATCAATCAGGGAACCGGCCCTTGATTGATGAAAGTTTTGCTCAAGCTTTTTTAAAAGCTTGCGGGGTCTTGGGGCAGGGCCCCGAGTCGCTCTCCGCAGAGAGCGAAATATTCTCCTATGAAGCCTTAAAGTCATAACTGACAAATCAATCAGGGAACCGTCCCTTGATTGAAGGGGAACTTTTTAAAGTCCCCCTAAAATAATCTTCCCGTAAGACATATACTCACGCACAAGGCTTGGGTACAGGGTTGCGAGGTTGGGTGCGGGGGCACAGACGAAGTGCTGTGCGTTGAAGCCTGCCTTTTTACAGAGGTATTTAATTCGGGGGATATGGAAATTTGTAGAAATGCAGACAACGGTGCGGTCGGAGAGGGAATTGTTTTCTATTACGGTCATGGCGTTTTCGATGTTTTCAACTGTGTTTTTTGAGGTGTTGTCGATGTAAATTCTGTCGGGTGAGATACCGACGGAGATAAGATAATCAGCCATGACCTCGCCTTCGGCTCTGTATTCATCGGGGCCCATGCCGCCTGTGACGATGCAGACGGAGTTTTCCGTGTTTTCAAGAAGCTCTGCGGCACAGTCGAGACGGAGCTTCAAGGATTTTCCCGGATATGAATTTTCCGCATCAGTACCGCTGACTTTTGCACCGTAGATAACGAAAACTAACTTTTCGGAAGGGTCAGCGGGAGCAAAATCCTCAGCCTTCGACACGTCGCCAAGAAAGATCATACAGCACATGACGGCAAAAGTCACCGTGTAGAAAACGGCACATAAGCCGTAAACGGCTTTTCCTACCGCATAAATACGGGGAAAAGCCTTTTTCAGCTTTTTTCTCAGAATAAAAGGCAGAAGAACGCCCGTCAGAATTAAAAAGGTAAGGACGTAGGCGGTGAGCTGTTCGGGTACGACGATCAGCTTAATAAGATAAACTATGTAATTTATCAAGGTAAAAGCAGCACAGACGGTAATAATACCGTCTGTAAGCTTTGCGACAAATCCTTTTTTGCCTGCTGTCAGGTTTTTTGGGCAGGTTTTTTTGGTTTTATCAAATTTTTTCTTCATATTTATATATTACTTAATAATGCTTTCGTCCCACATGGAAGGAGCTTCGTAGCCGAGGAAGTTTACAACTGTTGCGGCAACGTTGGAGAGGCCGAACTGACCGTTGTCTTCCTTGATCTCATAGTTTGCTCTGTAGTGGTTATCGTAGATGATGAAGGGAACGGGATTGAGAGTGTGGCTTGTCTTCGCCTTGAAGGAGCCGTCCTTTCCTGCCTTAACGTCGCCCTTCTTGTCTGTTTCGTACATTTCGTCAGCGTTACCGTGGTCAGCTGTGATGAGAGCAACACCGCCCAGCTCATCGATTACGGGAAGTATTCTGCCAAGCTGGAGGTCGAGAGCTTCCATGGAGCAGATAGTCGCTTCAAGGTTACCTGTGTGACCGACCATGTCACCGTTGGGGAAGTTGACTCTGAGACATTCGTACTTGCCGCTTTTCAGCTCCTCAATAAGTCTGTCTGTGATCTCAGCACACTTCATCCAGGGACGCTGTTCAAA
>JAZSLF010000104.1:0-6248 GCA_045535205.1 Eubacteriales bacterium
AACCTCAACCGCTGCTCACACAATAGCCAATACTGTAGAATCTGCTTTCTACATCCCCGGCTACGGAATGCAGACCGCTGCTGCCACTCTGGCAGGAAATGCCTTGGGCGCCCATGATAATCAGAAAATGAAAGCTTTAAGCAAAGTAATTATCCAACTTGAAGTACTACTAATGATTCTCTCCGGCTCCCTGCTGTTTATTTTTGCCCCTAATATGATGACTCTGTTTACCAAAGACCCTGCCGTAACTGTTCTAAAAGACAGTGAGGCATGCTGGCTGTTTGTAAAAATCGATAAGTCTGCAAATTTTGATGATTTTATGACTTATGAAATCGCTGACGGCTGGACTGCCCTCCCCGAGGAAACTAATGTTTATTACCGTGAAGTTCCCGCAACAGAAGCTGATACCGAGTTTGCAGTTTTGAAGGACAACGAAGTTCTTGTTAAAGCGACTGTTCTTAAAACAGAGCTTAATGCACTAACTGAAGGCACCATGCCTACACTCACCTTTACTGCATATGCAGTACAGAAGGACAATGTTACATCTGTAGCTGATGCTTGGAAGCTCGTAGGAACCAAAGGCGTTCCCGCCAACTCTTAACTAAAATAAATAATGAAAGGAAATAATCTAATGAAAAAGAAGATTTTATCAATTTGTCTCGTTGCAATTATTGCAATTACAGCGATTGCAGGTGCTTCTCTTGCATACCTCACCGATCGTGACAGCGCAGAAAACGTATTCACTTTTGGAAATGTAGAGATTGAACTTAATGAAACCTTCGAAGACAACGAACTCATTCCCGGTAAAAAACTCACCAAAGAAGCTACTATTACCAACACAGGCAAGAATGACGCTTGGGTTTGGGTGACCGTAGCAATTCCCGCTGTTCTCGATGATGCTGATGCATCCAAGAATGTTCTTCATATGAACGTTCCCGGCAGAAACTGGCTCGGCTATCAAAACAACGAGAAGTATTGGACTGAGGTTCAGACAACCGCTACTCCCGAGGATCAGTGCTGGAAGGTAGATGCTTTTGTGACAAAGGGCGTTGAAATTGATGGCGTTATTTATAACGTTTACACCCATTTGTATAACGGTGTTCTTGCTCCTGAAGCAACCACCACTACTTGTCTGAGCAACGTATACCTTGACGCTCACGTAGATATTAACACAGACGGACAGCTCTATTGGGTAGAAAATGGCGAAGCAACCAAAATCGATTGGAATGTAAATGATAACGGTGCTCCCAGCGTTTACGTTTCTGCTTACGCTATCCAGGAAGAGGGTTTTGAAAACGTTGAAGATGCTTATAAGGCATACAATGAACAGTGGGGCGATAAAGGCGTAGAATACGGCGCAGTTGTATATCCCGCTACTCAGCCCGAAGCATAAATCACTATTTCCCTACAATAAAGGAGACATTATATTATGAAAAAGAAAATTGTATCAATTGCACTTGTGGTTTGTCTTGCTCTTGTGGCAATTGCCGGTGCATCTCTTGCGTACTTCACAGATACCGACGATGCGACAAACGTTTTCACCTCCGGAAAAGTAGACATCACACTTAACGAAGTGTTTGATGAAGAGAATGCTCAGCTTATTCCCGGCGTTGATATTCAGAAAGATGTTACTATTTCTCTGAGTGAAGACAGCGTTGAATCCTATGTTTGGTATACATATGCTATTCCTGCAGTCCTTGATGATGCTAATGATCAGGCTTTTAATAACATCATTCACGTTAATCATGCAGGAAGAAACTGGCTTGGTTATCAGAACAATGAGAAGTATTGGGCTGATGGTCAGACAACCGCTACTCCCGAGGATCAGTGCTGGATCATCGATAACGTTGTGATTGAACAGAAGGAAATCGACGGCGTTCTCTACAACGTATATGCTGTTCTTTACAATGGTACACTCGATGCAGGTGAGGAAACCACGATCGGTATGACTAAGGTTTATTGCGACACCAAGGTTGATTTCGACAACGAAACCGGTAAGTACACAATCAATGGTCAGGACATCGGCTTTGATCTTAATAATGTTAAGATCATTGTTACCGCTTATGGTATCCAGGCGGCAACGTTCGACACTGTTCAGGAAGCTTATGCTGCATATAATGCGCAGCTGTCAGATCTTCCTGCAGGCGCAGTTGATATTGACTAATTGGAATAACAGAACCAAATACTCTGCTCCCTTTTGGGAGCAGGGTATATACGGGCACCTCAGCTTGGCTGAGATATCCATATATGCCCTGCTATAAATATGAGCAGGTTTTATAAGATAATCATATTTGATGGAAGGAAATGAGCAATGAAAAAGAAATTATTGGTTTGCGCTTTCATAGCTGTTTGCTTATCAATTGTTGCATTTAGTACGACTGCATATTTTTCATATGAAGATACTGCTACTAATGTAATAACGATGGGGAATATCAAAATTGAACTACAGGAGTTGGCCATCCCGGATAGTGGTGGAGATCCAATCCCCTTCGAGGATGCGATGGATGTCCTTCCCGGAATGGATGTATCAAAAATTGTTCAAGTAAAGAACATCGGAGTTCAACCGTCTTGGATTCGTGTTTCTGTAGCAAAATCCATATTACTTGCCGACGGTATCATCGGTGAGGTTGATTTGTCACTCATTACATATGATTTGAATACGCAATATTGGATTGAACAGGACGGTTATTTCTATTACAAAGATATTCTTAATCCCGGAGAAACAACAGCACCGCTGTTTACGAAAGTGACGTTCGCATCTAATATGAGCAACATGTATCAGCAAAGTAAAGCTACCATAAAAATCAATGCACAAGCAACGCAGGTTGTTAACAACGGTAGCACGGTATTTGAAGCTGTCGGTTGGCCGAAAGCAGAGTAAGGAGGTAAAGCAAAATGAAATACGGAATCAAGAAAAGAATTTTGTCTCTTGTACTTTGCATTAGTATGCTTATACCAATGCTTACGCAAGCAATGCCGGTATATTCGGTTGCAGCAGATGACATCAATGGTGATACTACATATTATGATGCTATCGTTGGCGCAATTGCCGAATGGGATGTGCAGAGTACATTACTTGCATCAAATCACTTTGAAAGCAATGGTGATGTTTACGGCGGCGTTTCGGTTTCCGATCTGCCTAAAAAACTTACCATCGTTGATTGTGCTTATGACGATGTTAATGCACAGCTTTGGTACAAAGTAGACGCAGCTCCCGGTTATACTTGGCCCGAGAAATTTACAAATTATCATTGGGTGTATGACTATGCCGTAAAAATCGTATCGCAGAATGGTATGACCGGTGTATTTGATGCTGAAGGTAACGCCGTAACAAAAGTAACCATGGGCGTCCATGAAGAGCCTGTCCTCAAAGCCGCATCTTCCCTTCAGGGCAACGTAAAATACCAGTGGCAGATTGAATATGAAGATGGAAAATGGGTTGACATTTACGGTGAAGATGGAGCAAAGCTTACCGTTACGATTGGTATTCTGGCATCCCTTTTGAATGAAAACGGTACAGCAAATCTCCGCTGTATATCTAAGTCTGCATCTAAACTTGCAACGAGTGATACGATCACCGTAACTGTTGATTACAGCGATTGGGGTGGTGACAATTCAAATCCCACAGCGCCGTCTTTGAACTTGGCAATGAATGGTGCTCCCGTAACGGCAATTACAATGAAATATGGTGATTATAATTACACTGCGCCTATTACCGCCATTACATCAGGGCTTTCCGGAGATGTGAGTTACACTTGGAAACTCATTAAGATGGATAACTCGGAGGTCCTGCTTGCAGAGAATGCAGGTTCCGAATATACACTTGATTACAGCACGATCAACAGCAATTCCCAGTATTACAACGACGTAATGTATAAAGTGATACTTTCCGTTACGGCAAGCAATGGTGCGGATTCTGTAACAAAGACCGTTGAAATTCATAATCTTAGCAATTCTCTTGATGATTATATTCAAAATGAAGACGGCGAATATATTGACGTATATGTAGCAGGAAACCTTCCCTCGGATGTTACTCTTGATTTAACCAAAACCGAATCTACTGTTAACCTTCCGTCTGATTCAGCTATTGCAGCGACGTTGGATATCACTTTGCGTGATGCAAACGGAAATGAATGGCAGCCTGCAGAAGGTGAAACCGTTAAGATTTCGATCAATGCAAAGCCCTTGGGATTAAATCCCGGCGATTTCTTTACCGTTTATCACATGCATGAAGGTAAAGTCCAGTTGCTTGGTCCGTATTTGGTGGATACCAACGGATACGCAACGTTTGAAGTGGTAGGGTTCTCTTTGTTTGCGCTTTCAACAAGCTTTGAAGCTGTAATTGGAAGCACTGCAACGTTCCTGGATGCTACAGCAGTACTCAATTCTGCATATGATGCTTTTGACGGTAGCATTGCATTCACAAGTGACCTTCCTGCCAAGGTTGTAGTTTTAGCATATGCATTTGATGATGTAACTTGTAAAACGTATGTCAAGATTGATGCAGCGCCGGGTTACACTTGGCCTTCTGCTTATACTAATCTTCATTGGGTTGAATCCACGGAGCTTGCAACGATAAACGTGAATGGCGAAGCTGGAATCTATGATTTGAGTGGTAATCCCATTACCGAAACTACAATGGGAGTCTATGATGAACCCACCTATACTGCTTCTTCCACGTTGCAGGGTGAGGTTAAGTATCAGTGGCAGATTTGTTATGATACAGAAAACGATCTGTGGGTCGATATCTACGGTCAGACAGATGAGAACGTGAAATTTACAGTCGGAATGCTCGCCAGCCGATTGGATGCAAACAACAAGGCATATGTGCGTTGTGTAGTTTCCGATGATATGAGATCCACAGTATCTTCTGCGCTTGTTATCACGGTTTCTTTTGATGATGAAGAGCAAGGTGGCGAAGAAGATTCTTATACTGCCGATATCACCATTGATGATCAGGTACTGGATAGTGTAGAGGTCTACTACGGCGATTATGATTTTGAAGCTGTTTTGGGCGCAACGACGAACCTGACCGGCAATCTCACGTATTCATGGGATCTTTATAAAAACGGCACTTTAGTCGAGAATCTTTCTACGGAAAGCACTCTTGAAATAGACTATATGCTCTTCAATGGAAATTGGGAAGACGTTGATAGCGCAACTCGTAAGGCAACGATTGTGCTTACCGTTTCCGATGGCACAAATACCTGTGAGAGCACATTCGTAGTTTACGAAGTTACAATGCAAGAATGCTCCTTGATGACCTATAGCTTGATGTCTGCAAGAAGTAGTTCAAACAACACCGCGTTGGCTGCAGAGGCAAACGAATATACCGTAACCATTACCTATAAATACGAAAATGGTGAACAGGCGTATGAATACTTTACCGGTGAAGTAAGCCCCGGCGTAAATCTTACAGATACAGTAACCTTCCCCGTGATTCCCGGTTACGAGCCCTGGCTGAATGGGGAGCAGGTCGATAGTCTGAAACTGAATGTTATCGGCAATGACGTAACCGCAGATATTTTGTATGAGGTCGTTTACAAGCCTGCATTGGTGAATGTAACAGTTGTGATCGAGCATCAAAATATCTACGATGACGGCTATACGCCAGTAGATACTCAAGTTATTCAACGCTTGACCGGCTCTTACATTGAGACGATCACGGAATTTGCAGACAAATATCCCGGATTCTATCAGCTGGAGCATTCCAAGCCCGAGGTTGCCGCAGACGGTAGTACGACCGTTACCATTAAGTTCAACCGTTTGTATTATCTTATGCGTTTTGACTTAGGCGATGGCGGTTACGGCGTGCAGCCGGTGTATGCCCGCTACGGTACCGAGGTAGAAGTACCCGATCCCAAGAGCCCCGGTTACATCTTCTTGAATTGGAAGAGTTACGACGGCAGCACTGTCAATTCTACCGATGGTATGGCAAAATTTACGATGCCTGCCTATGACTGTACTGTAACTGCAATTTGGGAGGCTACTGACGTAAACTATACGATTGTTTACTGGAAAGAGAATGCAGATCCCAATGCGGATGGTACCTACGGATATTCCTATTGGACGTCCGAAGTTGTTCCGTCAAGAGCAGGTGAATACGTCAGCGGCGACAATACAGTAGCTGATTTGGTAGATGATGAAAGATATTTTACCTATAACGACGCACGTACAGATAAAAACGTGCTCGTCAAAGGCGATAGCTCTACCGTTGTTAACGTGTATTACACCCGAAATAGCTACAC
>JAZSLF010000026.1:0-11429 GCA_045535205.1 Eubacteriales bacterium
ACGTAGCCGCGGCCTTCGTTTGAGGGGAGAACGCCGTCGGAGATAAGGAAGGTTGCGCTTCTTGTGTGGTCTGTGATAACTCTGATGGAAACGTCGTGCTTGTAATCGGAGTTGTATTTGACACCGGAAATCTCGCAGACCTTGTCAAGAATTTTTCTGATAGTGTCAACTTCGAAGAGGTTGTCAACGTCCTGCATTACGCATGCAAGTCTTTCAAGACCCATACCTGTGTCGATATTCTTGCTTTCGAGCTCGGTGTAAGTGCCTTTACCGTCGCTGTTGAACTGGGTGAATACGTTGTTCCAAACTTCGATGAAACGGTCGCATTCACAGCCGGGGCCGCAGTTTTCAGAGCCGCATCCGTACTTTTCGCCGCGGTCGAAGTAAATTTCGGAGCAAGGACCGCAAGGGCCCCTGCCGTGTTCCCAGAAGTTGTCTGCTCTGCCGAGACGAACTATCTTTTCAGCGGGAACGCCGACCTTTTTGTTCCATATTTCAAAGGCTTCATCGTCTTCTTCAAATACTGAAGGGTAGAGAAGCTCTTCGGGAATTTCAAGAACCTGCGTGAGATATTCCCATGCCCACGGAATAGCTTCGTTTTTGAAGTAATCTCCGAAGGAGAAGTTACCGAGCATTTCAAAGTAAGTTCCGTGACGGGCAGTTTTACCTACGTTGTCGATGTCAAGTGTACGAACACACTTCTGACAAGTGGTCATACGGCGGCGGGGCGGTTCTTCCTCGCCTGTAAAATACTTTTTAAGAGGTGCCATGCCTGCGTTGATGAGAAGCAGGGATTTGTCACCGGAGGGAACCAGCGAATAGCTTGCATGACGCAGGTGTCCCTTGGATTCAAAGAATGAGAGATATGATTCTCTGAGATCATTGAGTGAAGTCCATTTCATAATGATTCTCCTTTATATTAACCTTTTTGGCAATTTATTATTATAAAATCACTTTATACAACTAATTATTTTATCATATATAATCGGTGCTGTCAACTAAAAAATATATTCTTCTATTTTGGGAAATCCGCAGCTGAGAACAAGCTCACGGCATTCGGAAAAAGCACAGTCAATGGTGTTTTTATTGTGAGAGTCGCTTGAAAGCACGACTCTGCCCCCTCTTTTTGCGATTTCACGAAGCATCCATTCACAAGGATAGGGGGAGGTGCGAAGCCCTCTTGCAATTGCACCTGTGTTTACCTCAAATATTCTGTTTTCGGGTATCAGCTTCTCAATGGCTTTCGTTGCCGCCTTGACGTACCGTTCGTTTTGAATGTCTATCATTGGCTGCTTTTCGTTATATTTCGTGATAAGGTCGAAGTGCCCGATAATATCGCAGTTTGTTCTGTTTACAACGTCTGATACGTTTTCAAAATAATCCTCGCAAAGAGCGTAAACGTCACCGCCGTAAAGCCGGCTAATGCCGTCTTCAAGTATTTTTGCACTTGCATCAACGACGAGATACGTGCCGTTCTTTTTGACGTAGTGAACGCTTCCTATAACATAATCGAATTTATGGGTCAAGGGCTTGCAGTAGTAGTCCTGTTCAACACCGCAGAGGATGTTTATTCTGCCATCGTATTTTTCTTTCAGACGGGCTATCTCTTCTATATACTCATCGGTAGTTTCGGGAGACATACAGCCGACTTCGTCAAAATAAATGTGTCCGTGACCTGAAAAGCCGATTGTCTCAAAGCCTTTTTCAAGGGCACAAATAACTATCTCCTCAGGTGAATGGGCACCGTCGCAGAAGGTCGTATGTGTATGGTAATTTGTGAGCTTCATAATACCTGCTCCTTGTTTTATTATCATGACTAATATTCTAACATTTCAGTATGCTTTCGTCAATTGCTATGAGTGAAAAAAGAAAATATTTATTATCCTTCGATAATGAAAAATACAGCTCCTTTCGGTTGACAAATATATATAATAGATGTATAATATTATGAATAATTATGTAAAATTCGGAGTGATCTATGGTGGATCTTCTTACACTTCAAAAAAAGTTTATCCTTTCCCATCTGGGAGAGGGAGACGTGGCTGTGGACTTTACAATGGGTAACGGGCACGATACGGAATTTCTTTCAAAAACCGTAGGAGAAACGGGCAAGGTAATTGCCTTTGATATACAGCCGGGTGCACTTGCAAGTACGTCGGCAAATCTGAGAAACACAGGCTGTCCTGAAAACTGGAGACTCATCTGTGCTTCCCATCACAGAGCAAATGAATTTGTCAAAGAACCCATAAAGGCGGGTATGTTCAACCTCGGTTATATGCCCGGCAGCGGCAATAAATCTTTGACTACAATGAGAGAAACGACACTTCCCGCAGTCGCCTCTGCTGTTGAAATGCTCGGCAAGGATGCAATTCTTCTTGTTGCGGTATATCCGGGACACCCTGAGGGTGCCGCAGAGGGCGAGGAGCTTCAGAAATATTTTTCAACTCTTTCAAGATTTAAATATTGCGTGGGACAGTTCCGTATGCTCAACTCACCCACGTCACCCTATTTCATGATCTGCGAAACGAAATAAGCAGAAGCATTTATGCGTATCTTTTCGGAAAGGAGGTGTACGTATGGATAAAAAGCAAAGAGGCTACGGCTTTCAGATAGATGAAAAAAGAAATATTCCCGACAATACGGCAAGGGCGAGAAGTACGGGACGTGTCAGCTACGGCTATGATCCGTCAGACGTCAGAAGACATATGTACGCATCCTCCGAAGCGGCAAGAACACAAAGCCGC
This sequence comes from Eubacteriales bacterium, assembly GCA_045535205.1. GTDB lineage: Bacteria > Bacillota > Clostridia > Oscillospirales > CAG-272 > RUG14199. The sequence goes on from JAZSLF010000026.1 coordinate 2,745, forward strand.
ACAGCACAGACAAAAGGACAGATCCCTTCAGGACTTCACACGGATGCCTACGGCAGAAACGGAAGCTACGGCGGAAGAACTGCAGGAACATCGGGCAGAAATGCTTATGGGTACGGCGACGGTTATTACCGCAGTACAGTTCAAGGAGGCTCCGTAAATAACCCGAACGAAAACAGAGGACAGGTCCGGCGTGCAAACGGGTATCATCCCGGAAAAGCTGTCAGAACTCCCGATATGACGGGTGGTGCAGGGGCCCCGCAGAGAAGAACGGGCGACCCTTATGCCAATGAATACGGTACAAACAGAAATGCAAGACGAGTGGTCATGACCGATATACAGCGTGCCGAATATGAAAGGGCTTACATACAGAAGCACGGCACGTCTCCTTATGTCAGAAATACGTCAGCCTCACCGAGAACACAGCAGATGCCGCCTGCAAGAGAGGACAGAAGACAGGCTTTTTTGCGTGATGAGGAAATAAGGCTTCAAAGGGAAGCGGAAATGCTTCGTGCCGAGCAGCAAAGACTTCGTGAAGAACAGGCGAAGGCTCGCAGACAGGCAGCAGAGGAGAGAAGACGCCGAGAGGCTTACGAAAGACGTGAAGCTGACAGAAGGCTCAGGGAAGCTGAAAAGCGTAAGCTTGAGGTCGAAAGACGAATAGCCTACGAGGAAAATAAACGAAAATACGAAGCCGCAAGACGTGCCGAGGCTGAAAGAAGACGTCTTGAAAAAAGACGTGAGCTTGAAAAAAAGCTGCGTATAAGAAGACTTGGCAGAATGATTGCTTTTCATTTTCGTGTTATGCTTGTGACCTTCCTTGTTACCACCGTTGTTGTAGGTGCTTTTGGATACTGTCATTTTTGGGTCGATGATGCCAAATATTCACGAAGTGTCACTTATACCTACGGGACTGAAAAAATATCCTCGGTTTCGGGAGATACGGCTTACGTTGACGGTGTCCTTTGCATCGATCTTATACGTGTGGCCCGTCTTTTCGAATTTTATACGGTAGGCGACAGCGACAGGGTGACCTTTGTTGTACCTGATGAAGTAACCGAACAGCATATTTCCGTGATTCCCGGTTCACTTTATGCGGAAATAAACGGAAATCCCATGCTTCTTTCCGTTCCCTCAAGATACGAGGAGGGGGAATTGTGGGTATCTTCCGAAATAATGGAAAATTTTGAACAGGGAGTATCCTTTACGGCTACAAAAAAAGCTGTACAGGTAAACAAAGTGAGAAGTACAGACGAAGAAGGTAATTATATAAAAGATGCTGAGGGCAATTACGAGTATGAGCCCGTTGTTCTTTCATACAAGCCTCTTTCTGTCATTGAGGCACCGGATCTTTCTGTTATTTACGGAGACGAAAGTCTCGGAATCGGTCTCGGTACCATGGTCACCTTCAACAGCGAGCTCGAGGGCTTTGAGCATTATATGAATCCATCAGACAGTACCGAGTATCTGACTCTTGTAAATAAGCAGAATCTGCTTCCTAAGGACCATATTCCCGAAGGTCTTACAGACGTTGCTGGAACTGATGCTGACGGAGAAGCTGTGCAGCTCAGGCTCTTTGCGGCGAGGGCGCTTGAAGCACTTCTTACCGAAATGAAAACGGTAGGATATGAAAACATTGAGGTAACTCAGGGTTATCTCAGTTATCAGGCACAGCTTGACCGCTTCAACGGGTACGTAGCTGAAGAAATGGCGAAGGGTAACAGCGAAAATGAGGCTATGCGTCTTGTTCTTGAATACTGTCCTGCTCCCGCAACAGATGAGCATCAGACAGGACTTGCAGCGGATATTTCGGAAAAAGGCTCTGACGAAACAGCCTTCGCTTCAAGTGAAGCGTATCTCTGGCTCAAGGACAACGCCTGGAAATTCGGCTTTATCCAAAGATACCCCGACGGTAAAGAGGATATTACGGGCTATGGCTTCGATCCCTGTCACTACAGATACGTGGGCAGATATGCCGCTGAAAAGATATATAAAAAAGGTGTCACCTTTGAAGAGTATCTGAGTAACAATTAATATAAATAAGGCTCTGTGTGTTTGCACAGAGCCTTCAGAGTGTAGACAAAGTCTACACTCTGACCCAGACTGAGAGAAACGAAGGTGGATTTGGCGATTTTTTCCTCGTCGGCGTAGTAATCTACGGTAGAGGGAAAAACTCGCCAAAAGCAGATGTGGCGGGCTTTTGCCCCCCTTTTCAATATCAGATGGTTTCATCAAGAAAAGTTTGTTTTATAAAAGTTTTCTCACTCACATCTGCGTTATACCGAGTTTGTCTTCGGTCTGAAGGCTCTGTGTGTTTGCACAGAGCCTTATTCTATGTAGACTATTCAGCTTAAAAGTTTTTGAAGGGCTTGGGAAACTTTTTTCAAAAAGTTTCCCAAAAATCCTTAAATACCGAGAGCAGCGGCGCCGATAATGCCCGCATCGTTTCTGAGGGTTGCGATCTTCAGCTCGCACTGAGGGGTATCGCCTCTTGAATAGGTTTCTGCGAAAACCTTTTCGGGAAGCATATCAAGAAGATAATCGCCTTCGCCGGAGATGCCGCCGCCGATAGAGAGAACATTGGGCTGGAAGATGTTGATGATGTTGACAAGACCGCATACAAGGTAGTCTATGTATTCTTCAACTACTTCGGCACCCACCTCGTCTCCTTTTTTCTTGGCGTTAAAGGCTGTTCTGCCGGAGATCTTGCTAAGGTCGCCGCCTATCATTTCTTCCATTATGGTGTATCTGCCTGTTTTTCTGCATTCTTCAAGCTTTTCTCTTGTTGTGCGAACAAGACCGGTTGCGGAGGAATATGTTTCCCAACAGCCCTTTCTGCCGCAGGAGCACTGTCTGCCGTTCTTTTCAATAACTATATGACCAAGCTCTGCACCTGCGAAGTTAAAGCCGCTGTACACCTGACCGTCAAGAATGATGCCGCCGCCGACACCTGTTCCGAGAGTTATCATAATGGAATACTTTGAACCCTTTGCGGCACCTGCGACAGCCTCAGCCTTTGCCGCAGCATTGGCATCGTTTTCAATAAGAACCTTCTTAGGTGTGCCGAGGGCTTCTGAAAGCTTTTCTGCCATGGGGTAATTGGAGAAGGGAAGATTGTTTGCATAAAGAATTTCTCCTGTTTCGCAGTTTGCACTTCCCGGAGTTGCAATACCTATGTATTCAATATCGTCTATGGTGAGGTCTGCTTCGGCAGCAACTCTCTTACAAAGACTTGCGATGTCAGCTGTGATAACGTCGGCCGGACGGTTAGCACCTGTGGGTACGGAAGCCTTTTTAATAATGTTGTAGTTTTCATCAACTATACCTGCGGCGATATTTGTACCGCCGAGGTCGATTCCTATATAATACATTTTCTTATCCTTTCTGTTTGGTCACGTAATTGTGAAAGCTACATTAATTATATATTCACACGGCATATTTGTCAACGAGTTTTTGATTTTTTGGCTGAAAGATGCGAGTTTACAAAAACTTTACAATTTTTCTTCGGTGCTTTTTTACAAATAAAGCATGTCAAAAATAGCTGATTTGCACAAAAAAACAACTTAATTTTAGGTAAATGACTAAAAAATGAGCTTTGAAAACTGTTTGAAAATAGTAAGTTATATTTACATACACTTTTTGGGGATTACAAAATAATGGTTGAAAATTTCAAATTAACATTATTTCAAAGTCAAATAAGTAAATTATATTTACATAGCACAGCGACTTGCAAAAAGGTGCTGATGACAGCTGAAAACCCTTGCGGAAAACCCGTTTCTTATGTGTGTTTAAAAGACGGCTGCCTTATAAAAGAACACAGGAAAATACTGGCACCGTCGGAGAAGGAAGCGACTCTTGACAGGGCAAAACTCGTATGTTATTATATTAACATAGTTTTGTGTTTGATAATAATGCTCCCACGGCTACTCCGCAGAAGGCGGAAAAGACGGTGATTTCCGTAACCGTCTGCCTGAAGCGGATTATCTCACCCGAACAAATTTATTCAGGAGGAAAGTTCTTATGAGACAATCCCGTACCATGAAGCTCGTAGCACTTTTTATGTGTGCTCTCATGCTGATTGGAAGCGTTGTACCCGTATTTGCCGCAGAAGAAGGCGACAACACGGGGTCAACAGATTCATTGGTAAGCGTAAGTGATCTGCTCTCTTTCATCTCTTACGAAGAATACCTTTCCAAATACCCCGCAGTTGAGGAAGCGAGAGCATCGGAAAGCTTTACCGTTTCCGCACTCGACTACGTGAAGGAAAAAACAGACGCAGAGGTCGAAGTTACCGAGTACCAGGGTGAGCAGTGCCTGGTGACCGGCGGCGAAGGCTCTACAACGTGGAAGTTCACCGTTCCCGAAAGCGGCTTCTACACACTCACGTTGGAGTTCAGCCCTACTACAGAGCTGACATCTGCAATTGAAAGAATACTTTACATCAATGATAAGGTTCCTTTCATTGAAACTCGTTATGTGGCTCTTAACAAGACCTGGAACTATGCATACGAAGTAACTCCCGGCAACGGTCTTGAGGGACGTGAGGGCGTGTTCCTTCTTGATGCCGGCGACAATGAGCTTCGTCCCGATGCAGTTCTTGCTCCCGGTTGGCAGACAACAACACTTAAAGACAGAGACGGTTACTACACAACTCCCTTTGAATACTATCTTGAGAAAGGTGAAAACACCATTACTCTTGAAGGTATCAGAGACGGAATGGCAGTTAAATCGTTTGTGTTTGCACCCTATGAGCCTGCAAAGTCATATGCTGACGTAGCTGCTGAATATGCAAGCAAGGGTTATACCGAACCTGCCGATGTTGCTCCCGTATATCTCAATGCGGAAGCTCCTACAGCAGTTTCACATTATACTGTATATCCCATATACGACCACTCCTCAGCTGTAAGTGAGCCTCAGCACTCCAGCCTTATCATCAGAAATACGATAGGCCGTGACAAGTGGAACATTACAGGTCAGTGGATCAGATATGAATTTGAAGTTGAAAAAAGCGGCCTTTATACTATAGCTCCCCGTTTTAAGCAGCATCTTCAGGAAGGTATCTTCGTATCCCGTGAGGTACGTATCGACGGAGAAGTTCCTTTTGAAGAAGCATCAGCCATTCGCTTCAATTATGATAAGGAATGGCAGGTAGCTCCTCTTTCCGATGATGAAGGCAACGCTTACCAGTTCTATCTTGAAGCAGGTAAGCACACGGTTGAGTTTGAAGTAGTTCTCGGCGACATGGCGAAAATTCTTCAGCAGGCTGACGCTATCATGCAGAGCATCAACAACGACTACCTTGAGATAACAAAGCTCACAGGTCCCGAGGCTGACGCAAACCGTGACTACGGCTTCGCAAGAATAATGCCCGAAACAATTGCTGACCTCTCAATTCAGAGTCAGAACATCAATGCCATCGTAAGAATGATTGCCTCCAACAGCGGTATCAAGAGTGAAAACACAGGTACTCTTACAACAATGGCTGAAGTTCTTCGTAAGATGGGTGCTGATGAAGCTAAGATCGCTTCCAACCTTTCACAGCTGAAGGAACAGATCTCCTCTCTCGGTGAGTGGGTATCCAGTATGTCCTCTCAGCCCCTTGAGTTTGACTATATTCTCATTCAGCCCGCAAGCACTGAGCTTCCCGATGCCAACGGTAACGGACTTTCCAATATCGTATACGAGATCCAGAAGTTCTTTGCAAGCTTCTTCTCTAACTATGATGCGATCGCAGAAGATGATGAAGACGGCTACGAAGGTGAAATTACGGTTTGGACATCCGCAGGTCGTGAACAGGCAACTATCATCAACAACCTTATCAAAGACGGATTTACAAAGGAACAGAATGTTCACGTAACGCTGAAGCTCGTAACGGGCGGTACGCTTATTCCCGCAATTCTTGCAGGAACGGCACCCGACGTTTCCATTGACGCCGCACAGCCTGTAGATATGGCGATAAGAGGCGCGGTCCTTCCTTTGAATGATTTTGATACGTATGATGAAGTAGTATCCAGATTTACAGAATCTGCGTTGGTTCCTCTCCAGCTTTACGGAGATACATACGCAATTCCCGTATCTCAGTCAGTTCCCGTAATGTTCTACAGAACGGATATCCTTGCCGATCTCGGTCTTGAAGTACCTAAAACTTGGGACGAGATAATGAGCATGGTTCCCGTACTTCAGTTTAATAATATGGAAGTCGGTATTTCCGGTGAAATGATGAGCACCATGATCTACCAGTACGGCGGTTCTTATTGGAAAGACAACGGTATGAGCTGTAACTTCGATGCTACAGAAAGCCTTGATGCATTTGAAACTCTTTGTAACTTCTTCACACAGTATTCATTGCCTCAGACATTCAATGCTCTCAACCGTATGAAGACAGGCGAAATGCCCATCGTAGTATCGGGCTTTGCAATGTATAATACTTTGGTTGTTTCCGCCCCTGAAATTTCAGGTCTTTGGAAATTTACAACCTGTCCCGGCGCTGTTCTTGTTGACGAAAACGGCGAAGAATACATTGAAGACGTTGTTGTATCAGCGTCCTCCGGTATCATGATGCCCAAGTCTGCAAGAGATACAGAGCTTGCATGGGACTTCATGGATTGGTATACAGATAAGGAATTCCAGGTTGACTACTCCAACGAAATGGTAGCACTCCTCGGTCCTTCCGCAAAGCAGACTGTTGCTAACCTTGAGGCCTTTGAAGCACTTCCTTGGTCATCTGAAGAGTTTAAGATCCTTGAAGAAGCATTCAATAACTCCATCGGTATTGAAGCATATCCCGGAGACTACATTATAGCGCGTTATCTGAACTTTGCGTTCAGTAAGGCGTACTCCGAAGGTGAAGATCCTTCCGATATGATGCTTGAATACACACCTCCCATCAATAAAGAGCTTACAAGAAAACGTAAGGAATTCGGCCTTATGGTAGCTGAAGAATGGGAAGCTGTTAAGACATATATGGAATTTGAAGACGTAAGCCAGTGGGATGAATACGTTGCCGCAAACGGCATTGATAATTATAAAACGTGGATGAAGGACACCGGTATTTCCGTAGATAACTACGATGACTGGGCTGGTGAAGTCAGACGCGGCGAAACAGAGCTTTCATATAAAGACTGGGTCGCAGAAAACTGAACGTAAGCGTTCGGTCATCCGAAAAAACTTCATAAATATATTATTGAAACAAAAAATACGGCGACGGCTTCGGGAGCTGCCTGAAGCCTGCCGAAAAAATCTAAAGAATAGGAGATACCGATAATGTCACAGAAAAAACCCAAGGATGTGTCACGTAAGGATATGACTAAGGCGCAATGGACATGGCATCTGATGAAGCAGAACTGGTTCGGATATGCGTTCGTGCTTCCTTTCATGATCCTGTTTATCGTATTTACAGCTGTTCCTGTCGTGGCATCACTCTTCCTGAGTCTGACATCTTATAACCTTATTCAGCCTCCCACATGGGTAGGATTTGAAAACTACGTACAGCTTTTCCTTGATGACGACCTCTTTATCACAGCTCTGAAGAACACTCTGATCTTCGCAGTTGCGGTAGGTCCCGCATCATACATACTCTCCTTCGGAGTTGCTTGGTTCATCAATGAGCTTCCTCCCAAGGCAAGAGCAGTTATAACACTTATTTTCTATGCTCCCTCAATTTGTAGTGCGTACTCAATTTTCGCATACTTCTTCGACGGTGACGCATACGGTCTCGTAAACTCCTGGCTCCTCAAGCTCGGTATCATCGATGCTCCGATACTCTGGTTTAAGGATACCCAGTATATCATGCCCCTGTGTATCGCAGTTGCACTCTGGATGTCACTCGGTACAGCCTTCCTCTCCTTCATCGCCGGTCTTCAGGGCGTTGACAAGAGCCAGTACGAAGCTGCAGCCGTTGACGGTGTAACAAACAGATGGCAGGAACTTTGGTACGTAACTCTCCCCAACATGAAGAGTCAGCTCATGTTCGGTGCGGTTATGTCAATTACAGGTGCGTTCGGTTTCGGTGACGTAGTTACACTTCTTGCAGGTAACCCCTCCACCGACTACTGTGCATACACTCTGGCACACCATTACGGTGAATATGCAGGTACACGTTGGGAGATCGGTTACGGTTCCGCAATTTCCCTCGTAATGTTCCTTCTCTGTTTCGGTGCCAACATCCTGATCAACAAAATGCTTTCAAAGGTGGGACAGTAATATGGCAAAGATGAGAACAAGAGGACATAAGGTCGTACTTAACCGTTCAGCAGGTGGCGACGCTGTCATTAACTTTATGCTGTTACTTTTGGGAATACTCATGGTACTTCCCATGTACTACGTAATTATAAACGCTTTCAAGCCCCTTGACGAGCTGTTTATTTATCCCCCTAAGTTCTACGTAGTAAATCCCACAGTCGATAACTTCAAGGATCTGTTCACACTTATGACAGAATCCTGGGTACCCTTCTCAAGATACATCTTCAACACAGTGCTTATTTCAGTTGCAGGTACAATGGGTAACCTTATCCTTTCTTCACTTGCAGCATACTCACTGTCCAAGATGCAGTACCCCGGAAGAAACGTTTTCTTCGAAATCATTGTTAAATCCCTTATGATTTCATCCTCAATCGCAGGTATTATCCAGTTCATCGTACTCAGTAAGGCACACCTTGTTGATACATATTGGGCGCTCGTAGTTCCTGC
>JAZSLF010000023.1:0-17310 GCA_045535205.1 Eubacteriales bacterium
CTACTCTGGCCGCCATAATAGGAGAGCTTGAAAAGCCGGGCAGAGACGTCCGTGACAGCCTGCCGAAGCCCCGGCTTCGCGACCGAGTGCTTGATATGGCGGATCTCAAGGAAGGTATGCAGCTGACGGGAACGGTCAGAAACGTTATCGATTTCGGCGCATTCGTGGACATCGGCGTACATCAGGACGGACTGGTTCACATTTCTGAGATTTCGGACAAATATATAAAGCATCCCTCGGAGGTTCTTTCGGTGGGAGACGTTATAACCGTATGGGTGAAAAACGTTGATCTCAGAAAGAAACGTATCGGACTTACAATGAAAAACGGCAAGTAAAAATTCCCTTATAATATTTTTAAATTAAAGTGCTTATGAGCAATATGTACAAATTGCACAAAACAAAAAATAAAAATTTGGGGAATTAGGTACTACCATTTATGATTTCTTTTTGCTAAAATATAGTGTAGAATTAGTGGTATTGCCACGCCATACGTAAATAAACCATTTTGGAGGAAAATATATAATGGCAAGTTTATCCCTTAAACATATCTACAAGAAGTATCCCGGCGGTGTTACAGCCGTATCCGATTTCTGTCTTGAAATTAAGGATAAGGAATTTCTCATCCTTGTAGGTCCTTCCGGTTGCGGTAAGACAACAACACTCCGTATGATAGCCGGTCTCGAAGAAATAACAGAAGGCGAACTCTTTATCGGTGACAGACTGGTAAATGACGTAGCACCCAAGGACAGAGATATTGCCATGGTTTTCCAGAACTATGCGCTTTACCCTCACATGACAGTATTTGATAATATGGCATTCGGTCTCAAGCTCCGTAAGACACCCAAGGAAGAGATCAAGCGCCGTGTTGAAGAAGCTGCTCGTATTCTCGACATCACTCACCTTCTTGACAGAAAGCCGAAGGCTCTTTCCGGCGGTCAGAAGCAGAGAGTTGCTCTCGGTCGTGCTATCGTTCGTAAGCCCATGGTATTCCTTCTTGACGAACCTTTGTCAAACCTTGATGCTAAGCTTCGTGCAACCATGAGAACCGAGCTTACAAAGATCCACCAGAGAGTTGGTACAACATTCGTATACGTAACTCACGACCAGACTGAAGCTATGACTATGGCTACACGTATCGTAGTTATGAAGGACGGTCTTATTCAGCAGGTTGATACACCTCAGAACCTCTATGATATGCCTGTAAACATTTTCGTAGCAGGCTTCATCGGCACACCTCAGATGAACTTCATCGACGGTGCTCTTGAAAAGAGAGGCGAAGACGTATATCTCGTATTCGGCGAAAACGCTGTTAAGCTTCCCGCTGACAAGGCTAACGCTCCTATCGTTAAGGATTATATCGGTAAGGAAGTTATTGCAGGTATCCGTCCCGAAAATATTCACGATGATGAAGCTTCTCTCAAGGCTTATGCTGATGCAGTAGTTGAAACAAAGGTAGAAGTATCTGAACTTATGGGTTCTGAAATTCACCTTTACCTCTCCAGCGGCGAACAGAACTTCATCGCAAGAGTATCCTCACGCTCTACAGCAAGACCCGGTGATACAGTTAAGATCGCTCTTGAAACAACAAGACTTCACCTGTTTGATAAGGATACAGAACGTTACATCATTCATTAATTGTAAACGTAAGATTTCAAGCCTCTCATCTGAGAGGCTTGTTTTTTGCAAAAAAAACGATTTTAGTCAAATGAATAAAAAGAAAAAAACGGTTATGGTGTTTTTTGCTTTACAGTAATTATATAAATTGCCATAATTATATGCTATTATATTATATATCTTTGTGAGTTTATTTATATTATATACTTGACAAATAACATCTTCTCGTGTATAATACTTCTGTATAGCAATACAATATTATATTTGCGAAATTTTTTAGGAGGAAAACTCATGAAAAAGAGAATTTTAGCAATCCTGTTGGCAGCTATCATGCTGATGGGAACTCTGTCTCTTTCTTTCGTTCAGGCAGCTGACCTTCAGTATGATACTGACGGCGACGGCGAAAGCTTTGCTCTCGAAGTTACAGATGCAACGATCCAGAAGACAGACACAGAAGTTACGGTAGACGTAAACTTCGCAGAAAACACAGGCGTTTGGGCATTTAAGTTTTACCTTGTTTATGACAAGGCACTTTCAATTGCTGCAAACTCATCAGTTGTAGAGGGTGACATTTTTGAAGATTTCAACCCCAACACAGACGTTGGTGTCAAAAATGCAACTCACGAAGAAATGCTTTCTGATGTTGACTATGCGGACTCTCTTGCAAACGCAGGTATTGAAGGCAACTCCGACATTCGTGTAGCAGCAGTTTATTCCGAATGTGCAGACGTTGCTTCTTGGTGTACAGACATCGGTAAGCTTTGCTCCGTTACTTTCAAAATCGATCCCGAGCTTGCAAAGGACGAGTATACAGTTTATGCTGTTCCTACAACAGGCGGTTGGTGTCTCCGTGAAGATTGGGAAAGCCCCAATGCTGACGATGCGGGTTACGTTGAGATCTATGATCCCGCTTGTATCCCCGGCACGATTACAGTTGAATCAAACGATCCTAAGATCACAGTTTCCGATGCAGAGATCGTAGTTGGAGCAGCAACAGCTGACTTCACACTCACACTCGAAAACAACCCCGGTATCTGGGGTATCACAGGCTACATCAACTATGATGAAGCTATGAGCCTTGAGGCCTTCACAAACGGTGAAATATTTGCAGATGCTGACCTCGCTCTCGGCGGTCCTATGGTTGCCGGTAATGAAGCGATGAAGGATATCAATGTTGCTGACAACAAGGTTGCAAGAGACGTTTATAACGCAATCGGTGCTTCCTATGACGGCGTTCTCGCAACAAAGGTTTACTTTGAGCCTACAACATTCGTAGCTACAACAGCTGACGGTGTTATCGTAAGCTTCTCACTCAACACATCTGCTCTTGAAGTCGGCACATATGAAATAGCTTTCTATTTCGATGAATACGGCATCATCGATGCAGACGGTATCGGTCTTGAAGTTGAAGCTGTATACGGTACACTTACAGTAATAGACTGTGCTCACGAATGGGATGCAGGTGTTACTGTAGATCCTACATGTACAGTTCCCGGTACTATCACAAAGACTTGCACTCTCTGCGGCGGTACAGATGTAACTGAGATCCCTGCTCTCGAACATGCATATGATGAAGGCGTTGTAACAACTCCCGCTGAATGCGGCGTTGCCGGCGTTAAGACATACACATGTACAAGAGACTGCGGCGAAGAAGGCTGGCAGTACACAGAAGAAGTTCCTGCTCTTGATCATAACTACGTAGCAGGTACACCCGTAGCTCCCACATGTACAGAACAGGGCTACACAACATACACATGTGATCTCTGCGGTAATCATTACGATGCTGACTATGTTGACGCTCTCGGTCATGAATTTGACGAAGGCGTTGTAACAACAGAACCCACATGTGTAGATGAAGGCGTTAAGACATTTACATGTACAAGAAACTGCGGCGAAGAAGGTAACACATACACAGAACCCGTTGCAGCTCTCGGTCATGATGAATACATTACAGGCTCTTCCGGTTCTTGCGGCGAAGTTGGTGTAACTCATTACGGATGTACCCGTTGTGATTATACTCATGATGTTGAAGGTGAAGTAATTCCTCACGCATACGAAGAAGTTGGATACACAGCTCCCACATGTACAGTAGCAGGTGAAAGAAGATATGCTTGCTCCAAGGAATGCGGTAAGGCTGATGCAACATACGCAGAACCCGTTGCAGCTCTCGGCCACAGCTACGACGAAGGCGTTGTAACAACAGATCCTACATGTACAGTTGCAGGTGAAAAGACATTTACATGTACAAGAAACTGCGGCGAAGCAGACGCTGTTTACACAGAACCTGTTGCAGCTCTCGGTCATGAATATGATTCCGTAGAAACTCCCGCTACATGTACAAAGGATGGCTTCATTACAAAGACATGTACAAGAAACTGCGGCGAAGCTGATGACGTAGTAGTTGAACCCGGCGAAGAAGCTCTCGGTCACTGGTATGATGACGGTGTTGTAACAACAGATCCTACATGTACAGTTGCAGGTGAAAAAACATACACATGTCAGGAATTCTGCGGTGAAGAAGGCGACGTTTATACAGAACCCGTTGCAGCTCTCGGTCACGACTATAATTCCGTAGTAACTCCCGCTACATGTACAGAAGCAGGTTATACAACAAAGACATGTACAAGAAACTGCGGCGAAGCTGATGACGTAGTAGTAGTTCCCGGCGAAGCAGCTCTCGGTCATGATTATAATCTCGTAAATGCTAAGGAAGCTACATGTACAGAAAATGGTTACACAGGTGATCAGGTTTGCTCAAGATGCGATAACACGATCATGGGTGAAGTAATTCCCGCTCTCGGTCACAATTGGGATGAAGGCGTAGTAACTGCTCCCGAATGTGAAAAAGACGGCTACACAACTTATACATGTCAGCGTTGCGATACAACTGACGTAAGAGACATCGTTCCCGGTCTTGAACACGTGGAAGACGAACTCGTAGTTGATCCCGAGTGCGAAAAGGAAGGTTACACAGTAACTATCTGTACAGTTTGTCAGAAGGAACTTACAGAACGTACAGACATTAAGCCTGCTCTTGAACATGTATATGCTGACGTAGTAACAGCTCCTACATGTGAAGAAAAGGGCTTTACAACTTACACATGTACACTTTGTGATGACACATACACAGATGACTTTGTTGACGCTCTCGGTCACAAGTGGGATAACGGTGTTGTAACAACACCTGCTACAGAAGAAGCTGAAGGCGTTAAGACATTCACATGTGAAGTATGTCAGGAAACAAAGACAGAAGCAGTAGCAAAGCTTGAAGCTGCTGAAAAGGAAGAAGACAAGAAGGAAAAAGACAAGAAGGAAGAAGACAAGAAGGAAGAAAACAAGACTGAAGAAACAAAGAAGCCCACAAGTGCACAGACAGGCGATGCTGTAGTTGCATTCGTACTTATCGCACTTGTAGCAGTAGTTTCTCTTGCAGCAGTTGTTATTTCCAAGAAGAAGATCTTCTCCGGCAGATAATTGTCCTGCAAAAAGCTTTGAACGTTTTATCAGATCATATCGTTTGATCAGATAACTGTTTTTAGGAATAATTACGGGCGGTACCTTTCGGGGTACCGCCCATAAATTTACCACAATATAGACAAATGCCAAAATATATTATAATATTGCACATATTAAAAAAATATGGTAAAATATCATATAAAAGTATTTTGGAGGATATGATGAAGCTTTTAGAAGAAAGAATTGTAAAAGACGGTGTATTTCTCGGAAAAGATATTTTGAAGGTAGACAGCTTTTTAAATCATCAGATAGACGTCGAGCTCCTTGCGGAAATGGGCAAAGAATGGAAAAGTCTGTACGAGGGGTGCGAAATTGATAAAATTCTTACCATTGAAGCTTCCGGTATCGGTATTGCCTGCATGGCGGCAAGGGAATTTTCCGTGCCCGTAGTCTTTGCAAAAAAATCCAAATCCATAAATGTGGGTAACGATTTTTATTCTGCAAAAGCATATTCCTTCACACATCAGAATACAAACGATATTATCGTTTCAAAGAAGTACCTTACCAAAGGCGAAAAAATATTTATAATCGACGACTTTCTTGCAAACGGCGCGGCTCTTGCGGCGCTTGTTGATATATGCAAGGAAGCAGAAGTTGAAATAGTCGGCATCGGAATTGCCATTGAAAAGTGGTATCAGGGCGGTGGCGATAAGATAAGAGAAATGGGTTACAGAATAGACTCTCTTGCAAAGATCAGATCAATGGACGAAAACGGAATTGAATTTATGTAACTGGTTTTGGGGAAAACTTTGAAAAAGTTTTCCCCAAATCCTTTTCAAAAAAGCTTTGATAAAATTTTGTGCATCATTTAATTACGCCGAAAACTCTGTCTTCAATTATAAATAACGGACGTATCTGCCATAGATCAACGTCGTCTTTTTTCATTGTAAAAAGAGAGCTGTGTGTCGGGTCAAGGTTTTTTCTTATAACAGTACGGAGTGCTAAAAGCTCGCTGTCAAGATCTTTGTTTTCGGCGATTGACGAAAGTTTGCCTGACATAGCACTTTCAAAGGCTCCGCAGTCGAAAACTACAGTTCTGACATTGTCGGGAAAGTATTTACTCTGTAGTCTGTTGAGTATCATGGCACAGAAGCAGACTTTTGACAAATAGGGTTCTCCCTCTGTTTCCGCATAGCAAAGTGCGGCCAAGAGCCGTTCGTCATCGTCATTTAGCACGATGTCTGAATAATCAACGGCACGAGCCGGCAGGGGAACAGATAATACACAAAGTAAGACAAATGCAGAAAATATACGGATAAATGTTTTAATGATGCTTCCTCCTTTTTTGAGGTATTGACTATATGTTTATTATGACTCTTTTCGGTCGGTGTGATTATGGAAATTTTATTATATTATAAAAGCTTTTTTAATTGACTATTTTATTATGATGTATTATACTTATTATAGAGAAATGCGGCTGTTTGTGTTGAGCCGCATGATTTGTGTTGTTGTATAAACTGAAAATAATCTGAACAAAGGAGAATACAAAATGCCAAGCCAAAAGAAAATGAAGCTTTCAATGCATTCATCTCAGTATACTGTACCTGAGATCGATCTGTTTGATGATTACGGTGTTGATGCTGAAGCTTTATGTGAAATGTTTTCTCATACGTCAGATGAACCTGTGCTCGTAAAGTACAAATGTGATGCGGTATGTACCGAAGACGAGGGACGTATCACCCTTATATATAATGAAGAAAAAAGTAAGGAAATGGCGGGGGCAAGAACTGTTGTCAGCTTTGATAAAGAAACGCCGGGAACTGTTTCTGTAGTTCGTATTACAGCGGATGAAAATGCCAAATTTAAAAGCGTACAGAACGGAATGCTTCTTGATGAGAGACGTGGCTTTGAGGGAAGCTACAAGACCGTAATGGGAGATTTTCCTTTGCGTTGTATTACGAAAAAAGTTAAAAACTCGCTGAGCGAAGGAGGCGGAGCATTGATACTTGATTATATATCACAGCTTTGCGGGCTTGACGCTCAGAGGATTAAAATGAGAATAGATCTAAAACCTCTTGAAAAGGAGGACGGGTCTCATGAATGACAGAGAGTTCAAGGCGGAAATAAAAAAAGGACTTTCGGGGATCTACCTGTTTTACGGCGAAGAAGAGTTTTTGAAAAAGTATTATCTTACGGAAGCCAAAAAAGCTGTTCTCGGCGACGATGACGATTTTGCCGTATTTAATTACGTGGAAATACAGGAGGAGGATTTTTCTCCCGATACTCTCCGTGATGCCGCCGCAACAGTTCCCATGATGGCTGATAAGGCCTGTGTTGTTGCCCATGCGGATCTTACGAAATATGCAGATAAAAAAGCAAGTGCGGTGTCGGGCAGACTTGAGCCTCTTGTTGATGCTCTTTCCGATATTAAGGATGAGGATAATTCAGTCGTCTTCATCGTTTGTAAGTCGGGCGGCTTTGATGCAGGGCGAAAGAACAGACCGTCAGCCCTGCTTAAATCACTTCAAGGCTGCGTAAGTGTTGTTGAATTTGAATATCAGAGTGCGGCTGTTCTGAAAAAATGGGCACTTCGCCATTTTGAAAGAGAACAGCTCGGGGCTGAGGACAATGCCATTTCGTACCTGGTAAATGCGGCAGGTCCCGATATGACATTTTTGTCTCTTGAAATTCAGAAGCTTATTTGTTACGTAAAGTCACAAAACAGAGACAGACTCACCCTTGAGGATGCCACACAGCTTTGCTCGGAAAACGGCGAGCTTGACGATTTTGCTCTGTCAAACGCCATTGTTTCGGGGGATAGGGCGGCAGCCCTTGAGGCACTTCGTGAGGCTCAGGATAAAAGAAGAAAAGCGACTCTTGTGCTTTCGGGTATAACCTCTGATTTTATTAATATGCTGACAGTTTCGGTCTATATAAAGGAAGGTCTTTCCAAGGACGAGATCGCCCGAAAAACAGGTCTTCATGCATTCAGAGTCGGCAAGTACGTTGAAGCTGTGAGAAATGTTGATACAGCCGCACTCAGAGCAGCCCTTGACAGATGTAGGGAAGCTGATGCGGCTCTGAAGGGTTCGGGCATAGATTATATTGCTCTTGAAAGGCTCGTTTGCGTTATGCCTGCCAAAAGGCAATACACTAAATATTGAAAAATGAAAGGAGAGAGCTGCTTTGGAATATGAAAAAATAGTATTTCCTCTGCCTGTTGTCGTAGAGGGAAAATATGATAAAATGAAGCTGTCTCAGATCCTTTCGGCCCATATAATTACAACTGACGGCTTCGGGATATTCAACAAAAAGGAAAAGCTGTCGCTTATAAAACGGCTTGCTGAAAACGGTGTGGTCCTTCTTTGCGACAGCGACGGTGCAGGCGGTGTGATAAGACGTCATATAATGAGTGCCGTACCTAAGGATAAAATATATAATCTATACATTCCCAAGGTGGAAGGTAAAGAGAAAAGAAAAAAAGCACCTTCAAAGGAAGGTACTTTAGGTGTCGAGGGGATGGAGCTTTCTTTGCTTTATAAAATGTTTTCCGAGCTGTGCGAAAGGCTGAACATCGATGCATCAAGCGGTGAAAAAGGTGAAATTATCGAGAGGAAAGCGGTAACGAAAGCGGATTTTTTTGAAGACGGACTTACAGGCTGTGATGACAGCTCAGCGGCAAGGGATGCCTTGTGTGCATACTTCTCGCTGCCGTCGGGTATGACTCCAACAGCTCTTCTCGGTGCTGTTAACATTCTGACCGACCGTGACGGCTATAAGGAGGCTGTCAGAGCTGTGTTCGGTCGATAAAAGGCTTTGATTGAGGTTATAATGGATAGAAAATTTTTACCGGTAACACCGGAAGAAGTAAAAGCTGCGGGATGCGACG
Source organism: Eubacteriales bacterium (assembly GCA_045535205.1). GTDB lineage: Bacteria > Bacillota > Clostridia > Oscillospirales > CAG-272 > RUG14199. The sequence continues at coordinate 8,960 of JAZSLF010000023.1, forward strand.
TTCCCGATTTTGTATACGTAACGGGCGATGCCTACGTGGATCACCCCTCCTTTGGCCCTGCCATAATCTCAAGAGTTCTTGAGGATGCGGGCTATGTGGTCGCAATGCTCCCCCAACCCGATTATAAGTCCTGCGAGGAGTTTAAAAAATTCGGACGCCCGCGTCTCGGCTTTCTCGTTACCGCAGGAAATATCGACTCCATGGTTGCCCACTACACCGTGTCTAAAAAGAAAAGAAATAATGACTATTACAGTCCCGGCGGTAAAGCGGGAAAGAGACCTGACCGAGCCGTTATTGTATACTGTAACAGAATACGTGAAGCATACGGCGACGTTCCAATAATTATAGGCGGTCTTGAAGCATCACTTCGTCGTTTTGCCCACTATGATTATTGGGATAATAAGGTCCGACGCAGTATCCTTGTTGACAGCCGTGCAGATATTCTTGAATACGGAATGGGCGAAAAAACAACTCTCCGTGTTGCAGAGCTGCTAAAAAAGGGAGTTCCCGTTAAAAAGATACATGACGTAAGAGGAACAGTTTATCTCACTACTCCCGACTCAAAGGTGCATTATCCCGTTGCAGAGGGACTTGACGGTGAGGGAAGACCGAACGGCTACGACTATAATACCTTGAAAGAGGATAAGAGTGCTCTTGCCGATGCCTTCGCTGTTCAGTACAGAAACAATGACGGCATAAACGGAAAAGCCATCGTCGAATATTACGACGGAAAGATGCTCGTTCAGAATCCTCCCATGCCTCCCCTTGAAAGAGATGAGCTTGACAGAGTTTACAGCCTTCCTTATATGAGAGATTATCATCCCATGTATGAAGCGGAAGGCGGTGTTCCTGCAATTACCGAGGTGAAATTCTCAATTACTCACAACAGAGGATGCTTTGGCGGCTGTAACTTCTGTGCTCTTGCCTTTCATCAGGGCAGAAGCGTTCGCTCACGCAGTATAGAATCTGTAGTGGAGGAAGCAAAACTCATATCCGAAATGCCCGATTTCAAAGGCTATATACACGATATAGGCGGCCCGACTGCAAATTTCAGACATCCCGCCTGTGAAAAGCAGCTCAAAAAGGGAGTCTGTCAGAATAAACCATGTCTCGTTCCCACACCTTGTCCCAATCTTGATGCAGACCACCGTGAATACGTAGAGCTTCTTTCTGAGGTGGAGAAGATTCCCAAGATAAAAAAGGTGTTTATACGTTCGGGCATACGCTTTGATTATATGCTCTGCGACAGGGATGAAACCTTTTTCAAAAAGCTTGTTTGCGACCACACAAGCGGTCAGCTGAAGGTCGCTCCCGAGCATTGTTCTTCGCAGGTGCTTGCGTGCATGGGAAAGCCTGATATAGCAGTATACGATAAATTCAGAGAACGCTTCTTTGAACTGAGCCGTGAAGCAGGACTGAAGCAGTATCTTGTTCCCTATCTTATGTCAAGCCATCCGGGAAGCACTCTTGAGGATGCGGTAAAGCTTGCCGTATATATGAAACAGATAGGACTTAATCCAGAACAGGTGCAGGACTTCTATCCCACACCGGGTACGGCGTCTACCGTAATGTATTATACAGGAATTGACCCTCTTACAAAGAAGAAGGTATACTGTACCACAGATTATAAGGAAAAGCAGCTCCAGAGAGCACTTTTACAGTTCTATAAGCCCGAAAACAGAAACCTTGTGCGTGAAGCACTAAAGCTGTGCGGCAGAGAGGATCTTATCGGTTACGGCACTGAATGTCTCGTAAAGCCCGACGGCAGAGTGCAGAAGGGTGCATCAAAGCAGACGAAAGCATCTAAGACAAACAGCAAAGCAGCCAAAGATGAAAACAGCTCAGCTCCCGTGTATAAGGGAGGAAAAAGGCCTGACGGCTGGGCGAAGCCCAAGAGTAAAAAAGGCGGAAGCGGAAAATTCTCATCTAAAAAGGCAGGAATGAAAAAATCAAAGCCTGCTGTTTCAGAGCACAGAATAATTAAAAGCTCCGACCTTAAAAAACCACATAAAAGCAAGAAAAACAAATAGGATAATGCCGCCGTAAAAGGCGGCATTACTAAATGAGGAGCAAAATGAAATATTACAATATCGAAAAGGGAAAATTTATATCGAGACCCAACAGATTTATTGCAAAGGTTGAGACCGCCTTGGGAGAAGAAATTTGCCACGTAAAGAATACGGGCAGACTATCAGAGCTTCTTTCTGAGGGAATTACAGTTTATCTTGAAAGAAATAATTCTTCAAAAAGAAAGACCGCACTTGACCTTATTGCCGTTGAAAAGAACGGCAGAATAGTCAACATAGATTCTCAGGCTCCCAATACTGCCGTTTATGAATGGATAAAGTCGGGAGGTTTGCTTGGAGGTATTGACGTTCTTAAAAGGGAAGTTACATACAAAAAGTCAAGGATAGATATATATGCCGAAAAGGAAGACAGAAAAATTTTTGCAGAGGTAAAGGGGGTGACTCTTTTTGACGGTGATACAGCATTATTTCCGGATGCACCAACAGAAAGAGGCGTAAAGCACCTTGAACATCTTGCCGAAGCAGTATCTGAAGGCTATGAGGCGTATATACTGTTTGTTATACAGTCTAAGGGGCCGAGTGCGTTCTCTCCGAATTATAAGACACACAGAGAGTTTGGCGAAAAGCTGAGAGAGGTGAGCTTAAAGGGAGTGAAGATAGTTGCAGTCGATACAATTTGTGATGAAAACAGCATGGAGATATCCGATTATTTAGATGTTATTTTATAATACTTTTTAAAGCGGACAACTGTTGTTTTTTATAAATATATGTATTAAAAACAGCTGATTTTGAATATAATAATGATAGACAGTTTGCATAAATAATGCTTGCAAAAACGCATAAATAGTGTAATTTGAACAATAAGGATTTGTGTTTTTGTTGCTTTTTGTCTTGCGGTCTGTCAAACCAGGAAAACAGCCTTAAAAATGGGGTAAAGCTTGATGTTTTCACGCTCGGAAAGGACCACGCCGGATTTCATGGAACGTGCAAAAATCAGGCTGAAAACACATTTTAAAGGCTGTTTTTTGCTTTAGATAACCGTCTTTTAAACGTTTTTCCCTACGGCAAATGTCGGGAAATATGGTGCGGAAATTGTATATTTTTTTGTCAATACTAAAAGCTCAAAAATGGTATTTTCTACATAAATACATTTGTCAATTTCTCTACTCGCGGTAGAAAAAACGGACTTTTCTACAGGTTGAGCATATTTTTGGTTGTAGAAAACTCCTGTTGGCATTGAGTTTTCTACATTTTGAACAGGGTTTTCTACAGGCTGGAAAAGTTTTGAACACCCAAAAAATGTCCTCTTTTTAGAAGCCTGTAAAACATACCGTTTTTGTATATAGTGCACAAACATTAGTTAATACGTAAAACTATATCCCGAATAATTGTTTTTTTGCTCCTGTATAGTTAGTCATATGACTAACAGTATATTTAAGCAATTGGATTTATGCAATTGCCAAATATGCGTGGCGAATACTCATTTTTTATCATTTATTTGTACAAATGTTGTCAAAAACAACATAAATAACGGGATTTTGCAAATATAACAAAGCAGCACCCAAGCTGTAGCTCAAGGTGCTGCTTTAAAGGAAAACTTTTGGGGGTGTCATAAGATGACTGCGGACATCGTTTTTACGGTAATATGCTTTTGAAATAGCTTTTGCTCATTCCTCGGCTCACACGGAGTCTCGGAAGCTCAAGTGCAGGGTAGCCTGCCGTCGAGGTGCGGCTGACCGTTGTATAACCGAACTCAAAAAATTCACTTGCAACGGCAAGAACACCGTCGTTATATCTTCCCGAAGGGTAGCAAATGGCTTTTACCTCTCTGCCCGTCAGGTTTTCGATTATTTCCTTGGAGCTTGCAAACTCATATCTCTGGGAGTCGGGAGAAAGGGAGGTCAGACCTGCGTGATTGAGCGTGTGGGACTGAAAGCTGACAAGACCGCTGTCTGCCATTTCTCTTATCATGTCTGCGTCTAAATAGCCTCCTCCGCCGATGTATCCCGCAACCATGAAGACTGTGACCTTTACGTTGTACTTTTTAATAATAGGGAACATTTCCGTATAATTGTCAATGTATCCGTCATCAAAGGACATAATTACGGTTTTTCTGTCGGAATAGGCGTATTCATCGGCAAAAATAAATGCGTAATCCTTTTCGATAAGTGCCTGAATGTGTCCTTCAAGCTCTGCGGGACGAACAAAAAGGCTTTCAAGCTCAGAGAACGGCTCGTCAAGTACGAGATGGTACATGAGTGCAAGGGGAGCATATCCGTTTCCCGAAGGAACAGTAGGATCGTATTCGGGGAAATCATAGTCTGTTTCGGGAGCTGTCATATACGGCTCTCTGTATGGAGCTTCCGTTTCGGGAGGCTCTGTTTCCGGTGCCACGTAGTCGCCGAAAATATCCTCCACTATGATCTCCGTCTCATAATATACTCTCGTTTCTTCTTCGGCTTCCGTGTCTGTTTCGGTTATCGGTTCAAGCTCAATTTCAAAGGTCTCCTCGGCTGAAACGCTTTCCGTTTCGCTTTCGCTTTCAACCTCTGCTTCGCTTTCTGTTTCACTTTCCGCTTCGGTGACATTGGAGACCCAAACCGTATCGGTTTCGTCTGCAGTAACAGGCGGCGGCTCTTTTTTGACGAAAGCACACGAAGATAAGGTTAAAACAACCAACAGCAGAAGGCAAAGTGACCTTATAGCTTTATTTGAATTTTTATTTGTCATCGTTACTCCGTATTTTATATATTATATATATTGTACTCTACTTTTCGATTTGTGTCAATGAGAAAAAATGTAAAAGTGAACTCCTTGAGCAAAAGAGAAAGCCTTCCTGCAATTAAGCAAAAAGGCTTTGTTTTGTTATTTGCTTTTTTGAAGCTTTTTGAGTAAAACGACAAGCGGGAATATAATAAATCCCGCAACAAGATTTCCACCGGCGTGTATACAGTCGTAGGGAAGTCCTGCAATTATCCATTTTACAGTTGATGAAAAGCTCAGATTAAATAAGACGGCTTGAACCGGAGACCACAAGGTACCGAAAAGAAGACCGTGTAAAACCGCCGCCGCATGACTTATGATGGCGGCTTTTTTGTCAGATACTCTTTCGGGTATAAGCATAAGTGCCGCCCAGAGAACAGTCCATATATATGTGTAAGGTACCCACCATGCGTTAAAGCCGTAATACAGCCCTACAAGAAATACGTAAACGTAGATCGGAACAAGAGCCTTGTATCTGTAGATACGTGTGAAAACGGCAATAAATGCGGCAATAAGATGTATGTTCGGAAGAAAGTCCATAAGGAGCTTTGACAGAAACATCAGAGCACCGAACATGGCAAACAGGATCATCTCGCGGAGCTTTTTTGCTTTTATTGTTCCGTCACCGCTGCTTTTTCTCATTTAGTGTAAACTATTCTGTAAACAGCACCGTCTTCAAGCATTTCCTGATCTACGGAGTTCGACATATACTCCTCGCCCTTGTAAAGAGCCCAATAGGAGCCGTCTACGTCATAGTCGGCGGTAATACCGCAAACCTTCTTGATGTAAAGACCGTACTCGCTCTCGTCGCCCTCAACCAGCTCTTCCTGTTCAAGTGCACCTCTGAGAGTCGTTTCTGTGGTTTCGATAACGTAGGGGGTGGTGTTACCCTTGTCGTCGGTCACTTCGACCGTTACGGTCACCTTTGTCACATCGGAGGGTGTTTCTTCTTTTTTGCCGCAGGAAACAAATGTAAGTGCCATTACCGCCATGAGCACAACAAGTGAAACCGCAGACAAAACAATTCTTTTTGTTTTCGTCATTTTTGTTTCTCCTTAAATTTTTATTTTTTACAAATGGCTGCCCTACGTGATTACTCGCACAAAGGGTCATTTAAAGGCAAGTCTCCCGACTTGGAACTGTAGCAAAAGCCCACCTTCTCGACTTAAAAAGCCAATGGATACTCTGCGGCGGAGCAGAGGAGCACTTTGCAGTCCGTCACGGTGACGAGTTCGTGCGGAAATTTCATCCGCTTCCTTATTAAGTGTAAACACACCTTTCACCGAGTGATAGTATATACCCGTTAAAAGAATTTGTCAACTTGGAAAGTTATTTTCACCGTTTGTTTTAATAAAAAGCAGTACAAAAATGAAGACTATGTACCCGTTTTGAGAACATAGTCTTCTTTGACTTTATTTACCTTTGTGACCAGAGGAACAGATCAAATCTGCGTTTTCTTTCCGGTATGGTAATTTCGGCCTTATCCAGTATTACGTTGACAGCATCATTGAAAGACTTGTAATCTCCGCTGTTCTTCCATTTTTCTATTTGCGTACCCGTGAGCTTTATTCCCACCGTCTTTGCATATTTGGGGAGAAGTTTTTGTACTGTGGAATCGTAGATGCTGTAATCATCTCTGCCGTAAACAATACTGTTATGGAGACAACAGTATTTGGTGGCAAAAGAAAACATTTTCTTGTCAAATCCACGATATATTTCGCATACCACAGTGGGATCGCCCTCAGCTATACGTTTGTCAAAATCGGGTATGGTACGAATGTTTTCCACAAGCTTAGTTAAAAAATCAATTCCTGCATATTTGAAAACCTGAGTGGAATACAGCTTATCCAGAAGTAAAACCTTTGCGGCAATGTGATATGATTCTTTGTTTTCGGGAAATTTTTTGAACAATTCCCACAGCATCGATTCTGTTGCCTGATACGGTTCGTTGGTGACTATAGCATTTGCTATGCTGATAATTTCATCGTTTGTTATTTCTAAAATAGTTGACATAGAATACTCCTTTCTTTTGCTAAAGTGTTTTTATGAACATGTCCATGTACTTCTGTAACCATGATACCAAGTAGTTGATGAATTTAAACTCGATTGCTTAGTAAAGAATTTGGCGATTTTTTGCGGAGTAGACATATCTATTTTTGAATTATATCCAAAATCCAACTGCGTTGTGCCGTTATTTGTACCTTCTTTGGTCCATGAACTCAGATCAGTAAAAGGTAAAGTTATATTCCAATTCTTTGACATATCCAATTCTATAGCTTCAAGAGAAGTACATTGGTGAAAAACATATTCTCCAATATAAGTAAGCTTTGAAGGAAGCTTTATGGCAGTAAGCTGATTGCAGTTATAAAAAGCATATTGTTCGATCGTTTTGATACTGTCTGGCAAAGTAATCTCTTTTAAGCTTATGGCATCTTTAAATCCTTCCGCCATTATTTGAGTAACCGGAGCCCCTTTGTAAGTTTCAGGAATATTAACAGCTACAAGATCTTTTATGTTGATATTATCGTTGGCTCTGACTCCGTAAGTGTTGTCGGGGAGCAGAACAAATGTTAACCGGGAATCATCTTCGTTTTCTGAGTTTATTAATCCGCTTAGATCATGTTCTTCAAACGTATTATCGGTATAATAAATAATAAGCTTGGTGCCTGAGATTTCCGTTCTGAGAATACCTCTGCCTGCAGCTCCGGGGTCACCTTTTTCGCCCTTCAGACTTTCAAGCCACTCTTCAAGTGTACCTGTATATTCGGGATACGCTTCCTTGTAAAGCTCGTATGCGGATTTACCGTCAACACCGTCGTTTCCTGCGGGGCCTTGCTCGCCGGGCTCACCTTTTTCACCTTTAATGTCTCCAAGATTATATACGGAATCGTTCGTCATACGTATGATGAGCTTTCCGGTGGTCGAAAGATTTACGGATTTTATACCGACACCGTCAGTACCGTCTGAGCCTGTTACTTTACCCAGATTTGCACTCTCTCCGTTTGTGTATGTGAGTACAAGCTCTCCTTCGGTATTGATTTCCGATTTTGAAATTCCAATGCCGTCAGCACCCTTGATGTTACCGAGATTTAGAATTGTACCGCTTGTAAGCTCAACGCTGAGTTCACCTTCGGACGATATTGTTACGTTAGCTATACCGATACCGTCTGTTCCATCCTCGCCGTCATGGCCGTCTTTGCCGTCCTGACCATTAATGCCATCTTTGCCGTTTGTACCGTCTTTTCCGTCAACGCCGTTAGTACCGTCTTTGCCGTCTTTACCAACAATACAGCCGAGATTTATACTTTCATTGTTTGAGAACGTGAGAACAAGCTCTCCGCTTTCGTTTATTGTTACGTCGGAAATGCCTATACCGTCTTCGCCGTCTATACCGTCGATTCCGTCTTTACCGTCAGCACCGTCTTTACCGTCAGTACCATCTTTACCGTTAAGACCGTTTGCACCGTCCTTGCCATCAGCCCCGTTTTTACCGTCCTTGCCGACAACAATTCCCAAATTTTCATTTGTTCCGTCTGTATAGAAGATAACAAGCTCGCCGTT
>JAZSLF010000145.1:0-27660 GCA_045535205.1 Eubacteriales bacterium
CGCCACATCTGTGCAGGGGTCCTCAAGTTGCCTTCGGCGACTTGGGGTTCTCTGCTTTTGGCGAGTTTTTCCCTCTACCGTAGTCCACTATGGCGTGAACCCCAAACAGACAAGTCTGTTTGAGGACCCCTTAACGCCGACGAGGAAAAAATCGCCAAATCTACCTTCGTTTCTCTCAGTCTGGGTCAGAGTGTAGACTTTGTCTACACTCTGAGCCCTCGGACGTTCGTCCGAGGGCTATTTTCGTATATTTAAGCTATCTCTGCCGGTTCTTCTGTTTTTTCTTCGGCTTCCGCTTTTTCTTCGGGGCTTTCTTCCGTTTCAGAGTCTTCCTTTTTTGTTTCCTCTGCTTCTTCGGTCTTTCCGCCTTTCTTTTTAGCTTTAAGAACCATAAAAAAGATAACGAGGAAGAGAGCGGGCAAAACTACAAATATCACAGCAAGAGTTCCCATTACATAAAGGGGATTATTCACATAAAGAGTCCACGCTGACGCTGTATATTCATCATAGGTATGAGTGGGATCATTTGAACAGATATACCGTAGGATACCATCCTTAAAAAAGCTTTTCTCCTGAATGCTTTCCGTCGTTTCCCAAAGATGACCTGTCGCCTCAAAGCTTTCGGTGACAGTATCGGAGCAAACACAACAGACTCTCACCAGAACACCCGTATTCTCACAGGTCGGCTGTGTTCTTTCGGTTTCCTCGTATTTATGAGCTGCCTTTTCATATACCTCCGTTTTCACGTCGGCACAGATAGTACATTCGTATACAGACGTCTTGTCCGTCGTACAGGTCAGCTCAGTTTCCTCTGTGAGCACGTAATCATGCTCAGGCTTTTCAAGATACTCCGTATATTCCTCAGAGCATCTTTCGCAGAAGCATTTGTCGTAGCCCTGCACCTCACAGGAGGAGTCAACGTGCTCAAGAACCTCTCTCAGATGTCCGAGGGGAGCTATTTCAAGCTCCGTTTCATAGCCGCAGGTCTCACAAACTACAGCTTCATTTCCCGCCTCGATGCAGGTGGGCTCAGACAAAAGCTCCGTTCTGACGTAGCTGTGTCCGAAGGCACTTATAACGTCGGCATATTCCTCAGAGCAAACGGTGCACACGTATGTGACAGCTCCGTTTTCGCTGCAGGTCGCCGCCGTCGTATCCTTATACTCCCAGCTATGCCCTTCCGCTTTTACTGTCTCCGTATAGTTTGAAGAACAGTTTGTACATGAATATCTTGTTATTCCGTCTGTAGTATGAGTGACCTCCTGACTGTAGGTCACCACGTAATTGTGCTCGGTTTTCGGCTTCAATACGTTCGTAAGGGTATGGTCCTCGCAGTAGAGCTCTTTTTCAATGAAGTTCTCGGAAATGCGGCACTTATATGTAACGGACTCCTCCGTGTCGCAGGAGACCTTATGAGACACTATTGCATCGCTGTAATAGTAATGATTATCGGGTGCGGCCTCAAGAACGGTAACGTTCTTTCTGTGTCTGCACACAGTACAGTGTGAGGAGCTTTTACCCTGTATTGCACAGTTTGAGGGGTAATCCACCACCTGTGCCCCGTAGGTATGGGAATGTCCTGCAAAATATGATATAAGTGCATTCGCCTCAGCCTCTGCCATTCTGTCAAGAGTACCTTCCGAGAGGATATGATTTATATCCCCTTCGTTTGACATATATCCGTGTTCAACGATAATGGCGGGAAAGCCGAACTTACAGCCCCATGAGATAATTCCGTAATAGTCTGCATTTATTCCCACTGAGGAGTCATAGACGTCCCATTGTTTATTGGAGTTCCAGAAGCAATCGGGGTCACCTCTCTGCTTAAGTCCGTTGTTTCTGAAGCCTACCGATGCAAGATTTGAGGCTATAGACGAGGCAAGAGCATTAGGTGAATATTCGGGAAGCACCGAGGTATAGACCGTAACTCCGTTTGCACTTCTGTCGTTGCTTCCGTCAAAGTGGATGCTGAGAAGAAAATCGCTGTTATAGTCATTGGCAATTTTCAGTCTCTGTGCCTTTGTGAGTGCTGTGTCTCCTGTTCTTGTGAGATATACCGTAAAGCCGCCGTTTGCTTCAAGAAGTGCTTTTATCTTATAAGCCATCTCAAGATTTAATTCCTTTTCGGCTACGGAGCCGTGACAGGCACCGGGGTCCGAAGGTCCGCCGTGGCCTGCATCAAGAGTTATCACAACCCGTTCCCCCGAGGCCTGTGACGTCACAGGGAAACAGAACACCGAAAGCACCAAGGCTAATGCGGCAAATAAAACCGTAATTCTTTTAAAAGCTGTCATATTCTACCTTATTATTATAGGCTGCTGCCGTAAATTCCGTCATACAGTATAACAGCCTTTCAGCCTTTTTGCAAGAAAAATCGTCAAAATCCGAAAACAATTTGAAAATCAGTTGTCCGAAAGCTCACCGTAAAGGGCATTTGCAATAGAGGTCATCCTTTCTTTTTCCACCTTGCAGACCCTTCTGTCATAAGTGAAAAGTCCGTTTGTTTCATCCTCAACGTCTGAGATCTGAGTATATACTGCGGCACAGAGTCCTTTCTTTACGGCAGGAATTACCTCGTCCTTGTACAGCCTTTCAAGAGCGTTTTCAAAATCCTCTCTCTTTTCAAAAAATCTGTAGCCATAGGTATCACGTGTATTGAAAACGTGACCTTTTTCTTTATAGGAATAGCCGCCGAACTCCGACAGAAACACGGGCTTGTCACACGCTTCGGGCATTATGAGCTTTTTGAAATAGACGTGAAGACTTTCGACGTCGCTGTTATCACATCTGAACCAGCCTGATGCCGTATCAATAAAGCGGCTGCTGTCAAGCTCTCTCATTTTTGCGTACATTTCGTTTCCGCAGAACTGCCCCCAGCCTTCGTTGAAGACGGTCCACAGACAAACAGAGGGGTGAGGTGAAAGAAGCTTCACCGTTTCTTTCATCGTCTCTTCAAATATCCGTCTTGTTTCGGGGTCTCTGTTAAGCTTTTTATCATTGATGCGTTTCATTCCGATAGTGGGGAGTGCTGTATCACGGACAAAGCTGTAGCTTCCGTTGTTTACCATGTCCTGAAATACTGCCATGCCCATTCTGTCACACATGGAATAGAATATCTGCGGCTCTATCTTTATATGCTTTCTGAGCATATTGAAGCCGAGCTCCTTGCACCTTGAAATATCATGCTCGAAGCCCCCCGGAGATGCGGGAAGAAAAAGTGTGTCGCTAAAGTACCCTTGGTCAAGAAGGCCGTGGAAGAAATAGGGCCTTCCGTTGAGACAGAGTCTCTTTAGTCCGTTTACTTCCTTTATTTCAAGAGTTCTGAAGGCAAAATAGGAGGACACCTTATCGCTGTCTGTTTCCACCGTATAATCGTAAAGCTTCGGGCTTTCCGGAGACCACAACAGAGGGGCTTCCACCGTAAATTTCGCCTCGCCCTTTGAAAGAGGATATTCAAAAATTCCCCTTTCAGTTTTCAAGGTGAGCTTTCCTTCGCACACCCCTTCGTTTACCTTTGCCTTTACCGTCACCGTGTTTTTCTCCGTCACGGCAGAAAGCTCTGTGATATACTGCTGCGGAACGCTTTCGACCCAAACGCTCTGCCATATACCAGAAACGGCGGTGTACCACATTCCGCCTCTTTTAAGGCTCTGCTTTCCGTAGGGGTATTTCCCGTCAAGAGTGTCATAGGCTGCCACCTCGACCGTATTTTCATTTTCAAGAAGCTCCGTTATATCAAAGTAAAAGGGAGTGTAACCGCCTTTGTGAGAGCCTGTCACTTTCCCGTTTATGTAAACTGTGCACTCCCTGTCAACTGCACCGAAATGGAGAAGCACTCTGCCTTTATTAAAGCCTTTGGGCAGTATAAATCTTTTTTTGTAAAACAGAAAGCTCTTATCGGTGACAATACTTTTTGTTCCGGAAAGTGCCGCTTCCGGTGCAAAAGGAACTATTACGCTGTCCGTATATTCCACAGGCATCTCAGGGGTCTTTTTCACTTCAAGCTCCCATTTACCGTTGAGGGAAAAATAGGACTCCCTTTTCATAAGCGGTCTGGGGTAAGCATCGAAAACGGGAGCATCGGTGTCATCCGAAAGCTCTCTTTCAAGAGTCTCTCCCCACTCCGTATAAAGCTTTTCGCCTTTAAAGCCTTTCTTCATTGAACTGTTTACAAGAAGCACGAATAGCCACACAAAAAGCAGTACCAAAAATGATGCCGCAAAAATATTCTCATTTGGGATAAAGGACTCTCTGCCGTCATCGCCCATCACCTTTTCGGCGTTTCTGAGAACAAAAGCTCCAAGTGCGGCACCTGCCGTACCGGGCACAAGCACCTGTCCCACAATTCTCAGCCCCTGAAACATTCCCGCCTTATTTTCGGGAGTATGATCACGGATAAGAGCACCGAAGACAGCCATACCCGAAAGATAGCCGCACATCATAAGAAGCGAGCCTAAGAAAACAAGTGCCGTTCCCTTAAAGAAATACAGAAGCACGTAGCCTGCTCCGAGAAGCAGAAGTGCGGGGGTCACCGAAGCAAAATACCCTTTTTTGTCATAGAGCTTTCCGAAAAGCACGGTGACTGCGGCGGCAATAATAATTGCGGGTGCCATTATCAGCACATAATTTTCCATACCGAGAGAAACGCTGTAATAAAGAATAAGGTATGGCATGAATACCTGTATGGAAATTCCGAACACGGCAAAGCCTGCAAGACCTAAATACAAAGTCGGATTGTTTTTTATAACAGATGCCCTGAAGCCGTAAAGAATATTTGCAATACAGCTTTTATTTTCACGGCTCGTTTTTGCATTGTCGTCTATAAGAAAAACACCGAGTATGCCTATGAGAAAAACTGCAGTTCCTATTATTATGTATATGGAAGTCCAGCTCTCCGCCCTGTCAAGATCAAAGGACATAAAGCCGCCGAAGACAGCCAGAATTGCCACAAGAGGCATCATGGCGTTAATTCCCTCTGCACTTCCTCTGTTGGTGCTGTCTGTGCTGTCCGTAAGCCAGGCATTGAAGGCGGCATCGTTTGCAGATGAACCGAAGAAGGTCATCACACAGTCCATTATGATAACAAGAGTCACCCCTACGGCACTTGCCGATGCTGCAGGAAACAAAGTGACGATAACATCCTCACGGATAAAGGCAAAGCTCAGAATAGATACGCCCCAGAGGATATAACCGCCGCAAATGAATACTTTTCTCTTTCCTATCTTATCGGAAAGTGCTCCTATAAAAACGGTGGTAAGCGTTGCCGCCGCCGCACTTGCACCTACCATTACCGATATATCACGGGCACTTGCCGCAAACATTTTATAAATGAACACGTTGAAATACATATTTTCAACGACCCAGGCTATCTGCCCCGTGAGACTGAATATTATAAGTGCCAAGGTAAATTTTTTATTTTTCATAAGACCGCCTTAAAAACTGCGGCGGGCTGAAGCCCGCCTGAATAAATTATTCTCAGTTATCTGCAGGAAAGCTGTTTATAATTCCCGCTACGTATTTTCTTATTTTAAGAATGTCGGCTACGGTGACCTTTCCGTCACCTGACACGTCGCACGCCGCCGCCACAAAGCCCTCAGGCGTTTCCACGCCCGCAAGGTATTTGCGTACTGCAAGAACGTCGCTTACCGTTATTCTGCCGTCACCTGTCGCATCGCCTGTCACAAAGCTGTTTGAATAGATATAAAAGCATTTGTCAAGCCTTTCGTTGTCTTCCCCTACGGTGATATTTTTTGTCCACTGAGCTTCTGAACCGTTGTAATATACCTTGTTCAAACGCAAGCAGTCTTCAAAAGCCTTGTTTCCTATCTGCTGAAGGGAGAGAGGAAACGTAACGGATGTAAGCTTGGCACAGGCATTGAACGCTCCTTCATGTATAAATTCAACCTTTTCGGGAAGCGTGATGCTCAACAAAGAGTTTATTTCGCTGAAGGCATACGCACCGATCTCAGTTACTCCTTTTTCAATTTCGATCGAAGTGATGGTTTCACCCGCAAAATACCAGGGAGCCCTATCGTAATAGTCAAAGCTGTAATCAGCCATGGCACCTGTGCCGCTTATACGCAGAGTCTTTCCATCGGCATCAAGCTCCCACGTAATATTATCTCCCTGTGCACCGCAGTAACCGCTGTACGCCTGTTCTGCCGCATAGCTTAAAGTACAGGTGCAAACTGCGATAACAAGTGCAAAAATAACAGCTGCAAATCTTTTCATATATTTCTCCATATTCTTCTATGTTTTACTGTTCGTTATAAAATACCTTGAGTACCGTTTCAAGAACGTTTTCCGTATCGGGATATACCTCCATAAACTTATCGCCCATCACAGCCTCTCCCTCAATAACGTAAATATTGTCAAATGAAAGATTCTGTGCTTCAAGAAGTGTTGAGGCAAGATAGGTGAATTTACTGGGGGACACGTTGGTACAAGTATAATCAAGCGCTGCATTATAAAGCTTCATCACGACCGACGGGTCGGAAAGGCAGGCGTCTGCCGCCTTTGAAGCAAATGCCTTTGCATACTGAAGCTGCCGTTCACGACGAAGACTGTCGGAGTTGAATTTTGAAGTGTCTCTGGACTGTACGTATTTCTTCGCCTCGTCACCCCAAAGAGTATATTCTCTGCCCTCTTTAAAATCTCCTATGTCCTCTATTGAAGTCAGCTTCACTCCCCCAACAGCATCGTTAAGGCTTCCTATTCCCTGAAGGTCAAGTGCGGCATAGCTTGAAATTTCAATACCGCAAAGAAGTCTTTCCATCGAAGCGACGGCATTTTCACAGCTTGTCTCCTGTCCGTCTCCGTAAGAATACGCAAGACACAGCTGCATTTTCTCTATGCCTGCATAATTTCCTTCTTTATCATATACTTCAACGTCTGTCATGGTATCACGCGGGATAACTATAAGAGATACGTTTCCCTTTGCCGTATCGAACGCCATGACCATGTTGGTGTCACATTGACCTGCTCCCTCCTTTTCATGAAGGGGCTTGTTGACATCTATATCCAGCTTGTCGATGCCCATAAAAGCAACAGACACGATATTTTCGTTATAAACGTATTTATTGCCCTTCCAGCTGATACTCTTACCTTCGTCAAAAGTCTCAACGTCCTGAATATCAGAAAGCTGTTCCGGGTCAATTACAGTCGGAACAAAGCTGTTTTTTCCCACAGAACGCATTACCAAAAAGGAAGCTACGGCTCCTGCGATAAGAAGCAATATCACGCCGAGAATGCTGAGAAGGACTATGAGAGCAGTCCTTTTCTTTTTTTTCGTCTTATGTTCAGCCAAGGGCATATCATCATAAGTCTGAACCGTATTTTCTTCATTCATTTTTTTGCCCTCCTTTATTTCGTAGCTTCGTCGCTGACAAGTACTGCATTGACAAGATAACGGTATCTGTTATCCGCCATACAGGTGCTGAGAACAAGAAGCTTATCTTCCGTTTCCACATATGCTCCCTCCCTCACATTCATGGGGAACATCATGGGACTTACCACGTAATCAAAATACTCCCGTCTCACCCGTTCATCATCGAAATTATAGGAGTTCATGATATGACGGTTATCATATTTGTATGCCGAGACTATTCTGTAGGTAAGTATATGTCCCGGTGTGTACACGAACACGTCTTCGTGCTCCGCAAAAAAGTCGGGGTCTTCAAAATTATGGAGAGTGGCAAACATTGAGCCGTCCTCTGTCATGTTGTGCCCGTATATCACTGTTACAGGATCCGTAAAATCCCGTTTATTATGGGATTGGGTGAATAAGACACCCGCTATAAGATACTTTCTGTCAACGCCTCTTCTCAGATAATAAAGGTCATCGGTCGCACTTTGCAGTATGGGATAATTTACGTTTGTCCCCGGTATGTACAGCCAGGCGTATATCTCATCATTCTCAGCCATCTGAGCTGAAAAATTTATGGGGTTTTCGGGAAGCTGAGGTTCTGTTTCAAGCTCCTCTGTCTCCGATTCCCCTTCGCTTTCGCTATCCGACCCGACACTTTCTGACGTTTCGTCGGAAACACCGCCCTCTGTCACAGGCCCTCTGTCAAAAAGACCGTACCCGTACCCGAAATATAAAGCACAAAGAAGCAAAAGAATTATAAGGATAACAAGAGAAATTATAAACGCCGCTTTATTCTTACGGTTTGTGCTTTCTGTTTTTTCTGCGGCTTCACTTTGATTTTTCATTTTGCCTCCTTTCTGCCTTTCAGGGTGTATTTTGCAAAAATGTAAAATCTTACTGATTTATCATAACACACAGCTCCCCTGTTATTGCTATAATAACAGGGGAGGTGCATTTATACT
The DNA here is from genome assembly GCA_045535205.1 of Eubacteriales bacterium. Taxonomy (GTDB): domain Bacteria; phylum Bacillota; class Clostridia; order Oscillospirales; family CAG-272; genus RUG14199. Next base: position 8,329 of record JAZSLF010000145.1, read on the forward strand.
TTAATAATTATCTTTCAAGAAGGTATTTTTTACCTGTGTAAAGAGCTGCCGCTGTGCCAAGTGCAAGAACTGCCGCCCATACGGCTACAGCCGTCATGTCAACGGAGCTTGTTTCGGGAGACTCTTTGTCGGTATCCTTATCTGCACCCTCACCGCTGAAGGCTGCTGTGAATACAACGTCGCTCTTGGGTCTGATAACGATAACCTTGGAGTTGGCGTCACCCTCTACCCATTCAAATTCGCCCGTGAAGGTCCAACCGATAAATTCAAAGCCTTCGTCTTCCTTGGCTGTGATGGTAACTGTTTCTCCGACGGGAACCGTGGGCTTGTCGGAAACTGCACTACCGCCCTTATCGTCCTTGACCTTTGTCACTACGTTATAAAAATCCTTCGCTCCGGGGCTGGGATAGTCACCCTCTGCCGCAAGTACCGTTCCGCAAAGGGAAAGCATCATAATCAGAGCGAGACACAATGCAATTATCTTCTTCATAATACACACCTCTCATTAATTATTTAATATTATACACAAATATAATAGCATACTTATTCTGATTTGTCAACAAATAATTAATAAGCATTCCAGAAGGACAGAATTAACCGATAAATTTAACAATGACACCGTAGGCGAAGATGATAAGTACGATGACGGGGAGAATGTAGGTGAGATAAAAACGGAAGAATTTTACCCATCCTTCAGAAACCCCCTTTGAGACCTTCATGCCCTTGCCCGTATCAGCTTCCTTGACAAATTTTTTCCAGCCCCAGCCTCTCTTTGATACACAGAAAAGAAGGTATACGAGAGCACCGAGAGGAAGGACAACGTTGGAAACTGCAAAATCCTCAAGGTCAAGCACGTTTGAGCCTTCTCCGAAGGGTTTGAAGTCCGAAAGAATATTGAAGCCGAATGCACAGGGAAGCGAAAGTATGAGCATACCGATACAGCAGATGACGGAGGCTTTTATTCTGCCCCAGCCCGTATAGTCTCTTATTATCGCAAGAATGTTTTCAAATACGGCAATTACCGTAGACATGGCCGCAAAAGCCATGAACACAAAGAAAAGTGTTCCCCAGAGTCTTCCGAGGGGCATATTTGCGAAAATGTTGGGGAGAGTTATGAAGATAAGGGGAGGGCCGTTATCTGCCGCAACACCGTAAGCGGAGCAGGCGGGGAATATGATAAGACCTGCCATGAGAGCAACGAAGGTGTCGAGGACAGTAACTCTTACAGCCTCGCCCATAAGTGCTCTTTCCTTACCTATGTAGCTTCCGAAAATAGCCATTGAACCGATACCGATGCTGAGCGTAAAGAACGCCTGGTTCATAGCCGCAACTATTACGGTGCCGAGACCGTGTTCTTTTATACTGTTTACATTGGGAACGAGATAAAATTTAAGTCCCTCTGCCGCACCGTCAAGACAAACGGAATTTACCGCAAGCACGACGATAAGTGCAAGAAGTGCAATCATCATTATTTTTGTCACGCCTTCAACACCGTTTTTAAGACCTATGGCACAGATGAGAAATCCGAGCACGACAACAACGGACGTCCAGATGACGAGAAGGGTGGGGTTTGACGTAAGGCTTGAAAACTCAGCGGCAATTTCATCGGCGCCGAGACCGGAAAGCTTACCTGAAGCAGTAAGATAACAGTAATGGAGCATCCAGCCTGCAACAACGGTATAGAACATCATAAGAATGATGTTTCCCGCCAGAGCCGCAAAGCCGTGGAGATGCCATTTCTGATGTGGCTTTTCAAGAACGTTAAAGGATTTCGCCGCACTTTTCTTACTTGCACGGCCGACTGCAAATTCCATTGTCATAAGGGGAATACCCAAGGCGACAAGGAAGAACAGATAAATAAGCACGAATATAGCACCGCCGTACTGACCCGTGATATACGGGAACTTCCATACGTTCCCTATTCCTATGGCACAGCCTGCTGAAAGCAGGATAAAGCCCAGGCGTGAACCAAGTGTTTCTCTTTTCATATTTTCCTCCGATAATTATTCCTGTATACCGTCGTCCTCGACAGTAAGAAATTTTGTATATTCACCGAGCCACGCCATTTTTACGTTGCCCTGTGAGCCGTGTCTGTTTTTGGCAATAATGATCTCTGCCTTGTTCTTCTTTTCGGGGTCATCTTTATCGTATTCGCCGGGACGGTAGATAAAGAGAACTATATCTGCATCCTGCTCAATGGCACCGGAGTCACGAAGGTCCGAAAGAACGGGACGGTTGTCCGTTCTCTTTTCAGAAGCTCTCGAAAGCTGTGCACAGGTTATTACGGGAACGCCGAATTCCTTTGCCATCAGCTTCAGATTTCTTGAGATCTCACCCACCTCAACAGCTTTATTTTCGATGGGACGTTCGCTCTGCATAAGACCGAGGTAGTCGATAACCACGAGACCGAGGTCTTTAATTCTGCGGAGCTTTGCCTTCATGTTGGTAACGGTCACGCCCGTACTGTCATCTATCATTATGTTACAGCCCGCAAGACGTGCCGCCGCATGACCCAATTTCGCCCACTCCTCCTCGTCTATCATACCCGAACGGAGCTTGGTTGAATCGACCATGGCTTCCGAGGCAAGAAGACGGGTAGCCAGCTGTTCCGTTGACATTTCAAGAGAGAAGATGCACACCTTTTTGGGAGAACGCAGCGCCGCATTGACCGCCACGTTGAGACAGAAGGAGGTCTTACCCATACCGGGTCGTGCCCCGACTAAAACAAAGTCGCCCTTGGTCATGCCCACAAGCACTCTGTCAAGACCCGAAAATCCTGTCTGCATACCGATGACCTCGGCTCTGTTTGTTTCAAGCTCCTTGAGTCTGTTGAAGGAGAGCATGATGGCATCCTTGATATGCACGAACTCATGGTTTTCATGCTTATCCGCTATGGCATATATTCTCTGCTCCGCACTTTCAAGAAGTCTCTGGGTGTTATTCTCCTCTGAGTAGGCCTCTTCAACTATCGTTTCACCTGCTCCGATAAGTGCTCTGAGTATACTTTTGTCTCTGACGATCTTCGCATAGTCCGTAACGTTCGATGCCGTGGGAACTATTTCAATTATAAGATTTATGTATTCCCTGCCGCCCGCTTTATCGTAAACACCGTCTCTCACCAGCTCGTCAATGAGCGTGACCACGTCTATCCTGCGGCTTTTAAGGTACATACTCTGCATTATGGAGAATATCTCCTTATGCTCCTCAAGATAAAAGTCGTCCTTGGTGATGATGCTTACAAGATTATCCATCACGTCGGGCTTTATAAGAACTGCTCCCAGAACAGACTGCTCTGCTTCAAGAGAAAACGGGAGCTTTTTTCCGTATTCTTCGTTCATATATCAATCACTCGCTTCAGTCGGAAATCACAACGTTGATTTTGCCGATTATTTCTGTATAGAGCTTTACGTCAAATGAATAGGTGCCGAATGCCTTTATGGGACCGTCCATGGCTATCTTCTTTCTGTCAACCTTGAGGCCATGCTGCTTTTCAAGCCCTTCCGCTATGTCAGACGAGGTTATGGAACCGAAAAGTCTGCCGTCTGCGCCTGCCTTGCCCGTCAGCTTAACAACTACCGCTTCAAGCTTTGCTTTAAGCTCGTTTGCCGCCGCCTTCTCAAGCTCTATCTTATGGAGTCTTGAGGACTCCTTGTTCTTTATCTCGTTCATTATCTTTGAATCTGCCTCTACTGCAAGACCCTTGGGAAGAAGAAAGTTTCTTGCGTAACCGTCGGAAACGTTTACCACCTGATCCTTTTTACCCTGTCCCTTAACGTCCTTTAAAAGTACAACTTTCATTATATATATCCTCCGAAATCTGAAATTCTTGTAACGGCTGTCTGCCTTATTTTAATCTGCTTTTGTCACGCTCTCGTCAAGAAATTTGTCGATGGCTGCCTTGAGCCTTTCGACGACCTCTTCAACAGTTGACTCCTTTATCTGTGCTCCTGCGGCATCAAAGTGTCCGCCGCCACGAAGCTGTTCAAGAATGAGCTGAACGTTTATCGTACCAACGCTTCGTGCCGAAACGTGAACTGCATCCTTGATCTTTATGACAACGAAGGATGCCTTGACCCCTTCTATCTCAAGAAGCCTGTCTGCTGCTCTTGATGCGGGTATGGTGTCCTCCGTATCACCTGTCTCGTCACAGGCGGATATTACCGCAACGCCTCTGTGACGGATGATATTCCTTCTGAATTTATTCTCTCTCGCATATTCGTCAAGAGACGTTTTGAAAAATTCCTGCACCGCCGTTATGTCAACACCGTGATCCCTCAGATAAAGTGCCGCACTGAAGGTTCTCGTACCGGTATTCTTTCTGAACTGGTTGGTATCGAGAAGAATACCCGCAAACATTATGTCGGCTTCCTTCGGGAGAAGAAGCTCACCGGGGAGCACCTGCTCAAGCATTTCGCATACAAGCTCACAGGTTGCCGATGCCGACGGCTCAATATAGGAAAGAAGCGGCTCTTTTGCAAATTCCGCAGTTTTTCTGTGGTGGTCAATAATGATGATATTATTACAGCTTTCCGCAAGATGCGGCTCTTCATATGCAAACGGATTATTTACGTCAACGATGATAAGGAGGGTTTCCGGTGTGACAAGGTCAAGTGCCGCCTCTCTGCTCACGAGAACGCCCTTATAATCCTTTTCGTTCTTTATCCATTCAAGACACTTTTCAATTCCTCCGAAGGAGAAATCGGTGACCACGTTTACGGGAACACCGCAGAACATGGCAAAGCGTGCCATACCGAGAGAAGCACCGAAGGCATCGAAATCGGGCCTTTTATGTGCCATGATGATAACGTTTGACGCTTCTGAGATCTTAACGAGAATTTCATTGGCTACTACTCTCGCACGTACCTTTACCTTCTTCTGAACAGTCTTCGTTTTTCCGCCGAATATGTCCTGTACACCGTCACGGTTTCTGATCACCGCCTGGTCGCCGCCTCGCTGAAGTGCCATTTCAAGAGCAGACTGTGCACTCTTTTCCTTTTCGGCAAGAGTTCCCTCCGTCTGTGACACACCGATGGATACGGTGATGGGAATACTGCCTGAACCGACTCTCGTCTCTCTTATTCTGTCAAGTATGTCGAATTTCTGTTCAACAAATCTGTCAAAGCTTTCTCTGTTGAAGAAGAAAATATACCTGTCGCTCTGGTACTCCTTGAGCACTCCGCCTGCTTCTGCCGCCCATGTGCGAAGAATGGTTTCCGTCGAGGATGCGGCAAGACGGTATTCCTCCTGCTCCTGACGGAGCATTTCTTCAAGATTGTCTACCATAATATAAGCTATCATGGGTTCTCTCTTTACGAGAGTATCCTTTGCCGCTTCAAACTCGGTAGTATCGACAAGGGAATACATATTATATATCTTATCTCCCGCCTCTATGGGAGAGAGCTTCGCTCTGAACACTCTGTCACCGAAGAACACCTTGCCGAAGTTTCCGTCATCCGAATTCTCGGAAAACCTGAACACCTTTGAAAGCTGTGCCCCCCTCAGACTCGTCTCCTTACGAAAAGAATGAGATGCCTCCTTGTTGTACCAGATGATCCTTCCGTCATCGCTTGAGGTGATGATGACGGGACAAAGAAGCTGTGACATTGAAGAAAGCATTATTTCACCCAAAAGGGGATGCAGGTCTGATTCCCTTATCTCAAGGTCTATTTTGGGCTTCATGACAACGGTCAGAACAGCCACTCCGACACAGTAAAGTGCCAGAAGGACTATGCCCGTTATGACAGGGGACAAGCTCGTCACGCTGACAATAAGCATATATATCAGAAAAACTGCAACAGCCGCAATCACCGGTATGAGAAAGCCTGAAAGCACCCGTGATATTCCGCTTTTTGCTGCGGATACCGCCGTTTCGGTGCTTTTTTTATTTTTATTATCCATAATTCAACCTTTTACCTTTCGTAAAGCAGAGGTAGTAAGCCGTTATTCCTGTGTTCCGTTATTCTTTCTTTTCGATTTTTCAACAAGTGCAAGTGCAAGTGCATATTTTATTTCTTCAACTGCACCGAAAAAGGCTATAAAAAGCAGACCCATAAGAAAATTCATTACCGCAAGGGGTATAATTATCCAGAGTATCATCGTTTTCGAGGGTGCCCGCATGACCCTTCCGTCAGGAGCCACCAGCTGTACCTCGGGAGCCTTCAGCTTCGCTATCAGCATATAGATACCGTTGGAAAGCATGGGTATGAACATACCTATGCAAAGATTTACGAAGGCAAACTGCACCGTCTCGGCATTTCTGAACACAGAGCAAAGTGCCGCCATTACGGAGGAAACGAGGAAAAATACTGCAAGATGTATGCTGACCCCGAAATGAAGCTGCTTTTCTTCTTCCTTAAATACAAGACTCTCTGTGGCAAACACCCTATGGGCAATTCTTGAAAGCAGATACGCACCGCCGCCGAGAAGCACGAAAAATGCCGCAAGGACACCGGGCATAAGCACCGCAGTCTGTGCAAAAAGCTCCTCTATCATGGAAGCGGTTATCTCCGTTTCCGTACCGGTTTTTTCCATTATCTGCAAAAACTGCTCCGTAAATGCAGAGGTCATTTCATTCCACCAGGCAGAGAAAGCGTGAAGGATATTCCCGTCCTGCATATATCCTGCTTCGGCATCGGAAAGAAGAAAATAAAAGGATACGAGAAACATAGCTCCGAAGGCTGTGCCGCAAAAGGCTGCACCTCTCCATATATGCTGCTTCTTTCTGATACAGATACCGCAGACCACACCTGCAAGGTACACAAAAAGCGGATTCACAAGAGAGTCAATATCCTTTGTGACGAGCCATGCGATAAGGCAGGCGGCAAGGGGGCCTGCCAGAGTTACAACGGGATGCCTTGCAACAGACGTGCACCAGCCGTAAAGCGCTGCGGAAAAAAGAATAAACGCTATTGAAAATGCGGACAAAACAGAGCCCACAGCAGCAAGCATCGTTATACCGAGAATTATAAAGAGCATCGGTTGCTTTTTCTCTTTGATACCGCTTGTGCCGGGCTTAAATTCACTGTTCATTCAGTCTTGTCCTCCTTTTATTTTTTGATATACAAAGTTAGTATACCAAACTTTTCTTCGTTTGTAAATATTAAAATGATTATAATTATAAATAACAAAAATAAGTTTAACCTGCAACATCCCTTTCTGCCGTCTCTTGCGAAAAAAATCATCGAAATATGGGGAATTGTATTGCATTAAAGTGCGAAAGTATATATAATATAATAGAATAATAATGTAAAATGCGTTAATTATTGCTTTTTTACAAATCCTACAGAAATGAGAATATAAAATGAAAAACACAGAAGCGGTTCTGAAAGACAGATTTTACGGTAAAAAAGCCGTTCTTCTGGGTGCAGGCGTTTCAAACCTGCCCCTTGCAGAGTTTCTTGCAGATTTCGGTGCACAGGTCGAGGTGAGAGACAAAAAGACGAAAAAGGAGCTTGGAGACGACGGGCTCTCCCTTGAAAAGACGGGTGCCGCCCTTGTTTTAGGAGACTCCTATCTTGAAGATATAAACGCAGACCTTGTCTTCCGTTCACCCGGCTTCCGCCCCGACATCGCCCCTCTTTGCGAGGCTGTCCGAAAGGGTGCTGAGCTGACAATGGAGATGCAGATGTTCATGGAGCTCTGTCCCGCCTTTACAGCTGCCGTTACGGGAAGTGACGGCAAGAGCACCACCACCACGCTGATTTACGAAATGCTGAAGCTTCAGTACGGAGAGGACAGAGCATATCTCGGAGGTAACATCGGCTTTCCTCTTTTACACAAGGTACACACGGTAAGACCCGATGACTTCGTTGCCCTTGAGCTTTCAAGCTTCCAGCTTATGACCATAGACACTCCCTGCGACGTTGCGGTAATAACAAATATTTCGCCGAACCATCTGAACTGGCATACGGATATGCAGGAATATATCGATGCAAAAGCGAAGATACTTGGCGGTGCCAAAAGAGCTGTTCTCAACTACGGCTGTGAGATAACGAGAGAGCTGGGCAAAAAATGCACCTGTCCCGTAACTTATTTCTCAGCCTATCCCATTCCCCCCGAAAACATTGAGGAAAAGGACAGCTTTATAACTCTTGAGGGTGAGAGCATCGTTTACTTTGAGAAGAGATCGGGCAAAAAAGAGCTTATTATGGAAAGAAGCGACATTCTTCTTCCCGGTCTTCACAATACGGAAAACTATATGACTGCTGCGGCGGCACTTTACGGAATTGTTGATTTTGAAAATGTGAGAGCCGTTGCAAGAGTATTCGGAGGTGTAAAGCACCGTCTGGAGCTTGTAAACGTCAAAGACGGAGTTTATTATTATAACAGCTCCATCGACTCCTCACCTACCAGAACTGCGGCGGCAATTTCTGCAATAACCGACAAAAGCATAAACATAATATGCGGCGGCTCCGACAAGAATATTCCCTTTGAGCCTCTTGCCGAGGCTATTGCGGCGGCAGGAAACGTAAAAAGCGTTACACTCACAGGACAGTCTGCACCAAAGATACTTGCGGCAATCGACGGCTGTGAGGCATTTGACAAGGAAAAGATACAGGTAGCCTGCAGAGAGCTGTTCGAGGATGCGGTGAAAACAGCAGCAGCCTTTGCAGACCAAGGCGAAGCTGTTCTGCTTTCGCCCGCCTGCGCGAGCTTTGACGCATTTAAAAACTTTGAAGAACGAGGCGAAAAATTCAAATCCATCGTAAACAATCTGTAATCACAAGCCGATATAACGGAGAAAGAGAGGTATGCTTTGACAGACCTTAAAAATTTACTTTACAAAATGTGCTCCGTAATGTCCGTAACAGGCTTTGAAAAAAGAGGGACAGATGAGCTTTCGGCTCTTATATCCCCCTGTTTTGACGAGAGCTATACGGATAAAACGGGAAATCATGTATTTATAAAAAGAGCAAAAAACAACGAAAAGGGCAGAAGGATACTGCTTGATGCTCATTTTGACGAGGTCGGAATGATGGTAAGTGCAATTCATGACGGCGGATTTCTGTCGGTCGTGAACGTGGGCGGTATCGATATGGGAATACTTCCTGCGGCAGAGGTGCTTATTTACGGAGAAGAAACGCTTCACGGCATCATCTGTGCAACTCCCCCTCACCTTCAGAAGCCCGGTGACAGCGAAAAGCTTCCCGCCATCGACGAAATAAGGATAGACACGGGATATGATAAGGAGGAGCTTGAAAGAACAGCTCCCGTCGGAACTCCAGTAGGCTTTTATGAAACAGGCTGTACTACGCCTTGCGGCAGAATAAGCGGCAGAGGCTTTGATGACAAGGCGTGCGGTGCGGCAATTGTATGGGCGGCGGCAAATGCAGACAGCGAAAAGCTGACAGCCGACGTATACGTTACACTTTCCGCAAGAGAGGAAATAGGCGGCAACGCTCCCTCTCTCGTTGCCTTCGACGTAAGACCTGACGTTGCAATAGTTACCGACGTGGGCTTTGCAAGAACGCCCGGAACAAAAGAACACGAAACGCTGAAATACGGCTCAGGTGCAGGTATATCGGTCACCTCCACCTGTGACAGACACGTTATGAGACGAGTGCTTGAAATAGCAAAGGAAAAGGATATTCCCTGCGGTATGGTGGTGGAGGGAACTGATATGGGAACAAATGCGGCACTTCTTGAGCTGGCCATGGACGGTGTTCCCTGCGTTTCTCTCTGCATCCCTCTCGGAAATATGCACACCTATAACGAAGCTCTTGAGCTCTCTGACCTTGAGGCTCTTTCGAGGCTTGTGGGTGAAATAATATGCGACGAAAAAATATTTGAAAAGGAGGACGGAAGATGAAAAGAAACGAGCTTTTCGGAACAGAGCTTTTAGAAGAACTGTGTCTTATCTTCGGTCCCTCCGGCTGTGAGGACAGAGTTTCCGTTTTTTTACTTGACGTATGCGAAGGCTCCTTCGATGAGAGAATATATGACAACATGGGAAGTCTTATTCTCAAAATAAACAAAAGAAAAGAGCCGGTCGAAAACGCAAAAGTCCCCAAAAAGCTTATGTTCAGCTCTCACACCGATGAGGTCGGCTTTATGGTGTCTCATATAACCGACGACGGATATTTGAAGCCTATGTTCCTTTCGGGTGCGGATACGAGAGTCTGGAAGGGCAGGTGTGTCACCGTCGGAAACGAAAAGACCACAGTTGAGGGCTATATGGGAACAAAGCCCATTCACATGATAAAGCGTGAGGACAGGCTGAAGGCATTCTCTGCTGACGAAATGTATATCGACATCGGTGCAAAGGACAGAGATGAAGCGGAAAAATACGTGTCCGTCGGCGACTACGGTACGTGGAAAAGCGACTTTTACCGTTTCGGAAAAGACGGCAGAATGCTCAAGGGCAAGGCTATTGACGACAGAATAGGCTGTGCCGTCATGTGCGACCTTATGCGTGAAATATATAAAAACAGAGAAAAGCTCACCTTCGATGTGTATTTTGCTTTCACACGCAAGGAGGAGCTGGGTCTTTCGGGTGCAAGATGTGCCGCATACAAGATAGACCCCGACTACGCCTTCATATTTGAAGCTACCGCCGCCGCTGACATCGACGGTGTTCCCGAATACAGACAGGTTGCAAGGCAGGGTGAGGGCGGTGCTCTCTCCATAGCTGACAGAGCGACCTTATATGACAGAGAATTTACCGAATTTATCATGAACTGCGCTAAAGATAAGGGTATTCCCTGTCAGTATAAGAAATACGTGTCCGGCGGAAACGATGCGGGACATATTCACAAGACGAGAGAGGGCGTCAGATGTGCCGCACTTTCAGTACCTGCAAGATATATCCACACAGCCTCCAACGTAATAAGGGAGGAAGATTTTATAAACATTTACCGCACAGCTCTCGAAGCTGTCGAAAAACTTAACGAAGGAGGTATCAGATAATGTACCTTACACTTAAAGAGCTTGTCAGACCACGTGCCGTTTCGGGCAGAGAAAAGAATATCACAGCCGTTATAGAAAAGCTTATTGCACCTTACTGCGATGAAATAAAAACAGATGCCATGGGCAATCTTTTCGCACTCAAAAAAGGGGGTGCCGAAAATCCGAAAAAGGTGATGCTTGCCGCACATACGGACGAGATAGGCTTTATGGTAAACTTTATCGAAGAAAGCGGCAGAATTCGTTTTGCCACCGTCGGCGGCATCAATTTCACAGCGGCGGCATATTCCGAAGTTATTTTTGAAAACGGTACGAAAGGAGTTCTCGTACCCGAGGCAGACTGCAAGGCGGCTGACATGACCGCTGACAGATGCTACGTCGACATCGGTGCATCAAACAAAAAAGAAGCACAGAGCCGTGTAAAGATAGGCGATACCTTTGCCCTTGCAGGCAAGCTCTCAAGACTTGCAGGCTCAAGAGTATTCGGAAGACCCATAGACGACCGCATAGGCTGTGCAGTTCTTATTGAAGCTGCAAAAAATATTAAAGACAACGAAAACGATATTTATTTCGTCTTTACCTCACAGGAGGAGGTCGGTCTCAGAGGGGCAAGGTGTGCCGCCTTCGGCATTATGCCCGATTATGCCGTAGCTGTTGACGTATGTACGGCGGGAGACGTTCCCGGCATTAAAAATATGCCCTCAGTTCTCGGAGGCGGTGCCGCTATCAAGCTGAAGGATGCTTCCGTTATCTGTGACGGAGATCTTGTATTGCTCCTTAAAGAAACGGCTGAGGAAAACAAAATAAAATATCAGTATGAAATTCTTACGGCAGGCGGTACGGACACCGCCGCCATGCAGACGGCGGGAGCAGGCTGTCCCGCAGGCTGTATCTCAATTCCCACAAGATACATCCATTCCGGTGTTGAGCTTATCGACATGAAGGATGCGAAAGCTGCCGCTTCCCTTCTCTGTGCCTTTGCCGGAAAGACACTCTGAGAGCAGAAGCCATGAAACAGATGATCAAAAATAAGACCTTCGACGAAGAAAGGGCTCTTTACAGCCTTACCGATGCCCTTGTTGAAGACTGTGCTTTTGAGGGCGAAGCCGACGGCGAAAGTGCTTTCAAGGAAGCAAGAGACGTTGAAGCTTCAAGGTGCAGATTTGCTCTGCGTTACCCCTTCTGGCACACGAAGGATTTTAAAGTCAAAGACAGCAGCTTTACCGAAGGAGCACGTGCATCCTTCTGGTACTCCGAAAACGGAGCTGTTGAAGGCTGTATCATCGAGGGTACAAAGGCTTTCCGTGAATGTAAAAATATTAAAGCGGAAAACTGCAAAATAATAAGCGATGAAGCCTTTTGGAAATGCAGAGAGCTTGAAGCGGAAAACACGGAGGCAGAAGGCTTTTACTTCCTTTTCCAAAGTGAAAACGTAAATATCTCAAAGCTCTCCATGAAAGGAAAATACTCCTTTCAGTACATAAAAAACGTCACGGTAAAGGACTCGCTTCTCGACACCAAGGATGCCTTCTGGCACGCTGAAAACGTGCTTGTTGAAAACTGCACCGTCATCGGTGAGTATATCGGGTGGTATTCAAAAAATATGACCTTCAGAAATTGCCGTATAATCGGTACTCAGCCCTTCTGCTACTGCAAGGGACTCGTACTTGAAGGCTGTACCATGGAGAAGGCTGATCTGGCATTTGAATACTCCGACGTAAAGGCTGACCTAAAAGGAAGTCTTATCTCCGTAAAGAATGCGGCTTCGGGATATATAAGGGCCGAAAGCATCGGGGAAATAATTCTCGGAAATTCCGTAATGGAAGCAAATTGCCGCATAATAACGGAAAAATGCGGAGAATAATACAAAAAAATATAAATCTGACAGGTGAGATACTTGACTTTTTCACTTTTGTGTGTTATCATATTAAAGCGTTAAAGTGAAAACCATGATAAAGGCGGAAAAATCAATGGCAACATTTCAGTCAAAAGAAACAGATATGCTCTACGAAGCCGTTGCAACTCTTGAGAGTGCTGCGGAATGTAAAAACTTTCTTGAGGATATATGCACAGTAAAGGAGCTTCTCGACATAGCACAGAGACTTCAGATAGCCATTCTTTTAAAAGAAGGAAAGAACTATCAGGAGATCTCGGCGGCTTCAGGTGCGAGCACGGCGACCATCAGCCGAGTAAACAAATGTCTCGTATACGGCAGCGGCGGATACGAAACGGTTATATCAAAGATCAATAAGGAATAGCATCCATGAAAATAGATACCTCAGTTCTGAAAAACGATGAAATTGCCGTATTTAAGCTCCGTTCTCTTTACGGGTCTTTCGGTTACAAAAAATATAAATTCAATAAATTTGAAGAATACGATCTCTATGCGGGAAACAAGGATTTTCTTGTATCCGATAACGTAATAACCTTTACGGATACCGACGGAAAGCTCCTTGCACTCAAGCCTGACATCACTCTTTCAATAATCAAAAATGCCTCAAGCTCCGAAAATGAGATTCAGAAGGTATACTATAATGAAAACGTATACAGAGTATCAAAGGGAACGGGCACCTTCAAGGAGATAATGCAGGTCGGTCTGGAATGCATGGGTAAGATAGACAACTACTGTATTTACGAGGTGCTTCTTCTTGCCGCAAAGAGTCTTGAAAACATAAGTGACAGCTGGGCACTTGACGTATCCCATCTCGGTATTCTGTCCGCCGCCCTCGATATTGCGGGTGCAAAGGGTGAAACGAGAAAGAAGCTGACCGCATACATTGGCGAAAAGAACGTTCACGAAATTACCTCTCTTTGCGAAAAGGAAGGACTTAAATCGGAAACTATTATAAAGCTTCTCTCCGCCTGCGGAAATGCGGATAAGATACTGCCTATTCTTGCGGATATGTCCGAGGGCAGATGTATTCCCGCCGTAGAACAGCTTTACAACATCATGACTGCTCTTGAAAAACTGGGATATGAAGACAGAATAAGAGTCGACTTCTCCGCAGTCAGCGACATAAATTATTATAACGCATTTGTCTTCAAGGGATATATCGACGGTATCGCAGACAGCGTTCTGTCAGGCGGTCAGTACGATAACCTCATGAGAAAAATGGGTAAAAAGACAGGTGCCATTGGATTTGCCGTATATCTTGATGCTCTTGAGCAGACCGAAAAGGGAGCAGAAGGCACAGACGGTATATGTGTCGGAAACGACGGTATGCTGAACGTGGCTCTCCCCAAGGGACGACTGGGCGAAAAGGTTTATGCGATGTTTGAGGCGGCAGGCTTTGAGTGTCCGTCTATCAAAGAGAATAACAGAAAGCTCATATTTGAAAACCCCGAAAAAAAGATACGTTATTTCTGGGTAAAGCCCTCCGACGTTGCAATATACGTTGAAAGAGGAGCAGCCGACATCGGTGTTGCCGGCAAGGATATACTTCTTGAATATGCACCTGACGTATATGAGCTTCTTGACCTTGATACAGGAAAATGCAGGGTTGCCGTTGCAGCCCCCAAAGGCTTCAGCTACGACAGAGCAAAGACTCTCAAGGTTGCGACGAAGTTCGTAAACATCACAAAACGCTTTTATGCTTCAAAGGGTCAGGACATTGATATAATAAAGCTCAACGGCTCTATTGAGATAGCCCCCATACTGAAGCTTTCCGACGTTATCGTCGATATTGTTGAAACAGGCACTACGCTTCGTGAAAATGACCTTGAGGTTATCGAAGACGTGGTTCCCGTCAGCGCAAGATTTATTGCAAACAAGACCTCCCTTCGTTTCAAGGAGGATATTATAAAGAGTATAACGGACAGCATCGCCCGTCAGATAAAGGAGAAAAAATGATAAGGATACTAAAGCAGGGCGAGGTAACAAACGAGGAGATATTTGCCCGCAGCGTGCCTTCGGTAAACGTTGAAGGAACTGTTACTGAAATTATAGATAACGTAAGAAAAAACGGAGACAAAGCACTTTTTGAATATTGTCTTAAATTTGACAAGGCAGCTCTTTCCTCTCTTGCGGTGACGGAAGAGGAAATTGAAGAAGCAGTTTCCTCCGTTGAGCCCCGATTTCTCGAAGTTCTTGAGAGAGCCGCAAAGAATATAAGACTTTTTCATGAAAAGCAGATAAGAAACAGCTTTATCGTAAACACCGAGCCCGGTGTTGTCATGGGTCAGAAGGTAATTCCCGTAGACAGAGCAGGTCTTTACGTGCCCGGCGGTACTGCCGCTTATCCCTCCACCGTTCTCATGGACTCCATTCCTGCAAAAATAGCAGGCTGTCCCGAGGTGGTCATGGTAACTCCTCCGTCAGCCGACGGCAAGGTAAATCCCGTCATCTTGGCTGCGGCAAAAACAGCGGGAGTTGACAAAATATTCAAGGTAGGCGGAGCACAGGCAATAGCCGCCCTCGCTTACGGAACGGAAACTATTCCCAAGGTAGACAAGATAGTAGGCCCCGGTAACGCTTACGTTGCCGAAGCGAAAAAGCAGGTTTTCGGCGAGGTCTCCATAGACATGATAGCAGGGCCCAGCGAAATACTTATCATATCCGATAAAAACAGCGATCCGAGACACCTTGCAGCAGACCTTCTTTCCCAGGCGGAGCATGACAGAATGGCAAGTGCCGTTCTCGTTACCGACTGCGAAAGCCTTGCTTATGCAGTTGCACAAGAGATCGAAAAGCAGATACCCTGTCTTGAAAGAGCCGAAATTGCAAGAGCCTCCGTTGACAATAACGGAAAGATAATAATTGCCAAAGACCTTCGCTGTGCGGTCGACATAGCCAACGAGCTGGCACCTGAGCATCTTGAGCTGTGCGTTGACGATCCGTTCGGCTGGCTTGACTCCATACGCCACGCAGGCTCCATATTTATGGGCAGGAACTGTCCCGAAGCTCTCGGCGACTATATGGCAGGGCCCAATCACACCCTTCCCACAAGCGGTACGGCAAAATTCTCAAGCCCTCTGTCCGTAGACGATTTTGTAAAGAAGACACAGTACACCTATTTCACAAGAGAAGCACTTGAGCGTTTAGGTCCCGACGTTGCCTACTTTGCGGAAAAAGAAGGCCTTACAGCTCACGCCAAAAGTGCTGTAGTTCGTTTGGAGGACTGATATGAGCAGATTTTTCAGCGAAAAATACAAGTCTCTTGCCCCCTATACACCGGGTGAGCAGCCCAAGGATATGAAATACGTAAAGCTGAATACCAACGAGTCCCCCTTCCCTCCCTCTCAGAAGGCTGTGGAGTATGCGGCGAAGGCGGCTTCCCGTCTTCAGCTTTATCCCGATCCCGAATGCTCTCTGCTTACGGAAAAGCTGGCAGAGGTTCTCGGTGTTGACAAGAGCTGTGTTATTATAAATAACGGTTCTGACGAAACTCTGAATTTTGCATTTATGGCTTTCTGTGACCAAAACGCTCCTGCGGTATTTGCCGACATCACCTACGGCTTCTACCCTGTTTTTGCACAGATAAACAATATTCCCTACGAGGAAATTCCCTTAAAAGAAGATTTTTCCATAGATCCGGAGGATTACAAGGGTATAAACAAGACGATAGTTATCGCAAACCCCAATGCACCCACGGGTATGACCGTCTCCCTTTCGGATATTGAGGAAATTTTAAGCTCGAACCCCGACAACGTAGTTATAGTTGATGAAGCCTACGTTGATTTCGGCGGAGAAAGCGCTGTTTCCCTTACGAAGAAGTACGATAATCTTCTTGTCACGGGTACTTTTTCAAAATCTCGCTCCATGGCAGGTGCGAGACTGGGCTACGGCGTCGGCTCCAAGGAGCTTATTGCCGACATCAATGCAATAAAGTATTCAACAAATCCCTACAACATAAACAGCATGACGGCGGCGGCAGGACTCGGTGTTCTCGAAGACGAGGAATATACGAAAGAGAACTGCAATACCATAATCAAAAACAGAGAGGAAGCCACGAAAAAGCTTTTGAGCCTCGGCTTTATCACCACAAATTCAAAAACCAACTTCATTTTCGCAAAGCACCCCGACGTAAGCGGTGAACAGCTTTATCTTGAGCTGAAAAAGAGAGGTGTTCTCGTTCGCCACTTCAAAAAGGAAAGGATTTGCGACTACATAAGGATTACGGTGGGCAGCCGTGAGCAGATGAAGATACTGACCGACACCCTCGAAAAGATACTGGAGGAAGTAAAATGAGAAAAGCTGAAATAAAAAGAAAGACTGCCGAGACTGACATTGAGCTCTCTCTTTGCCTTGACGGAAGCGGTGCTTCCGCCGTCAACACGGGCTGCGGCTTTCTCGACCATATGCTGACCCTTTTTGCAAAACACGGCAGATTTGATCTTTACGTATCCTGCAAGGGTGACGTTGAGGTGGACTACCACCATACCGCAGAGGACATCGGCATAGTTCTCGGCGAAGCCTTCAAGGAAGCTCTCGGTGACAAAAAGGGTATCATCCGTTACGGAAGCATGATACTCCCCATGGATGAAACGCTCATACTCTCAGCGGTTGACCTTTCGGGCAGAAGCCATCTTGAATGGGCTGTAAAAATACCGACCGAAAAGGTGGGCGACTTTGACACGGAGCTTGCCGAGGAATTTTATGCGGCTTTTGTCAGAAGTGCCGCCGCAACTCTCCACGTGAGAAAGCTTTCGGGAAGAAATTCCCATCATATAATAGAAGGCGTATTCAAGAGCGTCGCAAGAAGTCTCAAGGCGGCTGTTGCGATCGATGAAAAATTCGCCTCTGAAATCCCCTCCACCAAAGGAGTTCTCTGATGATAGCAATTGTTGATTACGGTGTGGGCAACCTCTTTTCCCTTAAAAGCTCATTTGCCGCCATCGGTGCTGAAACTGTCGTTTCGGGCGATGCCGACGTTCTCGGAAGGGCTGATAAAATAATACTTCCCGGTGTCGGTGCTTTCAGCGATGCGGCAAGAAAGCTCTCCGAAAGCGGACTTGATGAATTTATTAAGGAGCAGGCGGCAAGCGGCAAATACCTTATGGGCATCTGTCTCGGAATGCAGCTTCTCTTTGATGAGAGCCATGAATACGGCTGTCACAAGGGGCTGGGTCTTATTCCCGGCAAGGTAGTTCCCATTTCCGACGTAATTCCGGGAGAGCTGAAGATCCCCCATATCGGCTGGAATGCTCTTGACTTTACCGAAAATGAAACTGAAATATTCAAATACATAAAAAACGGAGATCACGTTTATTTCGTGCACTCCTTCTATGCCGCAGAGTGTGAAAAATACGTTACCGCAACGGCAGAGTACGGCCACCCTCTCTGTGCTTCCGTACAGAAGGACAACGTTTACGGCTGTCAGTTCCATCCCGAAAAAAGCGGAAACGTGGGCCTTTCAATATTGAAGGGCTTCTGCGACCTGTAAATTGCCGAAGGCAGTTTGAGTTATGGGTTTGCCTTGCGGCAAACGTTATGAATTTGCCTTACGGCAAATGTTATGGGAAAGCCTTCGGCTTTCGTTTAAACAATTCAATTAAGGATATAAAAATGTATATTTTTCCCGCAATAGATCTATATGAACAAAAGGCTGTCCGTCTTTACAAGGGCGACTATGACAAAATGACCGTCTACAGCGAGAACCCCCACGAAATTGCCGTGGATTTTGCAAAATGCGGTGCGTCTCATATTCACATAGTTGACCTTGAGGGTGCAAAATACGGCACCACACCAAATCTTGAGACAGTTAAAAGGATAATAGAAAGTGCCTCCCTCTATTCCGAGATAGGCGGCGGCATCAGAACCATGGAAACTGTAGAAAAGTATCTCGGCATCGGAGTTGACCGTGTGATATTGGGCACTGCCGCAGTTACCGACGGCGAGTTTTTAAAGGAAGTCTCTCATAAATACGGCGACAGACTTGCCGTAGGCGTCGATATTAAGGACGGCTTTGTGGCGATCAAGGGGTGGACTGAAAAATCAGACGTCACCTGCTTTGATTTCTGTGAAAAAATGCAGTCTCTGGGCATATCGGCTCTTATCTGTACGGACATTTCAAGAGACGGAGCCATGAGAGGCACCAATTTAGAGCTTTACAGACAGCTGTCCGAACGCTTCAAAATGAAGATAACCGCCTCAGGCGGAGTCTCTACCCTCGAAGACGTAAAGGCTCTTTCCGATATGGACCTGTGGGGTGCAATTATCGGTAAAGCCTACTACACGGGCGACATCTCCCTTTCTGAAGCCGTAAAGCTGGCAGAATGACCTTTTTGTGAAAGGATACCTCTATATGATAACTAAAAGAATTATTCCCTGCCTTGACGTTAAGGGCGGACGAGTTGTTAAGGGAGTCAATTTTGCGGGACTCTCCGACGTTTCCTCCCCTGTTGAGCTTGGCAGATATTACAGCGAGTGCGGAGCTGACGAGCTGGTATTTTACGACATTACAGCCTCCAGC
This sequence comes from Eubacteriales bacterium, assembly GCA_045535205.1. Classification (GTDB taxonomy): domain Bacteria; phylum Bacillota; class Clostridia; order Oscillospirales; family CAG-272; genus RUG14199. Next base: position 27,642 of record JAZSLF010000145.1, read on the forward strand.
GAAGACAGAGCATTGTTTA
>JAZSLF010000089.1:0-20994 GCA_045535205.1 Eubacteriales bacterium
CGAACTCCGTAGCGGTCGAAATCTCGCCGTGCTCCAAGCGGCATAGAGATTTCGGGTACCGCAAGGCGGGATACACGAACGATTAAGTATCGTTTTTGTAAGCGGTGTCCCTCAAAGCACGATTTTTCCGAGTCGAGTGTATCGAGACGATGGAAAAAGAGATGCGACAGGGACCGGTGCGTAGCAATAACCCGGAGGTCGTTAACTTCAAGACATAGTGCCGTCCCCGTCCATCCAATCCATAATATCTCCGGTTACCCAAACACTTCAAAAGCAGCTATTGTCCTCAACATTTCAGATTCAAAATCATTACGACCGTAAGCATCAAAAAAACGATTGCGGTACTCGTCCGTGCCAAGATTGTATGCAAGTGACCACACCGCCCAATATATATCAATATGCTTATCTCCTACGCCGCAAAAGTCAACATCGATAAAGCCCGAGAACTTCCAATTATCAAGAATTATATTTGGCAAACAGTAATCCCCGTGAATCAAGGTGTCGCATTTAATCAAGCTTTTATTTTCTTCGATAATACTGTAAGCTTCGTCCGCACAACTAAATCCCAATTTACTGACAGCGGACTTATCATAATTTCCAGTTGAATAGTTTTCTATTGCTCTTTCAACATATTGTTTCATACGATCGTCTACAGGACATCCGCTGTAATCAGTTTGGTGAAGCTCTCGAAGTATAAAAGCCAGAGTATCACACAAACGGTTAGGATTCGAAAGATATTCACGGTGAGTACAATCTTCGCCCTGCACTTTTTCTGTCAATAACCAATCGTACTCATCGGTAATATATCCGACGACTTTTGTCGCAAGGCCTTTTTGATTCATGTACTCTGTCATAATCGCTTCATTTTTTAGCGAGCCCGTCGCAGCCCTTTTCAAATAATACCCCTTGCCCTTATCTATAAAAAACACTTTGGCCGTTTCTGAACAAGAGCTATCGTAAATTTTTGAATTCGTTAACACATCGCAAAAATCAACGGGAAATTCACATAAACTTGGATTTATAAGAACCTTTTCCACATTCAAGCTCCTTCCTTCAAGCAAATCAGTATCAATCAGGGAACTGTCCCCTGATTGACACTTAAACTATTCCCTACTGTTCCCACGAAAGATGGCAAAAGCTTTTCTTTTTACAATGCGGACATTTTAAAACTCTGTCATCATTGACATGAAGTGAAAATGCTGCTTCCCACCATTTTGGATAAAACGTTTTGTTGCAATTAGGGCAAACATATTTCTTCTTTGAAATATACTTTCCTACAGCATACAATACCGCAAATATCAGCACCACGGTCAGCACAGTAATTATCCACCACGAAACATCGTATGTGGCACTCCGCACATTCACCTGACAGGAGCACAAAGAGAATTTTTCCATATTATCACCTACCCTTTCATTTATTGTATAAACGAAAGCAAAGTTTATTTTTCGCACATTGACCAATTCTTATATCCCTTGTTTTTGTGGTTCAAGCCGTGGTTACGTATCCTCGTCTTTTTTATCTTAATTACATAGTTAGCCTGTTCTTCAAAACATCAAGAAGTGCGATTTTATGGTTTATAAATTAATCTAACTCAGTAATCTTTCCGTCTCTCTCAACAACAATCCTTGAACCGACATAATTATCGTTATCATAGTGTTTTGTGTCACGAAACACGGCAAGGAGCTTTTCCGCATAATCTTTATCTGCACCACAAACATATTGATAATTCTTCAAGTATATTTCCACATCATTATCTATTATATCAGTAAGGCAGTCCCACAGAGCATCAAGGCTTTCTCCGTAGTATCCGGGAAACCCAAATCCTTTTTTTATCGCTTTGTGTACTTCCGAGTAGTGATGGACGTTCTTGAAATCCACTATAAACCTTCTTTTATTATTTTCCATAATAACCTCCGACTACAGTATTTCATAAAAAGTTTTATAATGATCGTATGAGACAAATATCAAACCGTCAGAAGAATACAGTACCCTACAATCATTTCTATAACCTGAAATATAATCAAAATCAGCTTCGTACCAAACTCGTCCATCATTATTGGGAAGTTTCCCGTCATAATTCTTATATATGTCACCACCTATAAACTTGTCAGGGAAAACTTCTGATAAATTACCGTTTAAAGAACTCCAACCAAGTTTGCGGGCCTCACTCTTTTTGATATAATTATTCGGAAGTTTTCCCGTATACTTTAAATAAGCATCAACTCCGGCTTCTTTTGCTCCGGTAGCTGTGCCAGCTATTTTTGTTCTAATCGGTACAAGTTCACATTTGCAGTTGATGTGAAGTTCTTCAAAATTGGTTGAAAAAGGATAAATGCAGCCGTGCTTTTTCATACATGGAAAGCATGTCGTTGGTGAAAACTTACACATCCAATTTTTCCATTTTTTACTGTTTCCTTTAATACACCTATCTCCAAACAAAATAGTTTTTTATACCTCCTGTTATATCGCACTTCTTGATATGCTAAATATAAATCAAGCAGTGTACTATAAACAGGACATATAACCACAAACATAAAAACAACTTACATTTTATCAGGCAATCAGGGGACAGTCCCCTGATTATAGACAGTCCCCTGATTGTATATCATTTACTTTTAACCGTTTTTTTTAATGTCATCAAACAAATTACCAAAACCACAGGAAATGCCGTTGCTGCAAGCAGGCCTGTTTTAAGATTTCCGCCTGCCATTTCGGAAAGGCTTCCCACCATAGCAGGACTTACCATTGCACCAAGATCTCCGGCAAGTGCCAGAAATGCAAACATTGCAGTTCCTCCCCTCGGACATTTCTGTGAGGATATGCTGATAGAACCGGGCCACATAATACCGACTGCAAGGCCGCAAAGAGCACAGCCTGTAAGTCCGAGTATGGGTAATGAAGACAGCGAAGCAAGCAAATAGCATCCTGCACACATTGCACCGCAGATAAGCATAACCTTTGTTAAATCAAGCTTTTCGCTGAACTTTCCGTACAGCATACGGGATATACCCATAAACATTGCAAAAAGACACGGTCCTGCCAGATCACCGACAGTTTTGGATACACCGATGGCAGATTCTGTAAAGGCTGATGCCCATTGAGCCATAGTTGCTTCCGATGCTCCCGAGCAGATCATAAGTGTTATCAAAAGCCAGAAGATCGGGGTCTTCAGCAGTTTACTGATACCCAAGCTGTTTCCGTCTTCAACCAAGCGTTCTATAGGGCAGCTAATGAAATTGAACGTGTTATACAGGGGCACCAATGCCCAAATGAAAGTGAGTATCTTCCAATTCTCTATACCAAATATAGCAAAGAAAAGAGTGGAGCCAAGGATAACACCCATTGCACCCCAACAGTAGAAGGAATGCAGCAGACTCATCATTCCATCCTTGTTTTCAAAAGGACAGGCTTCGACGATGGGACTAACCAAAACCTCAATAAGCCCGCTTCCTATGGAATAAAGCACTACGGAAATTAAAACACCTATAAACGGTGAGGAAAACAGCTCCGGCAATATCGCCATCAGAACCAGACCTACGGCAGACAACACCTGAGATGCAACAACGCAGGTACGATATCCTATTTTGTCAGCGTATTTGGTAGCCGCAAGATCAACGATCAACTGTGTCAAATAGAATACCAACGGAATCATCGCAATCTTTTCAAGAGTAATTCCGTAAGTGCTTTTAAATGTTAAAAATAAGAGTGGTGCAAAATTAGCAGATATAGCTTGTGTAACAAAGCCAAGATAACAAGCTATGAGTGTCTTTTTGTAATTCTTTTGTTCAGGCATGATGTTTCCCTTCAACTATACAATAAATTCATGAATTAATTATATCACCATGATACACCGTAAAAAAGTCACAAAAACACCAAAATCAAGCACTATTTACCCATATTGATACTTTGACTTGGGGAGTATCCGTATTTTTTCCTGAATCGGCGACTGAAATAGTTTACTGAATTAAATCCACAGGCATAGCTGATCTGTTGGATAGTTTGTGTTCTTTTACTCAACAATTGATGTGCCATTTGAAGTCTGTATTGAATCAGTGCATCAATAGGAGAACACCCCATATACGTATGAAAGCATCGACCCGCTTCACTTCGGCTGATGTCTGCAGCCTTGGCAATATCCTCAAGTGTCACCGGCTCGGCATAGTTTTCATAAATGTAGGCGAGCATCTTCTGAAGGCGAATTTGATTATTTATCTGTATGCGTGTTGCCTCAGTTTTTGGAAGCTCAGAAAAATTGCAAGAAATAAATTCAAATATACGGTTGACGTTACGCTGAACAGCTAATTCATAGCACGTACCTTTCTCACTCAGTTGCTTGTAAATATCTTTGATCAAACTGTTTATCTCGCTGTGAGAACTGTCGCTATGTCGAAACACAACGAATGGAAGCGAATTGCATTGAGCAACGGGCTGTATGTATTTTTGATAAATGGTACTTGTTTCGGGAGCTATTAACGTACCGAAAAACACGACGTTTGGCATCGGATCGGGTACATCACCTGACAACTGTTTTATTCCGTGCAGCATATTTCCGTTGACGAATATACTGTCACCCGCTTCCAGTATTATGTGCTGCTCACCAACCCGGTAATCTAACACTCCGCATTCTGCCGTTGCGATCTCAAAATCGGGATGCCAATGCAAAGGTCCTGCCCAGTCCGGAAGTGTAGCAAGTTCATCATGAAAATATGTAATAGGAAATTCCGTGGAATTGTGCGGTATGTATTCTCTTAATTGGTGGTCGAGTATTATAGGCATTGCTTTTATTCCTTTTTTTGATAACTTATATGTCGGGATCTGCTGATCGTCCGTTGGACCGTGGGTAATTATCTTCATTTCCTTAATTTTTTTGTCACCCATCATTTCTCATTTATGCTTTAATCAAGTATATCACGAAAGCTTTAATCTTTAAACATTCACTATCTGTATATCGATCACATTTTATAACACCTTCAAACAAAAATGTCTTCTTAAAACAATCAGGGGACTGTCCCATGATTGACGAACGTGTTACAAGTTCTCTGTAATGTATGTTTTAATAAACTCCTTATCAACTCTCGGTGAATAGTTCCAATAAGCAAATTCCTCATAGAATATATCAAGCATTGAGCAAAGAATAGCTTTTAACTGCCTTGCGTTTTCGGGATATGAGAACAAAGGATCTATCTTCGCTTTTTCATCATCACTCAAATTATGTACGCTGCGAAATCTTTTCGTTTCAAGATTATTTCTTTTCCCTATTAACGAAACGATATTGTTTCTAAGTTCTCCGAGCTCGAAATAACATCTGTACTTTTCACCGCGATTAAAAGAATTTACTGTGTGCATAATGTTGTACCACAAATTAGCATCTATCTTGAAAAGTTCATTACCTATATCCACATTGGCAGTAGTTCCCATATTTTTATCTTTATTCTCGTTCCAACTACTATCCATAAGCTCTTTTACGCTGTTTGTTTTATCATATACAACTTTGTATTCACCTCTGCGTGCAGAAAGTGAACCAAGTGTGTAATAACCTATATCAAGTTCAAGATAATTATCAAGCAAAATAACCTGCAAACTTCGCCCAAGCTGGTTTAAACAAACAGCCACATTATATTCAGCGCTTATATCTTCAAAAGTTTTTTGAAAAACAGAATCAAGCGCACAGTTTTCATTGTAAACAAGCGCAACATCAATGTCTGAATATTTATCACGAAAACCGTGTGATGCACTACCCACAAGTATAACGGCAAATATTTCAGCTCTTGCCTTGAACATATCAACTAATCTATCCAGTATTTCCTGTCTCTGTACACACGTAAACATATTTTTCTTTGATATTTCCTTTCATATCATTTATAAAAGCACAGCATGAGTATAACACAAATATGCTGTTTTTTCAATAAACCCAACAAACAAAAGCTCGATTATACCCCCTCAATGTTAATCCAAAATGCTTTATAAAACGCTATATAGTTCTAAAATGTTAAAAAACAAACAATAGTCATTTCGTATATTGCTTTTTTGGTATGCCATCATTTCGGGCAGTCCGTCTGCTCCGTTTTCGTCTCCTGCCAGATGCGGCAAGCTTTCTCACACATATCCTCTATGTATTCCCGCCTCATTAAAGTATTGAGCCACTCCTTCGGAATAGCATCATAGCCATACAAAGCACCCGCCATACCGCCTGCGACTGCTGCTACGGTATCTGTATCGTTGCCTAAGTTAACCGCCTTCAACACACAATCCCTGAAGTTATCCGTAGTCATCAGACACCACAAAGCAGCCTCAAGAGTATCAACCACGTACCCCGTACTCTTTATATCATTTCTTTTCAGATCTTTAAAATCAGACTCAAAGATACGTTTATAATGATGAAGCTCGGGCGAACGGCTGTACTCAAGCTCAGCTCTGCGAAGTCCCCTCTCAACCGAAGCCATCGCAGGCTCACGGAGAAGCTGATGCATTATGTTGGCATAAATGCCGCAACCGATTTTGGACCTTTCGTGTGCGTGGGTCAATGCAGAGCCTTTGTGAATAATATCAAGCCGGTTACCCGCATACTCTCCGTACTCGGTAAATAAAACAAAAGGAAGAATACGCATAAGAGAGCCGTTACCGTTTGAATACTCGTCCGTACCTCCGCTTTCTGCGGCAGGTGTGCTGAAAGAAAAATAATTCAAAACAGCTTTAACACAGGTACGCCCTGCATCAAAGCATTCACCTACCGAGGTGTATTCACCTTTTTCGATCCAACGCCTGAAATTCTGCATGATCTCATCCCAGTAAATATCGCCTTTGGCAAGGCTGTCAAGGGCACAAAGAGACATACTTGTGTCATCAGACCATGCCCCCGCATCATACGGATAAGTTCCAAAGCCCTCCATGTCCTCAATGGGTGAAGAGTCAAGCTCTTCTCTTGAAGCAAACTCGACCGGTACACCGAGAGCATCGCCGACGGCATGACCGAGTATTACAGATTTTATCTTGTACAGGGTCTCATTTTTCATGTCCTTTAACTCCTTTAATGCTTACATCTTCAGAATATTTCAGAATTCATATTCAGATCATTTAATCGAAGAAGTCATCGTCTGCACAGTCATATTCATCCGTCTCGTACTCATCAAACGCAGTACCCATACGGAAGTCCGTTTCCGTACTGTCATCTTCTTCGTCATCCTCGCTGTCCGAGCTTGTCATCTCAACAAAGGCCGCAAAATCCGCCGCACGCTCAAAAGCATCCAGCTTGCCGTCACCGTCAAAATCAAACATATCACCAAAAAAACCGTTGTTCATAATTACCTCCAAATTGTAATTTTTATTTTTGCATCTTCATTATACGAAATACAGTGTCCGATAAGTAGGACTTTTTGCAAAAAACGAAAGTATGTCGGAGATAAATAATAAATAGAGGAATAAACATTTTTATACGCTGTAAAAATGACCATGATCTCAGAAGGAGGGCATGGTCTTTTGTGTTTGATTTTAGCGTTTGCGTGGTTTACTTTTGGTCGTACTGAAGCTGACGTGTATCAGAAATTCAACTGTTTCACGGGGAGCGTCGGGCAAAAGAACGGAGACCCAATGGGTTTTGTTCATGTGGTAGGCGGGGTAGACTCCATCGGCTTTACCGAAGGAATCTGACATCTCGACGGGCAGCTTCAGGTTTACAACGTCTATGAGCTCGTCGCTGTCAAGAGAGAATTTTCGTCGGGACAGCCGCATGACGATGCCGTACCATTTGCGTGTATCGGAATGTCTGAGTACGGTGGTTTCAAAATCGGCTTCAAAGGGACAGTCTGGTACTGTGCCGTACTTTTCGGTACAGTATTTGAGAAGCTCTTCCTTGGTCATTTTCGTATCTCCGATAAATTATATGGTGAGAGGATATTTTAAGTATAATATTATGTTATCATAAAAAAGAGGAACTTTCAAGTATATCCGTTGATGCACTTTGGGAGAATAAAAGCACGAAAGGGTCATATTTTAAAACTAAGAAAAACAGTTTTCGCTGAGATATTGACAAAGGATGGAGATATTTGTTATATTATAATTGTTATTGAATAATGAAAGAGGTAAGATTTATGGCAACAGTTCACGATATTCTTAATATCATCAAGGAAAACGGTATAAAAATGGTAGACTTCAAGATGGTTGACATAAACGGTCAGTACCGTCACGTTACCATTCCCGCTGAAAACTTTTCGGAAGATACCATGAAAAGCGGTATAGGCTTTGATGCGTCAAACTACGGCTACGCTGTGGTTGAAAAAAGTGACATGGTCTTCATTCCCGATCCCGACACCGCACTTATCGATCCTTTCTGCGAGATCCCCACTCTTTCCATGACGGGTAACGCTATGATAATCGACTCTCCCGAAAACCGTCCTCTTGCTCAGTATCCCCGTAATATAATCAAGGCGGCTGTCGAATACATGAAAAACAGCGGCGTTGCCGATGAAATGAAGATACTTCCCGAATTTGAATTTTACCTTTTCGATGACGTGACATGGAACGGTGACGGAAGCTGCGTTGGTGCAACGGTAGATGCAAAGCAGTCCTATTGGAACTCGGACAGCGAGGGTCACGGCGTTGTTGTTCCCAAGCAGAAGAATTATCATATCGCCAAGCCCTTTGATACTTCATACGAATGCCGCAGCGAAATGTGTCTTCTTATGAAGGAAGCGGGCATTGAAATAAATTATCATCACCCTGAGGTTGCGGCTTCCGGTCAGTTTGAAATCGAGCCTCAGCTTGGCGAAGTTGTTCACATGGCTGATGCAACTATGATGATAAAATATATTATTCATAATACGGCTCTCAAGTACGGCAAGAGTGCAACGTTTATGCCCAAGCCCATTTACGGCGAGGCAGGCAGCGGTATGCACGTTCACATGATCCTCTTTAAAGACGGTAATCCTGTATTCTCCGATGACAACGGATATTCCCACCTCAGCGAAACGGCTCACTACTTTATGGGCGGTCTTCTGAAGCATATCGGCTCTCTCTGTGCCATCACCAACCCCAGCACAAACTCCTTCAAGCGTCTTGTTCCCGGCTTTGAAGCACCTGTAACGGTCGGTTACGCCACCTCCAACAGAAGTGCCGTCATCCGTATTCCCGCTTACGCAAAGAGTCCTGACAAACGCCGTTTTGAGCTTCGCAACCCCGATGCTACCTGCAATCCTTACTTCTGCTATGCGGCTATTCTTATGGCAGGTCTTGACGGTATCAAGAACAAGATAGATCCTCATGCAAACGGTTGGGGTCCTTACGATATGAACCTTTACAATCTTCCCGAAGAAGAAAAGGCCAAGCTTCAGGGTCTTCCCGTTTCTCTCGACGAGGCTCTTGACTGTCTTGAAAAGGACTATGAATATCTCACCGAAGGCGGTGTATTCCCCATAGAGCTTCTTCAGAACTTCATTAAGGCAAAACGTGCGGAATGCAGACAGCTTGCAGCTATTCCTCATCCTGCTGAATTTGAAAAGTATTATAATCTTTAATTCTTTAATTAAATTACGTTAATCCTAATCTCCCCCAAAAAAACGGTCCCTGTTACCTCAGATAACAGGGACCTATATTTTTAAGATTTTGTTTTATCAGCTTTACGCTTACTAATATAAAGGAAGAATAATGCGAAGCAAACAAGGAGTGTACCTGATACGAAATAAACGGTCGTACCGATACCGCCTGTGCCGGGCAAAACTATTCCCGACTCATTTTTGACAAGGATCGTATTTTCTTCGGTATGGCTCGTTTCGTCTACGTTCAATTCAAAGGTAGTACCCAAAAGGTTATATCCAGCGGGGGCTTCGGTTTCCACAAGGAAGTATTTGCCAAAGGCAAGACCGTAGATCGAAGCTTTACCGTCTTCGTCCGTAGTAACTAAGGTTACTTTTTCTCCCTCAAGAGACGGGTCATCATAGAAAGATACCTTTATTACTTTTCCTACAACTCCTGCAATTTCAGTAAGACCTTGAACATCTGCGCCAACCTCTTCCTGTGTTGCTGTGCGGTACAGCTCAAAAACTGCGCCTGCAAGCACCTTGGAGGTGTTTGCGGAGTCTACCTTGAGAAGATTGAAGCCGCCTGTATATACTACGGGCACGTCTGACTCTGCCGTAAATTCAAAATCAACTGCATTGATGTATTCAAGCTTTGCCCCGTTAGGTATCTGCTCACCCATTTCTGCATTTGCATTTATTCGGGCATCGAAATATACACGGAGCATATAGCTGTTGAAGCTGTTGTCTCCTACGGTGTTTGCGATTTTCGACATACCGTTTGAGGTGAGGGCGATCTCAAAGAAATCAGACGGCTTTCCTTCGGAAAGTGAGTCAACGTCTGTTACCGTCACCGTATAATCTGTATCCGCTTCAAGAGTCTCAACATCCTCGCCGCCTTCTTCAAGCACGACTCTGACGTTTCCGAGATAATCAAGACGGTTGTCAAGAGTATCCGTAATTACGTAGGATTTACCTGTTGAAATATCCTCGGGCACCGTACTGCCTATGATCCACGTGTGTGCTTCATATGCATTGACGGAAGACTCGTCGTTTCCGACGGAGGTGACGTCCTTTTCGATATGTACGCCGCCCTTGACGTCATTTTTCGGTTTTATTGTGACCTCGTAGACCGTCTCTCCTGTTTCCGTATCTGTCATAGGAATAAACAGATAGAACGGCTCTATCGGCGCTACTATACTGGGATTCTGTCGTTCCGCCACCAGATATACACCGTCGGGAAGATTTTGATGCAGGAAATTCATCGACGCTTCGCCGTTTTCATCTGTAGTGAGATTGTAATCTGCATAAGCGGGGAGTGTATAGGTAGATGCATCGGGGAGTGTTACTGCTCCCGAAAGATATTCGTCCATTGTGGCAATCGGGATAATATCAAATGAAATGTTGCTGAGGGGCTTTGATACGTATGAATTGTTTCCGACCGCAACGCTCGTTGTTTTCTGAATTTTAAGAACACGGTCTTCACCGGCTACAATCTCGGCATATACGGGAAGACGGCTGTTGTTATAACCGACCATCGTCTGAGAGGTGCCTCTTGAGCCTTCGGCATCAAAAAGGAAGTATCCCGCTGACGTCTGGTAACCCGAAATGGAAATAATTACCTCGCCTTCTATAAGAGAAGCGGGAACATTATAGAGCTCAAGTGTAATATTCTGAACTCCGTCTACAAGGCTTGTATATGCACTATAGCTGTCGCCGAGCTCTGCTCTTACAGTAAGGGTATCTCCTTCTGCCATTTCAACGTCTACAGTCATTGTAACAGAGATGTTGTAGCTGCCGTCAGCGTTCTCTGTGAAAACAGGCTCGTTCATATCCGTAAAGGATGCGGGTGATACTGTTTTTGACGAAGCGGGTACGGGGTCAAGAGATATAAGGTAGTTGTATGCCGTATCTATGGTAGAGTTTATTGAAGCACCGTTATCAAGGTTATATTTCACCTTGAGCTCACTATATGAGCAAAGTGAACGGTACTTCGTATTTGTGGGATTAAAAACAGATCTGCAAAATTTAGGGAAAGAAAGCTCTGCACCGTGAACAACCTTCCATATTGCTGCCTGTGTTGCCGCAATAGCCTCACCTGTGGTAAGACCCTCTGCACCTGATGCAGCTGCAAGTGCCGCTGTTTTTTCGCTGACTCTTGTTGCATGGTCATCATCGGATTCGCCATCTATGGGAATAATATAAAATCCTTCCTGCAGGATCGCACGAATCTTACCTGCCGCACTTGCCGAAAATGATGAATCTTCCAAATTCAATCGGCGGTAATTTGCTCCCTGTACCGCAGTAACATTGATGTCTCCGCAGTAGGTTGGAAAATGCTCACCTGTAACCTGATTATACATAGTAAATACAAATGCCTGTATAGGTATGCCCTTTTCACCGTATTGATTGTTCATATCATAACCTATCATACAAGGGCTCTGATAACGGTACAAGGTTTCTCCGTTACCGTCACGGTCCAAAACATAGGTGCTGCTTTCCGTAATTTCGGTATCTGCTGCCGTTACGGAGGATGCAAGGGATAAGAGTATAACAAGAGACAAAACTAAAGATATTATTCTTTTAAACGTCACTAAACTCATAAAAGTAATTCTCCCCCTTATATAATTTATACATAGCAATTATACTACTATTCTTTCAATAATACAACAGTTATAGCTAAAAAAACTTACAATTTGCGTTGATTTTAAACAAAAAACAAGCAAAAAGCGTTGCTTTTTTGCCAAAAAAACAGCAAAACGCAACGCTTAAAATTTATTTGAGGGGATATTTACAGGCCTTGGACTTACTGAGGCAGAGTGTCCATACCTAACTGTTCTTCACAGGAAGCACAGTACAGAGTCCACTCCTCCGTCATGTTGGACTTTTCGCTGACGGTCACTTCCGCATTACAGTTATCACAATGAAGTATTTTTGTCTTGCCGCAGGAAGCGAGAGCAAATGTCATAATCACAGCAAGAGCTGCACAAACAAATCTTTTAACCACAGAACCACTCCTTTCATAAAATTCTCTTTCAACATTAAGTGTAGCACTTTAAAAAAAGAAATGCAATACATTTTTTTAAGCAGATGGAATTTATGTGTTGAAAACAACTTATTTCCGTGATAGAATACTGAATAGCAGAATGACATCTGACATTAGTTAAGAACGGACACGCTTATATGGGACACGGATACAGTTATTTATGTAAAAAATGTAAAACGAGATACGGCACGAGGCTTGGAGTAGGAATTGACTTCCGGGAGACATACAGAGAGATCGTAAAACGCATAAGAGGCGGTGCTTACGGTGATGATTGGAGACGGCTTTTTTCATCCGATGATTTTGTCGCCGTAAACGTTGAAAAAGCACTTTACATCTGCGGGTGCTGCGGTCATTGGAAGACTCAGTTTATACTTGATCTTTACGAACCTAAAAGCCACAATGCCGTCATGCACGAGATCTATGGCACAAGAACTCTTGAAGAATGGGGCTTTGTTCCCTTTGCAAGTGCACATGAGCTTTCAAGGGATTTTAAGCTTTTAAAAACCTATTATCATAAATGCCCAAGCTGTAACAGCCGTATGAGAAAAGCTTCCGAAAAGGATTTTGAAGCTCTGTCCTGTCCCGAATGTGAAAAAAAGAACAATTATGAAAAAGCTATACTGTGGGATTAGATATGTGCAATTATTACAGCAGGAAATCAAAAGTCAGCTATTGCAAATTCATTTTTTATAATGTATAATTATAGTATCTCTCTAATAAGATTCTTACCGAAGCTTTGTGAAAGAAAGGTGGTCTCTCCGTTTTGAATATTCTGCATCTGAAATATGCTCTTGCGGTTGCTGATGCCGGCTCTCTCGGCAAAGCATCAGAAAAGCTTCTTATCGCCCCACCCAACATAAGCCGTTCCATAAAAGAGCTTGAAGGCGATTTAGGTATCACGATTTTTGAACGGACCGCAAAAGGAATGGAGCTGACACCCGAAGGAGAAAGGTTCATCGGACTTGCAAAGGATGTAGTCACCCGTATAAATCAAGTCGAAAATTTTTATAAGAACGGCGAAGTAAAAAAACAGAAATTTTCAATTTCCGTGCCGAGAGCAAGTTATATTTCCGAAGCATTTGCAGAATTTTCAAAAAAACTGACAAATGATCCTGTTGAAATATTCTATAAGGAAACCAACTCACAGGATACCATAAAGAATATACTGGAACACGATTACAAGCTCGGTGTTATCCGCTATGCAGAAAACTATGACAAATATTTCAAATCGCTTCTTGATGAAAAAGATATGGTCTATGAGCTTGTGACTGAGTTCACCTACTCTCTTATCATGAGTGCAGAGTCCCCTTTGGCATCAAAAGAAGCCATATCTTTTGACGACATTACAGACTACATTGAAATAGCTCACGCTGACCCTTACGTTCCTTCCATGCCGCTTTCCAAGGTTGTAAAAGAAGAACTTCCCGACAGCATTGAAAAAAGAATTTTCGTTTTTGAAAGAGCAAGTCAGTTTGATCTTCTCTCGCAAAATCCGAAAACTTTCATGTGGGTGTCCCCAATTCCCAAAAAGCTTCTTGACCGCTACGGTCTCGTTCAGAGAAAATGTATCGACAACAAAAAGGTATACAAGGATTATCTCATATACAAAGACGGCTACAGCCTTACAAAACTTGACCGTTTGTTTATTACGGAATTGTCCGAAGCAAAGAAAATCACTTCGGACAGATCATAAAATTATATTTCACGGCCTATATGTTTCTTCATATGGGTCGTTTTTTCATTTTTTTGGTTTTTTCTCTAAAATTTTATAAAATATATATAAAATACAATTGCAAAATTCTTTATAATATTTTATAATGTAATATGGCGGATAAGGGCATGAATTCTGTCTTTTCAAAAGCCGGCTATAAAAAAATAAAATATATCTATATACATGAAGGGATAGTTATTATGGAATATCGTATTGAACATGACTCTATGGGCGAGGTTAAAGTCCCCGCCGACCGTCTTTGGGCTGCACAGACTCAGAGAAGCCATGAAAATTTTGAAATAGGTGTCGGCATTGAAACAATGCCTAAAGAAATAATCCACGCTTTCGGTATCCTCAAGAAAGCTGCAGCTCAGGCTAACCACGCACTTCGCCCCGAAAAGATGACAGATGAAAAGCTTTCTGCAATCAAGGAAGCCTGCGATGAAGTTATCTCCGGCACACTCCTTGATCATTTTCCTCTTGTTGTATGGCAGACGGGAAGCGGCACACAGTCCAATATGAACACAAACGAAGTTATCGCAAACAGAGGTAACCAGATACTCGGCAAAAAGCTTCTCCATCCCAACGATGACGTAAACATGAGCCAGTCCTCGAACGACACGTTCCCCACGGCTATGCATATCGCTGCAGTCATCGCCCTTGAAGACAAGCTCATTCCCGCAGCAGAGCTTCTCATTTCCACCTTCAAGCGTCTCGAAGCTGAAAACGAAGGAATCGTAAAAAGCGGACGTACACATCTTCAGGACGCAACTCCCATTACGTTCAGTCAGGAGATCAGCGGCTGGCGTTCAAGTCTTGAACGTGACGTTGAGCTTATAAAGCTCGCAGTTAAACCCCTTTACGAGCTGGCTCTCGGCGGTACTGCTGTTGGCACAGGTCTCAACGCTCCGAAGGGCTTCTCCGAAAAGGTTGCCTCTGAGGTTGCTTCCATAACAGGCAAACCCTTCGTTACTGCATCTAATAAGTTCCACGCCCTCACATCTAAAGATGAGCTGGTATTTGCTCACGGAGCTATCAAAGCCCTCGCTTCTGACATGATGAAGATAGCAAACGACGTTCGTTGGCTCGCTTCCGGTCCCCGTGACGGTCTCGGTGAGATATTCATTCCCGAAAACGAACCCGGTTCCTCTATCATGCCCGGCAAGGTAAACCCCACTCAGTGCGAAGCTGTTACTATGGTTGCAGTTCAGGTAATGGGTAATGATACCGCTGTAGGTATCGCGGCTTCTCAGGGCAACTTTGAACTTAACGTATTTATGCCTGCTGCAATTTACAACTTCCTTCAGTCTGCAAGACTTCTTGCGGAATCTATTGTTTCCTTTAACAAGAACTGCGCTGTAGGTATCGTGGCAAACAAGGAAAAGATGCACCACAATCTGCACAATTCTCTCATGCTCGTTACTGCCCTCAACCCCTACATTGGTTACGAAAATGCGGCTAAAACAGCAAAGAAAGCATTTAAAGACAATATTTCTCTGAAAGAGGCTTGTGTTGAACTTGGCTTTTTGACAGCTGAAAAGTTCGACGAAGTATTCCACCCCGAAGAAATGGTCTGATTTGGAGGTTACAAAATGAAAGTTAGTTATTTCCCCGGATGTACGCTGAAAAACAAGGCGAAAATTCTTGACGAATACGCAAGAAAATGCGCCGAAAAATTGGGCGTAACTATGGAGGAGATCGAAAATTGGCAATGCTGCGGCGGTGTTTTCACATCTGCATCTGACGAAGTTGCCACAAAGCTTTCCTCCGTAAGAATACTTAAAGCGGCAAGTGACAAGGGTCAGCCTCTTGTAACTGTTTGCTCTGCCTGTCACAACGTTGTAAAGCAGACAAACCACGCTTTTACAAGCAACAAAGAGTTTTCAAACAAAGTAAACTGCTATATGGCAAAAGACGGCGTGTACAACGGTGACGCAGTTATTTACCATTATCTTGAGCTTCTCCGCGACGTTATCGGCTACGATAAGATAAGGGAAAACGTGACAGATGCTCTGAAGGGCAAAAAAATAGCCGCATACTACGGCTGTCTGCTTCTCAGACCTGCTTCCGTTATGAAGCTTGACGATCCCGAAAATCCTTCCATCATGGAAGACCTTATTTCCGCTATGGGCGCTGAACCCGTAATTTTTGCAAACAGAAACGAATGTTGCGGCGGCTACGTTGTTCTTGAAAGCCCCGAACTTGCAAAAAAGAAAAGCTCTGACGTTATAAACAATGCCAAAGCTCAGGGAGCCGACATGATAATCACCGCTTGTCCTCTCTGTAAATACAACCTTCAGAAGAACGGTTCCGATATCCCCGTAGTATACTTTACAGAGCTTCTTGCGGAAGCACTCGGTGTAAAGGAGAACGCTGATGAATAATAAACAGCTTAAAGAAGAAATTATCCGCATAAGCGGTGCTAATCCTAAAAAATGTATGAAGTGCGGCAAGTGCTCTGCTACATGCCCCGCTTTCGACGAAATGGAATACCATCCCCATCAGTTTGTAAGCATGGTTGAAAACGGAGACATTGAACCTCTGATGAACTCAGAGTCCCTTTACAGATGTCTCACCTGCTTTGCATGTGTTGAAAGATGTCCTCGCGGCGTTGAGCCTGCAAAGATCATTGAAGCCGTACGTCTTCTCAAGATAAGGCAGAAAGGCGCAAACCGTCTTACACCCGATATGATTCCTGAAAAGCTTGATGACGAAATTCCTCAGCAGGCTCTCGTCAGCGCTTTCAGAAAATACACAAAGTAAAGGAGGAAAGGACAAATGCAAAGAATAGGCGTTTTCGTATGCTGGTGCGGAAGTAATATTGCAGGTACTGTTGACGTAAAGCAGGTTGCCGAAGCGCTGAAGAGCGAACCCGGCGTAGTCTTTTCCACCGACTACCAATATATGTGCTCACAGGCAGGACAAAATCTTATAATCGATGCAGTTAAGGAACACTCCCTTACAGGTATCGTTGTATGCTCATGTTCTCCCCGTATGCACGAAGCTACATTCCGTAAAACTGCGGCTGCTGCAGGTCTAAATCCTTATATGGTTGAAATCGCAAATATCCGTGAACAGTGCTCATGGGTACATAAGGATATGATAATCGGTACCGAAAAGGCGATAATTCTCGGTAAAGCCGCTGTTGCCAAGGTAAACCTCAATACTCCCCTCACTCCCGGTGAGTCTCCCGTTACAAAGAGAGCGCTGGTCATCGGCGGCGGTATTGCAGGTATTCAGACAGCTCTCGATATTGCCGATGCAGGCTTTGAAGTTGACATCGTTGAAAAGAAGCCCACCATCGGCGGTAAGATGGCTCAGCTTGACAAGACTTTCCCCACTCTCGACTGTGCGGCCTGTATTCTCACACCCAAAATGGTTGACGTTGCTCAGCATGAGAAGATCAGAATCTTCTCCTACAGCGAGGTTACACAGGTAAGCGGCTTTGTCGGTAATTTTGAAGTTACCATCAAAAAGAATGCCCGCTACGTAAAAGAAGATATATGTACGGGCTGCGGTCTCTGTACTGAAAAATGCCCTCAGAAGAAAGTTCCCAACGAATTCAATCTCGGAATGGACAACAGACGTGCAATTTATATTCCTTTTGCACAGGCTGTTCCCAAGGTTGCAACAATTGATGCAGACTACTGTACGATGCTGAAAAGCGGCAAGTGCGGTGTATGCTCAAAGGTTTGTACAGTCGGCGCCATTGATTATACACAGAAAGATGAATATATCGAAGAAAAGTACGGTGCTATCGTTGTTGCAACAGGCTTCAACCCCATCAGCATGGACAAATTTGAAGAATTTGCATACAACAGCTCCAAGGATGTTATCACTTCTCTCGAATTTGAACGTCTCACAAATGCGGCAGGTCCTACTGCGGGCAAGCTTCTGCGTCCTTCAGACAATAAACACCCCGAAAAGATAGTTTTCGTTCAGTGCGTCGGCTCACGTTGCGACTCCTGTGCAGAAAAGGGCAAGGAATACTGCTCAAAGATCTGCTGTATGTACACGGCAAAACACGCTATGCTTACCCGTGACAAATATCCCGATACAGACGTTACCGTATTCTACATCGACGTTCGTACTCCCGGTAAGAACTTTGACGAGTTCTACCGCCGTGCAGTTGAAGATTACGGTGTTCACTACGTCAAGGGTATGGTCGGTAAGATCACTCCCGAAGGCGACAAGCTTAAAGTTCAGGCTTCCGACCTTATTGCAAACACACAGCTCCATATAGATGCTGACCTTGTTGTTCTTGCGGCGGCAATTGAGCCTGATAAGTCTGCACGTTCTCTTGCCACAATGCTCACGGCAAGTATGGACACCAACGACTTCTTCACGGAAGCTCACCCCAAGCTCAGACCTGTTGAAAGCCCCACAGCCGGCGTATTCCTCTCCGGTGCCTGCCAGGGTCCCAAGGATATTCCCGAAACAGTTTCTCAGGCGGGTGCGGCTGCAGCTAAGGTCATCGGTCTTCTTGCTAAAGACAAGCTTACGGGCAACCCCTGTATCGCAAGCTCCGACGAGCTTATGTGTAACGGCTGTTCATCATGTGCCAACGTTTGCCCCTACGGTGCTATCACATATATTGAAAAAGAATTCCGTATGCCCGACAGAACCACAGCTATCCGCCGTGTCGCTTCCGTTAACCCTGCTGTTTGTCAGGGATGCGGTTGCTGTACGGTAACCTGTCCTTCAGGTGCTATGGATCTTCGGGGATTTATGAACAGTCAGATCATGGCGGAGGTAGATGCAATATGCAAGTAAAAGAATACAAACCCCTTATCGTAGCATTCTGCTGTAACTGGTGCTCCTATGCGGGAGCTGACCTTGCAGGTAACAACCGTGCCGATTATCCTGCTGAAGTCAAGATCATCAGAGTTCCCTGCTCCTGCCGTGTAAACCCTATGTTTATTCTCAAGGTATTCCAGAAGGGTGCTGACGGTGTTATCCTTTGCGGCTGCCATCCCGGTGACTGCCACTACACATCAGGTAATTATTTCACAAGAAGAAGAATGACAATGCTCTTTTCAATGCTCGACTACCTCGGCATAGAAAGAGAACGTACCCGTGTTGAATGGGTATCTGCGGCTGAAGGTGCAAAATTTGCGGCAACCATGAACGAATTTTGCTCCGCTGTGGCTGCTCTCGGCGAAAACAAAAGATTGGAGGATCTGAGATGCAAAAAATAACAAGACAGCAGCTTTTTGAAAAAGCTGCAACACTCCTTGATAACGGCACCGTTTCCTCCGTTCTCGGTTGGAAACGGGGCGAATTTGACTACGACATCACGCCTTTCCTTTTCACAGATGCAGAAAGTCTCAAAAACGAATTTGTATGGAACGATTTCTGCGGTGCGAACTTTTCAAAGTACCTTGTTGCAAAAACAAAAAAGACAGAAGGTAAAATTCTCGTATTCCTCAAGCCCTGCGACACATACAGCTTCAATCAGCTTCTCACCGAGCACCGCTTTGACAGAGAAAAGGTATATGCTGTAGGTATTCCCTGCGAAGGCATGGCTGATATTGAAAAGATCAAGGCTGTCACAGGTGAGGGTATCTCTAAAATAGAATGCGGCGAAAAAATCGCTGTTACAA
Source organism: Eubacteriales bacterium (assembly GCA_045535205.1). Lineage (GTDB taxonomy): Bacteria > Bacillota > Clostridia > Oscillospirales > CAG-272 > RUG14199. The sequence continues at coordinate 19,871 of JAZSLF010000089.1, forward strand.
CACTTTACGAAGATGCTCCCGTTCTTTTTGATCCCGACAGCGTACTTGCCGAACGCTGTGCAAACTGCAAGAGCAAGAAGCACGTGGCATATGACGAGCTTCTCGGTAACGAGGGTGAAGTCATAAGCTCCGCACGTTTCGACAAGGTTGAAAAGATAGAAGCTATGACTCCCGATGAACGTTTTGCTTTCTGGCAGGGCGAGCTCTCCCGTTGTATCCGTTGTAACGCCTGCCGTGACGTATGTCCCGCCTGCACCTGTGAGGTCTGTGTATTCAACAATGCAAAATCCGGTGTTGAAAGCAAGGCTCCCGTAAATGAGTTTGAAGAAAAGATGTTCCACATCATCCGAGCATTCCATGTTGCAGGCAGATGTACTGACTGCGGCGAATGCTCAAGAGTATGTCCCCAGAACATTCCTCTCCACCTTCTTAACCGTAAATTCATCAAGGATATGAATGAATGTTACGGCGAATATCAGGCAGGTGCAGAGATAGGCTCCAAATCCCCTTTGATCGACTATAAAACAGAGGATATTGAGCCCGGTGAGATTTTTGACAGGAGGGATAACAATGCGTAAGCTTTCACTTGACAACATTCAGTCTCTTTTCTCTAAGATCGCATCTGTTTACGGTCTTTATCTCCCCTCCGACGACAAGGACGGCAAGGCCGTTTACACAAAGTGGACAGAGGGCACGGAATGGTCAGATGCCCTTAACACAGTAAGAAGTCCCAAGGATTTCTTCTTCCCTCAGGCAGAAGACCTTATGAGATTTAAAACCGAAGGCAAAAACATTGAAATCACCGATGTGAGAGAAGACGTTTCTCCCTTCGTTATCTTCGGTATCCGTGCCTGTGACGTAAAAAGCTTTGACATTCTTGACAGAGTTTTTCTCGCAGACCCCATAGACAGCTACTATGCTTCCAAGCGTGAGAGTGCAGTTATCGTTTCTCTCGCCTGTACAAAGCCTTCCGAAACCTGCTTCTGCACAGCCTTCGGCATTGATGCCGCTTCTCCCGAAGGAGATGTTACCTGCTGGAAGACAGCGACAGAACTCTATCTGAAAGCCAATACAGAAAAGGGTGAAGCACTCCTTTCTCTCCTTGAAGACGTGACGGAGGAATG
>JAZSLF010000051.1:0-26263 GCA_045535205.1 Eubacteriales bacterium
GCGAAGTTTGTTTATAGCATAAAACTTAAATTTTACCCATATTTTGTTTTTTTGAGCTTTTTAAACTTTTGCTTCTCTTTTTTTCTTCTGTTTTCTTTGTTTTTCTCGTTTTATGCGCTCTGCACTTTTTTTACATCCCCTTGCTTTTTATTGTTTCATTTGTCTGAAAAATACGGCAACAGCGGCGATGATGATGACGGCTGTGTACAGGAGAACGACTGCAAGGTGAGGAAGTATTTCTCCGTAATTTCCCGAAAAGGCAGCTCTCTCCAATTCAACGGCATGAATGAAGGGGAGAAGATTTGCTATCTTCTTGAAGACTCCGCCCACAAGCTCGATATCGAACCATATTCCCGAAAACCATGCACCGACGTTTGTGAGGAGTGCTCCGCAAATTCCTCCCACCTGCTTATCATTAAGCAGAGCTCCGCAGAGAAGACCGAGTCCCACGTAAAACAGAGAAACGGGAATGATAAGTATCAGGGCTGTCCAGAGTCTGTTTGTATATTCAAGACCTAAAAGAAATGCCGTGGCGTAGCAGATGGCTGACTGCAGTATTCCGAGAGGGATCAGGGGCAGAGTATAGCCGAAGATGAAGTCCCATGCCGTAAGAGGTGTCGTATAAAGTCTTTGCAAAAAGGCAGAGGCTCTGTCCCTTGAAATAAGGGTTGCCGAAAACAGCGTCATAAAGGAAAGACCGAAAACGGTAATGCCCGGAGTCAGATTGTCAAGCTCGAAAAGGCTTACGGGGATATTGGACTGGATGAGAGTGAGAATAAGAAGAAGTACAATAGGAAAGCCGAGACCGAATGAAATATTAAGAGGGTCTCTTATCAGCTCTTTTGTGTTTCGTTTGGCAAAACTAAGCATTTTCATTTGATTCCCTCCTTTACTACCTTTACGAAGGCTTTTTCAAAGCTTTCGCAGCCGGTCATTATCTTTATGTTTTGGGGTGTGTCACAAACGAGAAGTCTGCCGTTTTTCATAATTCCAACTCTGTCCGAAAGCTCCTCTGCTTCCTCCATGTAATGAGTTGTAAGAATTACGGTTGTTTTTCCTTTAAGCTTTTTTATAATATCCCAAAGGTCGCTTCTTGCAAGAACGTCAAGCCCCAGAGTCGGCTCATCAAGAAAAAGTATCTCAGGGTCGCTTATAAGCGCCATGCCTATACTGAGCCGTCTCTGATAACCGCCCGACAGCTTTGACGCCTTTTTATTCTTTACCGCTTCAAGACCTAAATCGCTGCAAAGCTCTTTTGTTTTCTCTGCTGTTTTTTCTTTTGAAAAACCGTGAAGCTCTCCCATCAAGGTGAGGTTTTCAATGACGGACAGACCTCCTGCAACTGCTGTTTCCTGCGGTGACAGGGCTATTATGCTTTTTATTTGTGCACCGTCGGTCAAAATGCTTCTGCCGTTAAGAAATGCGTTTCCGCCGTCTGCTTTCACAAGGGTGCAAAGCATCTTTACGGTTGTTGTTTTTCCTGCCCCGTTTACACCAAGCAGCGAAAACAGCTCTCCTTTATTTATAGTGAGGGAAATGCCGTCTACGGCAACAACATCTTTATATTTTTTAGTTAAAGCTTCAATTCTGACTGCTTCCATTTAATTCTTCCTTTCGTGTCGTGCCTTCAATCCCTGATATATGTCGGTAATTATTTTGCTTACAAGTGGAAACTCAAGATCAAGATAATCCGTTGCAAGCATTACGGCTATCCCGTGTACACAGGACCATATTTCAAGATGAAACAGCTTTGCGTTATCACCCTCAAGACCGGTATTGCTATATACGAGCTTTTCCATCTGCCCCCAAAGCTCCGTCTCATCAGAGGTGTTTTCATCAGTTCTGTCACGCATATAGAGAAGCTTGAACAATTCCTTTTCCTCTTTTGCAAACCTTACGTATGCCACACCCGATGCTTTATAGGGCGGATATTCGTTCCTCTCAGCTTCCCTTCTCATATATTCCGCAAAAAGCTTTTCTGCCTTTGTAATTACGGACATACGCAATTCTTCCATTGACTCAAAATTTGAAAAAAGAGGCTGTGTTGAGCAGCCGAGAAGTCCCGCAAGTGTTCTTGCATTCAAAGATCCCGCACCCTCGGCTCTTACAAGCTCATAGGCTGTATCTATTATTCTTTCTTTTGTTATTTTTGCTTTAGGCGGCATTGTGTCCCTCCTTTTATAACACTTGTTATATAACTGATGTTATTTTATCATATCCAAGACTGAAAGTCAAGACACATAGCGAAAAAAGCTCAAAAAAACGATATATGAAGATAAATAGAAGATAAATAATTTTATATTTTTTATATTACCTCTTGAATTTATAGTTATATTATAGTATACTTATAATAGGATAACGTCGGCATTGACGTTATACAACCTAACATAAAAAATACAAAAAATAAAAGGAAAGCATTATGAAAAAAATCATTTGTAAAGTTGAATACGACACAGAAAACGCAACGCTTGTTTCCAAGTTCACAAGCGGAGAGCTGGGCGATCCCGCAGGCTATGAAGAAAGCCTTTACGTAACGGAAGGCGGTAAATTCTTCCTTTACACCAACGGCGGTGCTGACTCAATTTATCCCGAAGAAAACATAAAGAGAATGTCTGCCGCAAAGGCTGACGAATGGAAGGCTGCACACGCAGGCTGATCAGATTAAAAACGGTTACGGCAAAGGGTATGACAAATTCCCCTTTGCCGCTTTCTCTTTAAAAACAAATACGGAGGACACAAAATTGAATTTCAATCCCAACAGTACGTTTATGTATGTAATTGCCGTCGCCATTATTTTGTTCGTATTGGCTCAATCGGCTTTTTTCCTTATAAAAGCATGGAAAAGAGGCAGAGAGCTTGGCATCGAGTCTAAAAAGCTAAGAAAAACAGTGGTTTCTACCGCAGTTTTCACTTTGGCACCTGCGGCTTCCATCCTTATCGGTGTCATCACGCTCTCAAAATTTCTCGGTATTCCTCTGCCCTGGATAAGAATGAGTGTTATCGGTGCTCTGACCTATGAGCTTCCTGCAGCTACATCCACGGCAAATGCACTTAACGTTTCACTTTCCGAAATGGTTTTAGACCCCAAGGTCTTTTCTGCTATTGCCTGGGTCATGACTCTCGGCATTCTCCCCTCCATTATCCTGCCCCCTATTCTTATGAAAAAGATACGGGGCGGTGTTGTCAAGCTTCAGGCAAAAGACAGCCGCTGGGGTGACATCTTTATGACAGCTATGTTTCTCGGTATGATCTCTGCTTTTTTAGGCATGGTATTCGCAGATCTGAGAAGCGGTCTTTCGGGCCTTATACCCATTTTTGTTCTTCTCGTTTCCGCTGTCACCATGGCAATTTGCGGTATACTTATCAAGAAATGCAAAATGAAATGGCTTGAGACCTACGCTATGGCAATAAGCATGGTAGTTGCCATGATATTTGCCGCCGTGATCACTCCCATAATAAAGTAAGGAGGCGTTATATATGAAAAATAATAAAAGAGATTACATGAAAGAAATAGACAGATGGGGCAAACTCTGGATATGGACAGCAGCTGTTCTCGTCCTCTGCGTTCCCATTATTATCTGTCTTAAATATAACGCATGGCCCGAAGCCTCCGCTGTTTTCAAGGGACTTCTCGGTGTTGCCCCTATTTACTGGACCGTCGGTGCCATTGAGGTCATCACATACACTCCCATGCTTGGTGTGGGAGGCACTTACCTGGCATTTGTTACGGGTAACCTTACAAGTCTTAAAGCTCCGAGTGCCCTTACTGCCATGGAAAACGCAGAGGTGAAGGCGGGAAGCGAGGAAGGCGAGGTCATCTCAACTATCGCTATTGCCACGTCTTCCATTGTAACTACTATTGTAATTGCATTCGGTGTATGTCTTCTTGCAATCATCTCTCCTATTCTTGACTCCCCTGTACTGAAGCCCGCCTTTGACAACATTCTCCCTGCACTTTTCGGAGGACTCGGCGTTGTATATATCAGCAAGAACTGGAAGCTTTCAATTGCTCCCATCGTCTTTATGATAATTCTCTTTACCGCAGTTCCCTCTCTTGCGGGTTCTGTGGGTATTCTTGTTCCCGTAGGTGTTCTTATCGCTCTCGGCGCAGGAAGAATAATGTATAACAAGGGGTGGCTGTAATGGTTTATTTATGGATTATTCCCGCCTTGCTTGTTGTTTTCCTGGCAATAATATTCATAAGAGCTCTTCTGTTCCGCCCAAAAGACAATATACATGAATATGACAGTAAAGATATTTCTTTGAACGAAGAAAAAATAGTTCGTGACATGGCAGATATGATAAAATGCAAAACGGTATCTCACCGTGATCCCGCCATGAACGACAAGGCTGAATACGAAAAATTTGAAAATCTCCTGAAAGAAAGATTTCCCGTAATTCACGAAAAATCCGTTCTTAAAAAGTTAGGTAATTCAGGTCTGCTTTATTTCATAAAGGGTAAATCATCAAAAGAGCCTTCCGTTTGCATGGCACACTACGATGTGGTACCCGTTGAAGAAGAGCTGTGGACAAAGCCTGCCTTTGACGGTCTTATTGAAGACGGCATGATATGGGGCAGAGGTACTCTCGATACAAAAGGCACTCTCTGTGCTCTTATGGAAGCCCTTGAAATGCTTCTTGAGGCCGGATACGTTCCGAAAAACGATCTGTATCTTTCTTTCTCAGGTGAGGAGGAGGTTGACGGAACCTCCTGTGCAGACATCGTTTCCTATCTCAAGGAAAACGGTATCTCACCCGCCATCGTCCTTGACGAAGGCGGTGCTGTGGTCGATAACGTATTTCCGGGTGTTGCAAAACGCTGTGCCGTTGTCGGTATTGCCGAAAAGGGCGGTCTTAATCTTGATTTCACATTGACTTCTAAGGGCGGTCATTCTTCAACTCCTCCGTCAAACCCCGTAACCGCAAGAATTTGCAAGGCGGTAACAAACATTCAGAAAAAGCCCTTCAAGCGTAATATCACGAAGGCTGCCGCCGAAATGTTTGACACGCTCGGAAAACATTCTTCCTTTTTATACAAGGTTATTTTTGCAAATCTTTGGTGCTTTGCACCTCTCCTTGACCTTATCGCAAAAAAATCGGGCGGTGAGCTCAACGCTGTTATCAGAACGACAGCCGCTGTCACGATGCTAAGCGGCAGCAGTGCATACAACGTTCTCCCTCCGAAAGCTACGTTCGGTGTGAACATAAGACTTGCAGAAGGGGACACGATCGCTTCGGCAGTTGAACACATCAGAAAAGCTTCAGGCGAAAGCGAAGCGGAAATAACCATTATAAGCGGAACGGAAGCTTCACCCTGCTCCGACACAAGCAATCCCAAATGGGATATTCTTAAAAGAGCCATTAAGGAAACGTGGAACGATGCTATAGTTTCTCCCTATCTTATGATGGCGTGCAGCGATTCAAGGAATTACTGTGACATCAGCGACAGAGTATACCGTTTTTCTGCCATGTACCTTTCCAAAGAAGAAAGAGGCATGATACACGGGAACGATGAGCGTCTTCCCATTGAGACACTTATAAAAACAGCGGAGTTCTACGTTAGATTTTTAAAGTTTTTATAATTTTTATTTAATATAATTCTGTTTCAGAGCCCATATATAGAAGGGTCAATCTCATCATAAGGAGAGTTGTTATGCTAAAGCTAAAACACATCGTCAAGGACTACCCTGCCGGAGACGGCAAGGTCCATGCTCTCAAAGGTATTTCTCTCAATTTCAGAAAAAGCGAATTTGTTGCCATTCTGGGTCCCTCGGGATGCGGAAAGACCACCATGCTCAATATCATCGGCGGCCTTGACAAATATACCGACGGCGATCTTGTGATAAACAACAGATCGACCAAGGAATACAAGGACAGAGACTGGGATACCTACAGAAACCATTCCGTAGGCTTTGTATTTCAGAGCTACAACCTTATACCTCACCAGAGTGTTCTTCAGAATGTTGAGCTTGCACTTTCCCTTTCGGGTGTATCAAAAAAAGAAAGACGCAGACGTGCCAAGGAGGCTCTGACAGCAGTAGGACTTGAAACACAGCTCAAAAAGAAGCCCGGCGAAATGTCGGGCGGTCAGATGCAGAGAGTTGCAATTGCACGTGCCATTGTAAACGATCCCGACATCATTCTCGCCGATGAACCGACAGGTGCTCTCGACAGCGAAACAAGCCTGCAGGTAATGGATATACTCAAAAAAATATCCGAAGACAGACTTGTTATAATGGTAACACACAATCCCGACCTTGCCGAAAAATACGCAACAAGAACTGTCCGTATGCTGGACGGTGAGATCGTTTCGGACTCATCACCTGTTGAGGAGAAAGAAAATGAAATCCCTCCCGTACCTAAGAAAAAAGCAAAAAGAGAGAAGAAGCCCTCTCTTTCATTTTCAACTTCCTTCGGCCTGTCTCTTAAAAATCTTTTTACAAAAAAAGGAAGAACTGCACTTACCTCCTTTGCGGGAAGCATCGGCATCATCGGTATCGCTCTTATCTATGCCGTGTCACAGGGTACGACAAATTATATCAATGCAGTACAGGAGGATACCCTGTCCTCTTACCCTCTGACTCTTGAATCAACTCACATGGACATAGGCTCTCTCATGCAGACCTTTATGGACAATGCTACCTCAAGCGAAGAACATGAGCTTGATGCCGTTTATCTGAAGCACGCTGCATACGACATGGTAAATGCCCTTAACAGCACCGAAACAAAGGAAAACGATCTTTCGGCTTTCAAAACATATATTGAAGACAGGCTTGACTCTGAAAACGACAGCGAAGAAACAGCCCTGCTGAAAGAAGCTGTAAGCGGTATTCAGTACACCTACAATATGGAAATGCCCGTATATACCAAGGACTCCGAAGGAAACATAATTCTTTCCGATACGGAAGAGCTCATGCAGGAAATACTGATAAAATACTTTGGAAGCATGAGTTCAAATACGAGCACGGAGACCGAACAGTCCGATACGCAAAGTATGATGTCTCTGTTCTCCATGAGCAGCAATACAATTGGATTTTGGCAGGAGATGCTTCCCGGTGAAAACGGCAAGCCCATAAGTGACCTTTTTGAAAAACAGTATGACGTAATCTGGGGCTCATGGCCCGATGAATATAACGAGATCGTTGTCGTAGTTGATGAAAACAACGAAATTGACGATATGACACTTTACGCTCTCGGCCTCACTACAAAAGCTGAGATCGATGAGATAGTAAATTCCGCAGTAAATAAGGAGACAGTTCCTTTTGAACTGAAAAAATGGAGTTTTGAAGAAATATGCTCTATGGAGTTCAGAACTGTTCTCAGCGCTGACTGTTACACTTATGATGAAACAAACGGCGTATATACCGATCTGCGCGAATCAAACACGGGGCTTAAATACCTTTACGATAACGGAATACCTCTTAAAGTTTCGGGTATAATCCGCCCCTCTGAAGATGCCGTATCTTCCATGCTTTCCGGCTCTATCGGTTATACTTCTCTTCTCACACAGCATATCATTGAAAAGTCAAAAGATGCTCCTGCCGTAAAAGCACAGGAGGCTGATCCCACAATTGACATTTTCACGGGACTTCCTTTCAGAGAAGCAACGGGAAGCATGACCGATGAAGAAAAGCAGAGTGAGTTTATCTCTTACATTGAAAAGCTTGACACAGCTAAAAAGGCTGAGGCATATACCAAGATCATGAGTATTCCCGATGAAGAATATGTTGAACAGGCTGTAAGCGGCGCTATGGCATCAATGGACAGAGCAAAGATGGAAGAAACACTTTCGAATGCTATCACAGAACAGACTGCCATGTCAAAAGCCGAGCTTGAAAAGTATATTTCCGAAATGTCGGACGAAGATCTTTCTGAAATATTTGAAGAAATGATCGCCGAACAGGTGAGAACTCAGTATTCTGAACAAGTTGCTCTGCAGATGTCACAGACCCCTGTCGAACAGCTTGCCGCCGCCCTTGATGCTTCTGTTCCTTCATATACGGCAGAACAGTGTGCCGTATATCACGATGAGGTCCTCGTTTTCTCAGACTCGACCTACGAAAGCAATATGACACTTCTCGGAAACGTTGACATTGACGATCCTTTCAGCATCAACCTCTACGCTTCCACATTTGAAAACAAGGACGTTATTGAAGAAGCTATCGCAGAATATAACGAAGGTGTTGACGAGCTTTCAAGAATAAGCTATACTGACTACGTGGGAATCATGATGTCCTCCATTACCACCATTATCAATGCAATAACCTACGTTCTCATTGCCTTCGTATCGGTATCACTTATCGTATCTTCTATTATGATAGGTGTTATAACTCTTATTTCAGTTCAGGAAAGAACGAAGGAGATCGGTATTCTCCGAGCTATCGGTGCCTCCAAGAAGAACGTTTCTTCCATGTTCAATGCGGAGACGGTAATTATAGGCTTCACCTCAGGTCTTCTCGGCGTGCTTATCACCTATGCCCTGTGTGTTCCCATCAATCTCATTCTTCACAGCGTTACGGGTATAAATAATCTCAGCGCATATCTTCCCGTTCCCGTTGCTGTGTCTCTCGTTCTGATAAGCGTACTTCTTACTCTTATCTCAGGAATCATTCCTTCAAGAAGTGCTGCCAAAAAGGATCCCGTAGTTGCTCTCAGAACGGAATAAAAACAAAGACTTACCGCAGGAAAGGACAAAAAATATGAAGCTTAACCGAAAAAGCCTTCTGAAAATAGGCGGCTGTGCATTCCTTTTATTTCTTGCCATATATTACTGGAAGAATGTTTCAGGCTTTATCGCAACGCTTATCGGTGCTGCCGAAGCACTGGTAATAGGCGGTATCATCGCTTATATCATTAATATTCTCATGTCCTTTTACGAAAGACATTACTTTCCGAAAAAGAAAGATAAAAGGTTTGTGAAGGCGACACGCACTCCCGTTTGTATGATAAGTGCAGTTCTGACCTTACTTTGCATTATTGCACTTGTTACGGGAATTGTCATTCCCCAGTTTACAGACTGTATCAAAACACTTATAAACACTATTCCTTCAGCTATGGAAAAGCTTGAGGAAAACACACTTTTTTCAAAGCTCATTCCCGAATATGTTGCTTCCGCTATGGAGAATATGAATTGGCAGTCTGCCGTTGAAAAAGCGATAGATATTGCCAAAGACAGCATAGGCGGTGTTTTAGGAAGTATTTCTTCTGTTGTTTCCTCCGTATTCTCCGGCATTGTTACTGCATTTGTAAGCATAATTTTCGCATTCTATATTCTCCTCAGCAAGAAAAGACTGAATGCACAGGCAAACAGATTTGTCGATAATTATTTTTCAAAAGTCTGGCAGGAGCGTACAAGATATGCGGCAGGACTTCTTGACAACAGCTTCCATAAATTTATTGTAGGACAATGTCTTGAAGCTGTAATTCTCGGTATTCTTTGTCTTATAGGTATGTACATCTGCCGTTTCCCATATGCTCCCATGATAAGTGCACTTATCGGTCTTACGGCACTTATACCCGTTGCAGGTGCGTACATCGGTGCAGGGGTCGGTGCATTTATGATACTTGCCGTTTCCCCTCAGAAAGCAATTCTGTTCCTTGTGTTCATCATTGTTCTTCAACAGCTTGAGGGAAATCTCATATATCCCAAGGTGGTCGGCTCCTCGATCGGTCTGCCCGGTATCTACGTGCTTGCGGCAGTAACCATAGGCGGTGCTCTCGGCGGAATTGTCGGTATGCTTGTAAGTGTTCCCCTTACCGCTACTGTCTATCAGGCAATACGGGACAATATGGAAGCTAAAGAGGAAAAGCGAATGACTCCCGCATCAATATCTGAAAACGGAGAAGACGCTTTATGAACACAATGACAGCTGCTCTGTCAGCGGTACTTATGATGCTTGTGTACGCCGTACCGGGCTTTCTTCTGATAAAAGGACGTGTCGTTTCAAGGGACAGCATTTCTTCCTTTGCGAAGCTTCTCATGTACGTATGCTCCCCCGCCCTTGTAATCTATTCCGTAAGCCGTGTTGAGTACACTCCCAAAATGGCTCTTGATATGCTGACAGTCCTTGTTTTTCTGACAGTTCTTCAAGGCGGAACTGTATTTCTCGTATATCTTCTTTTAAGAAAGAAGTATTCCGATGCCAAATACAGAATTTATACTATTGCAACCTGCTTTGCCAACTGTGCCTTTATGGGTGTTCCCGTTCTTGAAGCACTCCTTCCCGATTATCCGCAGGCTCTCGCATTCTCTGCGATGGCTTCCCTTACACTTAACGTTTTGGGGTGGACTGTCGGAAGCTTCATCATCACAGGCGATACAAAGCACATGAGCATTAAAAAAATAGTTTTAAATCCGACTACCCTTGCTCTTATTGCCGTATTACCGATATTTTTCTTTAAAATTCAGCTTCCGGGCACCATCGATACGGTCGTTACTCTGCTTGGCAAAATGACGACACCACTTTGCATGATAGTGATGGGAATGCGGCTTGCGACCTCGACCTTCAAGGCGGTATTCGGAAATCTCAGACAGTACGCTGTTATCGGTATAAAACAGATTATTTTTCCCCTTATCTGTCTCGGTGTTCTTCTGCTTTTGCCGATAGATTCAAACATGAAGGCTTCGGTATACATCATGATGTGCTGTCCTGTTGCAAGCGTTGTACTTAATTTTGCGGAAATGCTCGGCGAAGGACAAAAGGAAGCTGCTAATTTAGTGCTTCTCGGAACACTTCTCAGTACTTTTACCATACCTTTAATGGTTTTATTTATTTGAATAATTATAAAAATGCCGTTTTCTGCGGCATTTTTTTCTAAAACAGTAGAAAGACGGAAAAATATGTGCTATACTGTTAAGGATAGCAGTATTTTTAAAAAATTGATCAAGGAGCACACCATGAACAAGATAACGATAATAGGAACGGGCAGCGTAGGCTCAACCATCGCTTATACGCTTGCTGTACAGGGTCTTTGCAGCGAGATCGTAATGATAGATATTAACGGTGAAAAGGCTGTCGGCGAAGCACTTGACATCCGTCAGGGTACACCATTCTGCAGTCCCTGCTCCGTTTATGCCGGTAGCTACGAGGATTCAGTAGACTCCAACATCGTGATCATCACTTCGGGAATTGCCAGAAAGCCCGGTCAGTCAAGACTTGACCTTGCCCAGACCAACGTCAACATCCTAAAAAGCATTATACCCGAAATAACACGCTACTGTCCCGATGCTAATTACGTTATCGTAAGCAATCCCGTAGATATACTTACTTATACGTTCTGCAAATATTCCGATATTCCCGTTGAAAGAATTATCGGCTCAGGTACTATTCTTGATACCTCAAGACTTCGTTCCCGACTTTCTGAATACTACTCCATAAATCAGCACAACGTTCACGCATACGTTCTCGGCGAACACGGCGACTCTTCCTTCATTCCGTGGTCTCTTGTCAACATCTCCAACGTTCCCGTTGAAGAATACAGAAACTCCCTTATCCACACCGACGCCATTTTCCCCGAATTTAACAGAGAGGAGATCAACGAATACGTTCGCAAGTCAGGTGCACGTGTTATTGAACGCAAGGGTGCTACCTTCTATGCTGTATCCGTTTCCGTATGTCACATCTGCAAATGCCTGCTCAGCGGTATTGACACAACTCTTACCGTTTCGACCATGCTTCACGGCGAATACGGTCTGAGCGACGTATGTCTCAGTCTTCTCAACGTTGTAGGTCACAAGGGTGCTCACAGCAAGGTGCTTCTCAAGTTCAACGACGAGGAGCTTGCTGCACTCCGTAACAGCGCCGCTTGTCTTAGAAACGTTATTGACCAGCTTTCTATTTAATATAGTCAAAGAGCCTCAGGTATTCCGCATGGAGTGCCCGGGCTTTTTTTGCTATTGACATATACCCCCATGGAGTATATAATAAATACAGAGATATTTGAAACAAGTGAGGAATAGTATGGAAAAAGAATGCACGCTTATAAATAAAGATTGTTTATGTCATAAAACAAAGAAGCGAAGTGAGGAAGAACATAAAAAGCTTCTGAACAGGCTAAGCAGAATTGAAGGTCAGATACGGGGAATACGCTCTATGCTTGAAAATGATGCTTATTGTATTGACATTTTACTTCAAGTGTCGGCGGCGGGTGCGGCTCTCAATTCCTTCAGCAAGGAAATTCTCGGAGAACACATAAAAACCTGTGTATCTGAAGATATTAAAGCAGGAAAAGATGAAATAGTTGACGAGCTTGTAAAAACACTTTACAAGCTTATGAAATAGGGTGATATAATGAAAAAATTTAAGGTTAGCGGAATGAGCTGTGCCGCCTGCAGCTCAAGGGTGGAAAAGGCTGTCAGCTCACTTGAGGGCGTTTCCTCCTGCTACGTCAATCTGCTGACGGGCGACATGGGTGTTGAGGGAACAGCAGATGCCGAGACAGTAATATCTGCCGTTGAAGCGGCAGGATACGGTGCTTCCCTTTATGACAAAAAAGAAAGAAAAGATAAAAAAAGCATACCGGAGGAAAACGGGACTTCTGCTCTCAGAAGACGTTTTCTTATATCTCTTGCCTTTCTTGTGCCCCTTATGTATCTTTCCATGGGACACGTTATGTGGGACTTTCCCGTTCCGATATTTTTGGAGGAAAATCCCGTCGCCATAGGACTTACACAGCTAATACTTGCAGCTATAGTGGGAGTTATAAATCAAAAGTTCTTTATAAACGGATTTAAGGGCCTTTTTCACGGTGCTCCCAACATGGATACACTTGTATCTATAGGGGCAGGTGCTTCCTTCGTATACAGCACGTGGGTGCTTTATTCCATGACGTCTAAGCCTGAGGCTGTCCACGGCCTTCACGAAATGTATTTTGAAGGTGCCGCCATGATACTTACCCTCATAACTCTCGGAAAAACACTTGAGTCCTATTCAAAGGGAAAAACCACGGATGCCATAAGATCTCTGATGGCTTTGGCACCTGACAGTGCAAACGTGATAAGAGACGGCAAAGAAATAAAGATACCCGCAGAAGAAATGGTAAAGGGTGACGTTTTCGTTGTTTATTCAGGCGAAAAGATCTCCGCTGACGGAATTGTTCTTGAAGGTGCCTGTGCCGTTGATGAATCTGCTCTCACAGGCGAGAGTCTTCCCGTTGACAAAAAAGAGGGCGACAAGGTCAATGCCGCAACCATAAACAAAAGCGGCTTTATAAAATGCGTTGCAACGCAAACAGGCGAGGACACTTCCCTTTCGGAAATAATAAGAATGGTAAGCGATGCTTCAAGCGAGAAAGCACCTGTTGCCAAGGCCGCCGACAAGGTTTCGGGAATATTTGTTCCCCTTGTAATGACTTTAGCACTTATCACAACGGCGGTATGGCTTATTATCGGCGAGGGTGTAGGCTTTGCTCTTGCGAGAGGAATATCTGTTCTTGTCATAAGCTGTCCCTGTGCTCTCGGTCTTGCCACTCCCGTCGCTATCATGGTCGGAAGCGGTATCGGAGCAAAAAACGGTATTCTTTTCAAAAGTGCCGTATCTCTTGAAGAAACGGGAAAGGTAAAAACTGTCGTTCTTGATAAAACGGGAACTCTGACTAAGGGTGAGCCTGTAGTTACAGATCTGATTCCCTTAGGCTGTACAAGCGAAAAGCTTCTGTGTGCCGCCGCTTCACTTGAAGCCAAAAGTGAGCATCCGCTTGCAAAGGCGATCGTGAGCTTTGCAAAAGAAAACAACGTCTCAAAAGCTGAATGCACAAGCTTTGAAGCTATTGCAGGAAAAGGAGTTTCGGGGCAATATGACGGTCAGGCAATATACGGAGGAAGCCTTGACTATATTTCCTCCGTTACAGATATTACAAAGGAGCAAAAGGAAAAAGCCGAAAGCCTTTCACTTGAGGGAAAGACTCCGATGCTTTTTGCAAACGAAAAAGGACTTTTTGGAATTATAGCCGTTGCCGACACGCTGAAAAGTGACAGCAAGGCGGCAATTGAAAAGCTTCACAATCTCAAAATTGAAGTAATTATGCTGACAGGAGACAATGAAATCACCGCCGCTGCCATAGGCAAGGCGGCGGGCATTGACAGAATTATAGCAGGAGTTCTTCCAAGCGGCAAGGAGCAGGTTATAAGGGAGCTTAAAAAGAACGGAAAAGTCATGATGGTTGGTGACGGTATAAATGATGCTCCCGCCCTCACAAGTGCCGACATCGGTGTTGCCATCGGTGCGGGAACAGACGTTGCCATTGATGCGGCAGACGTTGTTCTGATGAAAAGCTCCGTTTTTGACGTTCCAAAAGCAATAAAGCTCAGCAGAAGGACACTCAAAACTATTTATGAAAATCTATTCTGGGCATTCTTCTATAATGCGGCAGGCATTCCGATTGCCGCAGGTGTCCTTATAAAAGCCTTCGGTATCGGCCTTTCACCGATGATAGCGGCGGCAGCCATGAGTCTTTCAAGCTTTTTCGTGGTATCAAACGCCCTGAGACTTAACCTTTATAAAAAAGAAATAAAAAAAGATGCATCCGTATCAGAGGATGCAAAGGAATATGCAAAAGCAATTTATGAAAAGGAGATAACTACAATGACAAAAACAATGATCATCGAGGGCATGATGTGCCCACACTGCGAAGCAAGAGTTAAAAAGTACCTTGAGGAGCTTGAAGGAGTCAGCGAAGCAGTAACAAGCCACACAGACGGCACAGCAATCGTTACACTCACCGCTGACGTTTCAGACAGCATACTCAAAGATACAGTTGAAAAACAGGGTTATACAGTTGTTGAGATAAAATGATTTAAGGGGCACTTTAAAAAGTTCCCCTATCCCCTCAAATTTTTGAACGGGCAATTTTTTAAAATACACTCAACGGCGGTATGATGGTCTGCATTGATTTGCAGCTCTGTCATACCGCCGTTTTTATGCCCGCAACTCGTAGGAGCAGATCCCACCATATCCGCCCGTCTATCAAAGCTTCTTCTTCGTGCAAGGCACGAAATCAGAATGTCAAAAGGGGTGAAATGTTACACTCTATATGTCATTCTGAACCGAAGGTGAAGAATCTTGTCCCTATGGGAATGATCTTCTCACTTGTTGCCTACGAAAAGCCCGACTGTCGTTAAAAGCAGTCGGGGTTTCAAAGTTATTGAGCTGTTTTTGCAGGCTCAAGGGATGCTCCCTTTGAGTCCGTTATTTCTATGGGGGAAAGCTCACAAAGAGCTTCAACAAGAGTATCGTAATCCGTATCGATGCATTGTCCCCAAGTATAATAATCGTCTTTGCCGTTGTAGTTAAGATGGATCTTAGGGCCGTCAGAGCTTCCGCCTTTTTCACGGCACAGAGCATCAAGAGAAGACAGGATATTTTGCACGTTATTAATTTCGTTGTCGGTGAGCTTTCTTTCCTTTACAGTCTTGGCATTTTCAGGCTTGGGATCGTTCATTGTATAGCCGTTTTCATCGTTTTCAAGACCGTATTCTATAACGTAGAGCACATTGTCCTCTCCTACTTTGAGGTCGTAGGCGTAGGGCTCGGACTTGCTCCATATTCTGACAGCAACAACAGACTCAACGCTTTCAACGGAAGAGACTTTCTTTTCTGCAGAGCAGGAAAAGAGTGAAAGCAGCATGAAAGCAAGAATACAAGCTGAAATTATTCGTTTTAAGTTCATTGAAAAAGTCCCTTTCAAAAAATCACTCAAAATCGACTTCGGCAACACGTACTACGAAATTCTTGCCGTAGGGGAAGCCTGTTGCATTTACAACAAGGTGCTCTCCGTCCTGCGTAAAGTGAAGCTCCTCGCCGTTATCAGTCCATTTAACACTCTTTACGGTTCCTTTTACACGGTCAAAGTTCTTGGGACCGAGACCATCGCCTTCAACGGTAACGTTGGCATCTCCCAAAACGCACATATTATGGATAAAGAGATATGCCTTTCCGTTTGCTTCAAGAGCAAAATTCTTCTTTTCAACTGCGTGTATCTTTGAAGGCTTACCCTCGTAAATACACTGACCGCAAGTTTCCACCCACGTTCCGAGAGAACGGAGAAGCGCTTCCTGCATAAGAATTATCTCACCGTCTCC
Organism: Eubacteriales bacterium; assembly: GCA_045535205.1. Classification (GTDB taxonomy): domain Bacteria; phylum Bacillota; class Clostridia; order Oscillospirales; family CAG-272; genus RUG14199. The sequence goes on from JAZSLF010000051.1 coordinate 16,079, forward strand.
GTCGGGACCTACGTTGAGAAGATAATTCGCACCTACTTTACGGCAAGCACAGAGTGTCTCGATAAGGTCGGGAAGTGATTTGTAATGGAGATCACAGCTGCCAAAGCCCCAATGGTCATTCATGGTATGGCACATTTCTGCCGCAACGTATTTCTTATGTCCTTCTCTGTCCATGGGCACAGGTCTGTCCTGCTCAAAGGTCACGCTGTCAAGCTGAGGATTTCCCACCTCACCTCTTGCACTAAGACCCGTGTTATTAACGATGATGGCATCGGGCTGGTGCTTTCTTATAACCTCGTAAAGCTTGTCTTCCTCCCAGTCCGTTCCCTGAGGCTTGCTCCAGTTACCGTCAAACCACATACCGCCTATTTTACCGTAATTTGAGCAAAGAACCTCTACGCTGTCACGAAGGTACTGAAGGTATGCGGGAAAATCGTCGTTGAAGCTTTCCTGATACCAGTCGAGAGTGGTATGGTAGAAGAAGGGCACTATTCCCTCCTCGTTACAGGCATCTACAAATTCACGTATAAGGTCACGTCCTCCGAGATAATGGGGGGCATCGTAATCGGACAGACCGCAGGTATCGTAAAGAGAAAAGCCGTCGTGATGTCTTGTTGTGAGAGTGATGTACTTCGCACCCGCCGCTTTTGCTATCCGGACCCACTTTTTAGCATCGTATTTTGACGCCGTAAAGGTATCTGCAAGTTTTTTATATTCTTCTTTGGGTATACCGGCGATGTTCATGACCCATTCGCCCATTCCCATCTGTGAGTAAATTCCCCAATGTACAAACATACCGAAGCCGAAATCCTCAAATTCAGCTATTCTTTTTTCGGGTACAGGTATTGCCATAATAAGTTCTCCGTAGTCTTATAATATTATAAATCAATGGTATCATAAACCGCACTCAAATTCAAGTATTTTACCGATTTTTAGCCGTCTGAAAAAAATAACGGTTATTTTTTCAAAAAAATATAAAAACTACTTGAAATTATTTTTATTATGTGATATAATTTCTAAGCGTGTGATTTTCACACAGAAACGGAGCAGTCCGCTGCAGCTCTGCATGAATGCTCTATGAATTTTAAGGAGGAGTCGAATTATGAACGCAAAGATCGACGCTTTTGTAAATGAGCAGTTAAAGACAGAAGTTACACCTTTTGAAATCGGTGACACTGTCAGAGTTCACAACCTTATCAAAGAAGGTTCACGTGAAAGAATCCAGCTTTTTGAAGGTACAGTTATCGCAAAGCACGGTGGCGGCATTTCCGAAACTTTCACAGTTCGTCGTGTTGCTTACGGTTGCGGTGTTGAAAAGACCTTCCCTCTCCACTCTCCCCACGTTGCTAAGCTCGAAGTTATCAGACGCGGTAAGGTAAGAAGAGCTAAGCTTTACTACCTCAGAGACAGAGTTGGTAAGAGTGCTAAAGTTAAGGAACTTATGTAATCAAGCTATTTACATCATAAAAAAGACTTCCCAAACGGAAGTCTTTTTTGTGTAATAAAAACAAGAGAAAGGAAATGAACAAATGGAAAATCCCGGAGTTATTATACCAATTATACTTTTAGTTGGCATTATTGCAGTTTTTATCAGTACATTCGCAAAAAGCTCCCGTGAAGCAAAAAGCTCCGAAGACGAAAGTCTCACGGAACTTGATCGGAATACAGAATTTGAATCGGAACCTGTTGCTGTAAGAGCACGTGTTATTTCAAAGGAAGTAGACGGGTACTACTCCGGAGCATATCAAACCCCTTCATATCATACAGCTTTTACCGTCACCTTTTTGACTGACTCAGGCGAAACAAAAGAATTCAACGTTCAAAAAGAAACCTTTGACAGAATTAAGGAAAATCAGTACGGACTGCTTATTACACTTAACGGAACCTTCTTTGACTTCGGCGATGGAGAGGATGTTACCGCAGAGGAAGAATAACCGTTCAAGTATTCCGCAACATAAATAACCCCAAGTCGCAAAACTTGGGGTATTTTTTTAATCTCTTTTGGGAGCTTTATATGCTTTTGGCATAAGCTTGCCGTGATAACCCAGATAATAGGAAAGCCACGTTACAAATACTGCAGGAGCAAGGAAAACGAGCATGAGAAGCACGTTAAGAATTATTTCAACAGCCGTATCCGTACCGGGAACGAGCATTTGCAAGATCGGAAGATACATGGCTTCAAGTATCATGACTATTATTCTGAATGAGCCTGCCAAATTGAGAAGCACGTCTGACTTTGTCAAAGTGAATATTCCGATAAATATACAGAACAAAACAAGAAATAAAAACGTGGGGGCTGCCGCCGCAAGACCTATTTTAAAACCTTTATGCTGACAGGGCTCAAGTCTTCTGCCGTCAACACGGAGTCTGTCCTTCGCACCTCTTTCCCACATAAGCAGATGGATAAGGTAAAGATAGAAGCCGATGGCAAGTATACAGCAAAGGGTGATCACCGCTTTGTTTTCAACGTGAACTATGGCAAGTGAAAGCATCAGCGCAAACACTATAGCACCAAACTGATTGAGGAAAAGACTTATGACCGTCTTCCCGTTTTCTTTAATAAAGTTTTTCACCTGATACCTCTCAGAACGTAATACCGCATAAATAATATAGCTTACAGTTTATTTTAGGTTAAAACAAAGACTATTACAAGGGAGTCGTTCCAAAATTTACAATATATACAAATTTAATACTCAACGATACCGTCAACAGTTACGTCTACTGTCTCAGAGTCTCTCCAGCTGAGGAAATATTCCTCGTACTCCGCAGGAACGGCAAAGAAAGCGGTGAACTCCTCTCCGTCTTTATAGTTATCGTAGCACTGGTAGTTGATCTCTACAAAAGAGCCGCTTTGAACGCTCATATTCTTTACTTCCGAAAGAATTTCGTAAAGCTTTTCGACACTCTCCTTTGAAGACGTCTCGCCGAAGTCCTCGATCCATTCTCCGTTTTCTACGGTAAAGCTGTTCTCGCAGGGAACGTAGTGATCATCGACAATTATGTTCGCTTCAATGTCAATGGAACAGATGCTGTACGTTCCGTCATCCCATGACTTCTCCGCATCCTTGAGCATTTTCATGATACCATCAATACATTTATCTCTGTTTTCCTGCTTATCCATATACAAGTTACGAAGATAAGAATAAGTGTTTGGAAGATACTGTATCGTTATGGGGAACGTGACGGTGGTGCTGTCAAGTCCTTCCTTAGTGACGAAAGCTATATAGCTTGCATCGCTGAAGCTGTCCTTCAGATAATTATGCCATGAGAAGAAATCCACTTCGCAAAGCTCCTCTGCCATCATTGAATACATATTTTCATCAAAGGAAAATGAATTCTGACGGTACATACTGTAGTAATAATAGGCTGCTGTTCTTATTTCGGGAAGCTTTGTAAAGCAAGCCTTATACTCCTCATTTTCGCCAAGCAGACGGACAAGCTCGGTATAATCGTCATACGCAATATATACCTGTCTGTAACGGTCTATACCGCCTGACTTTACTGCAAATGATACAAGCTCATATTTTTCGTTATCAGTCCATCTCCTGCCTATGCGGCCTGTATTTTCCTTTATGGCTTCTGATACTATCTCGCTTACTCTGTCATTCTTTATTCTGATTTTTGATCCCTTGGCTGAAGAATAATCGAAAAAGTCGAGCTGACTGCTTTCCATGTATTCCACATCGTAACCGAAGCCTACTATTCTGACACTGTCGATGTCCTCGGCTTCAGGCTGAAAGCTGTATGCTCCGTTTACGGTGAGCATTACTAAAAGGAAGGATATGCCGCACATTCCCGCAACAGCAAACCAGCCCCATATTGCACCGATAAGATTTTTCCATTTCTTAGTGGTGATAAGCTCGAAGGCAAAATACGCTATGGTACAAAGGGCAAGCCAGATAAGATAAGAGGCATCGAAGCCGGAGATTGCCATATCCATAACTGCCCAAAGTGAGATCACAAAGCCGAACAGTATACGGAATATTGCCTGAAGGACCTTTGTAGGAGCTGAATTATGGGCTGTTTCGCTTTTCCTGTTCTTAAATACGACACATGCCAAAGCACCGTAAACAAGTGCTGCTGCAAGGGTATATACAAGAGCCATGCCGTAATCACCGAAATTACCGTTTCCGAAAACAGATCTGCCAAGACTGCTGAAATACAGGTTGTACCCTGAAATACTCAGTATACCGAGATGTCTTCCCATAAGAATAGGCGCTTCTGCAGTAACCACATTTGCGATCACGGTAGTAATTATACCGGGAACAAGCAGGATAAGGGCAGATACAAGCACGTTCATAAGAGTCGTTCCGGTAAGTGCACAGGCAAGGGAGACTGCCGATACTGAAAGAGCTGAGGCTAAAATCATTCCGAACAGTTCAACCAAAACACTGCCGTAAACTATTATGTACTCCGATGGCACCATACTATGTCCCACCACAGATATAGCAGCAGATACTATTATAATAAAGCCGATCCACGTCATTACCGCACCGTAAATGCTGAGGAATACACATTCTCTCGTATATGGGAGAGCGTGATAGAAATCGGCTTTTTTTCTTTTATTACCGTAGCCGAAGGCGATAAGTGCCATCCAGGGTGAAACTATCTGACAGATAAAACACAGAATAACGTTCATATCCGAGAGGCTAACCATTTTGGCATTACCGTCACGGTATCCGCTGATAACGGGAATTATTGAAGCAAAAATACAGACCGCAAGAGTTATAAAACCGATAACGCTGAGCTGTCTCAGAGTCTCTTTATAAATTCCCGTACTGAAAATCTTCTTTTTCATTTTTACTCCTCCTTATTCAAGATTGAAGGTATACCCGAGAGCTTCCATCTCATAGGTAAATACTTCTTCAAGAGTGAGAGGAAGCACGTCAAGAAGAACGGGACCGAGAGATGAGAGCTTAGCTACCGTCTCCTCCCTTCCTCCTTTTACTATCATGCTTGTGACAGAGCCGACCTTTGAAAGTCTGACGTATGGAATATCTGCAAATAATTCTTCACCGTATTCTCTGTTGAAGGCAACCTGTATCTTGAAGCGTTCCGTTTTCAAATTCTGAACATCGCTTTCAAGAACGAGACCGCCCTTATGAAGAAGTGCAAGCTGATCGCAGGTGTCCTCAAGCTCACGCAGAGAATGGGAGGTGATTATAGCCGTTGCACCTCTGTCTATAACATCACGGCATATAAGCCCTTTGACGTAATTTCTCATGACGGGGTCAAGTCCGTCAAAGGTCTCGTCGAAGAATATGTATTTCGGCTTCGTTGCGAGAGCAAGAATTGTGAGTGCCTGTCTTTTCATACCCTTGGAAAAGGTATTGAGACTTGCCTTCGGGCCAAGCCCGAAGCCGCCGCAAAGCTCATTGTAACGAGCCTTATCAAAAGACGGAAAAATGTCTTCATACATTTTCGCCATTCTGTTCATCGATGCACCGCCGAGATAATAAAGATCATCGGGCACAAAGAAAATACTATTCTTTACCGCAGGGTTTTCCCACACGTTTTCTCCGTCTATAACAGCTGCACCGCCGTCCGCCTTATATATTCCCGAAAGAATACGGAGAAACGTTGATTTACCTGCGCCGTTTGAACCGACCATTCCGTAGATACAACCGTCATCAATTGTACAGCTGACGTTTTCAAGAGCCTTGAATGCTCCGAAATTCTTACATAAATTATCACATTTTATCATTTAGAGCCTCCCTCCTTTTCGCTGTATTCATCTTCTACCAATTCAATAATATCATTCTTTTCAATTCCAAACAGCCTGAGCTCTCTGACAAGAGCTTTAAACTCATAAAGCCTTGCGTTTCCCTTTTCTTTTATGGCATTTTGTGCCTCAGAGGAAACAAAGCTTCCCTTTCCGGGAACGGAAACAAGTATTCCTCGCCCCGTCAGGTCGTTAAATGCCTTCTGTACGGTGTTGGGATTTATTGAAAGACTGACGGAAAGACTTCTGACTGAAGGAAGCTGGCTTCCCGCAGGCAGTATTCCCGTTGCAATATACGTTTCCACTTGATTTACAAGCTGTTCATATACGGGAACTCCCGACATCGCATTGATCTGAAACATTCCTCTCCTCCTTTACTGCGTATTAACTGTACTATGTGTTGTAGTACACCTGTAGTATACACCATTATTTCTCTTTTGTCAATAGTCAATACAAAGAGAACCCCAAGCATTGAGGACCCCTTCCGAAAAAATCCCAAGTGCTGAAAAACACTTGGGATCTGTTATTAATTAAAGGACGAATTAAAACTTACCGCCGCCTCCGCCGTGCATCGTTCCGGAGGAGGAAAAATGTGTTGACGAACCGCCGCCCGAACTGCTCTGAGGCTTGGGTCTCGGAACACAGGTGACGTTTCTGTAAAGGAACAGCTCTTTTGCTCTTGTTATCTGAAAGCTGTCTCTTTTGATATATTCGGCAGCTCTCGGCTGTGAGTGCACACTTCTCAGCTTTCCTTTCATAATACCGGTTGCGATCAGAGCCACAACAAATCCTATTATCAAGGAAATAATAAGAGTCATTCCCGGTGCAAAGGGCTCTTTGGGAAGTGTATCAACGTCATAGGGAGTTCCGTTTTTAGCCGCAGTTATAAACTCGTCGCAAAGCTCTGCATAACACTCAAAAGCATCATAGAACTCTCCGTCGCTCATGTACGGAACGAATTTATCTTCCATATAATCAAGACCTGCATCAGTCACAGCGGTAATTCCGTAGCCTGTTGTGGTTATATGCCAATCCGAATACTCCAGACTTACAAGGAGAAGTATTCCGTCCGTAGCATAACCGTTGTAGTCATAAAAATCATCGGCGTATGCTTCGGGAGTTTTTCCGTCAAGAGAATATACAGTTACAACGGCAACATCTACACCGTGAACTCCACTTACGTCTGTGAGCTGAGAAAGAAGCATTTCTTCTTCATAGTCTGAAAGAAGGTCGGCACCGTCAACAACAAGGGGCATATCACTCCACGCATAAACAGGGGAACCGATACCGAGACAAATAATGAGAGCACATATAATATATGAAATAATCTTTTTCACAGTACCCTCCTTATATCAGCCAAGCAAGGTAAGAAATGACAAATGCGGCGGCTGCGGCTATTCCCGCAATACCGAAAAGCCATTTTCTGTATGCCTGTTTATCAAGCGGAAGATCGCCTACGAATTTTCCTGTCTGTCCGTTCATGGCAAAGGTGTAATTCTTTCCGTTCCATGAGGTGTTGAGAAGCCATACGGGATAAAGTGCATAACGTGAGCAGTTGTTCTTAAGCTTAACTGCAGAATATTCCGTATTAACAATAGAATAACCGTCAACAGTTGAAGCAAAGGCTTCCTCCGTACTTTTCTTTATTCTCTCGTTGGCTCTGCTTATACTCTCCTCTGAGGTGACATCGTATTTATCTGCAAAATATCCCGCAAGATACGCTGTCTGAAAATCCACCGCCTCCGAAAAATCAAAGGGCTCAATGGATTCCATGAGAGCATCGTCAATTTTTGATGAGCCATCGACAGGGACTCTTTCAAATCCGATAACGCCGTCTCTGACTATGGAAAAATAGCATGTTTCCGTATAATCGTTATCACCTGAGCTCCATACACGAGTTCTTGTCGCCTTAAAACGCATACTCGCATCAGCATCGGCATCAAAGAGCCAGAAAGGAACGTATATGCCCTTTACTTCCTCTATATGATTTTGCTCCTTAAATATTTTAGGCAAAAGTCTTTTACCGCCGTAATGCTTCTTCAGAGCATCAAGAGCACCTTTTTTATCTATTTTGAAGGGGATGACAAAGTCGGGTTTAAGGCTTCCCGACACTTTTCCCATCATAACGATGGGGTTTGAACAGTAAGGACATGAGGTTGCCGCAGTATTCTCATCGCAGATTATCTCACCGCCGCATGAATTGCATACGTATGAGCAAAGTCCGTCTTCCTCCCCCTCATTCCATTCAGATGTGCCGCTGCTTTCCCATGACATATTATCAGAGCTTTCATTTTTAAGCTCCTCGTCGTAAGAAAGCAGATCCGCCATTTCAAATTCCGTATCGCAATACGGACATTTCATTTTCTGAGCTGTGCTGTCAAAGGCGATCGCACCGCCGCAGCAAGCACATTTGTATTCCTGAAGAACCGCCACTTAGTAAATCTCCTTCGCAAATACTTTAAAAGTATTTTTACTTAATATCGTTTCCATCAAAAATGTCACCGCATTCGGGACAGAATTTAGGAGGATTTTTAGGATCCTCAGGCTCCCATCCACACTTATCGCAACGATAGAGAGGTGCACCCTCAGGCTTCTTTGCACCGCATTCAGCACAGAACTTGCCCTTGTTTACGCTGCCGCAAGCACAGGTCCAGCCGTCTTCTGCTTTTTTAGCTCCGCATTCGGTACAGAATTTGCCCGTAGCCACGTTGCCGCATGAGCACTTCCAGCCGCCTGCCTGCTGAGGTGCTGCCTGCTGAGGTGCCGCCTGCTGAGGCGCTGCCTGCTGCTGACCCATAGCGAAAAGGTTGGTAGGATTTATGGCACCGCCCTGATTCATGGCCATGCCCATTCCCATAAAGCCTGTCATAGCACCTGCCTCGTTTGCTGCAGCCGCCTTCATAGCATCAGCCTGTGCACCGACAAGAGTTGCCGCCGCCATTGTGGGATCTCTCATAATAGCGGTACGCTGAGCCTGTTTTATCATTTCCGCATCTTCTTCGGGAAGTGTTACTGAGCCGAGAGCTATGCTTACCACCTGAAGACCCCGAAGCTCGCCCCACTTTGAAGAAAGAGCTGTATTCATTGCATTTTCAAGGTCTGTATTATGTGTAACTATCTGATTGGGACGAAGCTCCATGTCAGAAAGCTTACCGAAAGCGGGCTGAAGTGCACTGATAAATTCTGTCTTGAGCTGTCCTTCAAGCTCATCTCTCGTATATTCGTATTCAACGTTTCCGCAAACGTTTGTATAGAACAGGATGGGGTCTGCGATCTTATACGAATAAACACCTGAGCATCTGACAGATACGTCTATATCAAGTCCTATTTTTGAGTCAACAACTCTGAAAGGAATAGGATTGGGTGTACCGAACTTATTATCTATAAGCTCCTTGGTATTAAAATAATATACTCTCTGGTCTTTACCCGTGTCACCGCCGTATGTAAATCTCTTACCGATGTTCTTAAAGGTTTCGATTATGCTTTTGCCGAGAGAGCCTGCAAAAATGGAGGGTTCACTCGAAGCATCGTAGGTGAACTGACCTGCTTCGGCACATACCTCTACCACCTTACCCTGCTCAACGATTATCATGCATTGTCCGTCAGCTACGGCAATACCCGAACCGTTTGAAATAATATTATCTTCGCCCTTTGTGTTGGAGGAACGGGAGCTTGTTCTTTTCTGTCCTTTTCTTACCATTACGGATGCGGGAAGTGCATCGCAATAGAAAAACTCCTTCCATTGATCAGCAAGAACTCCGCCTACTGCACCGATACCTGCTTTAATAAGTCCCATAATCAATTCTCCTTTTATAGTTTATATTTTAATAACTGTTTAAGTTTATTTTTTTCGCAAAAACACGGGGGAACGAAATGGCAAAGCTACCCTTCGCCCCCGTATTTATATTATAAAATGATTTGTGCTTTTTTGCAACAGCTTTCAAGCAATAAGTGAAAGCTTATTCCCAAATAGAGCTTTTTCCCAAAATGTGAGCCTTCAGCTTCAGGGTATCTCTTGCATTCACAACACCGTCACCTGTTATATCAATACAGGCTCTCGTATAAGCATCCGGCTCTTTAATGCCTGCAACGCAAAGCTTGAGAACGCTTGAATCCTTGGCATTCACCTTGCCGTCACCGTTAGCATCTCCGAGAAGATTTAAAGCAACGTTCTGAACGACCTCGCCGTTTTCAACCGTAACTGCGTATTCACGGCTCACGTGGTTGAGCTTTGTGATAAGAAGCGTATATTCTCCACGGGGAATGTTTTCAAAGCAATAAGAAATATTCTCTCCGAATGCCCAGTAGAAATAGGTTAAGCTACCCTCTTTTTCAGGGATAAGTGCAACTCCTACCTCGCCGCCTCCTTCTGCAAAGCTTGTGACAGTTCCGCTGACGTTATAAAGCTTGTCGGTGGGTACTGCACCTTCTTGATACATGTGAGTTCCGTAAACGAACTGAGG
>JAZSLF010000144.1:0-3858 GCA_045535205.1 Eubacteriales bacterium
AAAGTACGCCGTCTGTAGATACGCCTGCTGCTGCGAAAGCTGCTGCTGCACGTGCATCTGTTGCGGGATCTACGTTGTAATTAGATTCGATTATCTGTTCGAAGATCTCACCTGCAATTACGCCGTTGAGGTCGAGAGCTGCGTCGTAGTATACGTAGAAGCCCATTGCCCATACGCCGTCGTTACCTACGAAGGATACGGGAACCTTTACGCTCTTAGCGCCCTGAGTTGCTTCAACTGTAGCAACCTTAACTGTAGGATCGGGAATAAGAGGAATGATCTCTGTGTCGATTGTTTCGCCACATACTGCACACTTGAGTTCCTTGAGACCTGTTTCCTGTCTTGTAGCTTCCTTAGTTACTTCCCATGCACCTGCCTTGTGACCCTTAGCAGCGAGAACGGAGTAGCTGAGGTTTGTGCCGCATACTGTACAGTCAACGGAAATGTAACCTGTACCTGTACATGTAGCATCTACTGTTGTTGTTGCGGACTTGTGTCCGAGAGCTGCGATAGTTTCTGTGATAACTTCGCCGCATACTGTACAAGCATAGGACTTGGAGCCTGCTGTTGTACATGTAGGATCGATTGTTGTAATTGTGCCTGCTGTATGGCCGAGAGCAGAGATTACGGAGATCTTTGTTTCGCCGCATGCTGTACATGTGAACTGCTTTTCGCCTGCTGTTGTACATGTAGCTGCTACGAGAGTCTTACCGTTGTCCCATGAGTGACCGAGAGCTGCGATAGCTTCAACTTCTACCTTACCGCAGTTAGGACAAGTTCTTTCTCTTGCACCCTTTTCTGTACATGTGGGATCTGCTGTCTGTGTCCAATCGCCGAACTTGTGGCCTTCGCCGTTTTCAGCAAATACGTAACCGTAGCCTGCTGTGAGAACGCTTCCGGTTGCGGGCTTAGCATTGGATGCAGAGTAACGGGAACCTACGTTATCGATAAAGAGTGTGTATGTCTTACATTCATAGCTGTAAGCTGTGTTTACGTTGGATGTGTTTGCTGTTGTGATATAGATATCACCGCCGCACTGGTTTGCACCGCAGCCGTTGCCGGAGAATGCACCGCCGGAGATAACAAGAGCCTTGGAGTTGGAGCTTGTTACAGCGATAGCACCGCCGAACTGACCTGCTGTGTTGTTTGTGATCATACCGCCGGAAATGTTGAGGGAACCATTACCGTCAACAAATATACCGCCGGCACTGTACATTTCGGACTTGTTGCCGTCGATGATACCGCCGGAAACAACCATTGTACCGAGGTTGTATACAGCACCGCCGCAAGACTTAGCTGTGTTACCGGAGATCTCACCGCCTGTGATATTGAGGATACCTGTATTGTAGATCGCACCGCCGAAGAAGATGGAGGGATCTGTCTTATCTGTGTATGTAGCTGTGTTACCGGAGATAATACCGCCGTTTACGTTAAGAGTACCTTCGTTGTAGAAGCCGCCGCCGTTTCTTCTGGAGTTGTTGTTGATTACGGAACCGTCTTCGAGGTTGAATGTACCTGCTGCTGCGATGTGAACACCGCCTGCACCGCCGCCCTGTTCGTTAGCAACGTTGTAGGAGATTTCGCCACCGTACATATTGAATGTACCGCTTACTACGCCGATAGCACCGTTACGACCGTCGTTCTGACCGCCGTTGCCGCCGATAACGCCGCCGTACATATTAACTGTACCGCCGACTACGGAGATAGCTGCACCGTACTGAGTTGTAGCGGAACCGGAGTTGTGCATATGAATGTTGGTGATGGAACCACCGTTCATGTTAAGTGTACCTACAACTGTGATACCGCCGCCGTTGTTAGCTGCGTTACCTCTGTTTGTTGTAAGAAGTGTGCCGTCATTGAAGTTGAGGATACCGCCGTCCTGAACAACGATCATCTCTGTTGCGAGCTGAGCTGTTTCATAGCTTGTGCGGTTGCCGTTTACTGTAATGTCAGCGAGTGTGAGTTCACCACCGTTAGCTACTACGAACATATAGGACGCATAGCTTGCTGCTCTTGCGATAGAGCTGCCGTTGGAGGACTGGATCGTCACTTTACCGTTTACGGTAATTGCGGATGTCAACTGGATGTCTGCTGTTACGTCGATAACGTCAACACCATTTGACAATGCACTCTGCAATTCAGCAAGAGATGCTGCTTCAGCTGCTGCCGCAGATGCCGTGAAGGGCACGGAAGCGAAGAGCATGCAGATCACAAGCAGAATAGCAAAGCTTTTCTTAAAAGTGTTTCTCATGTGCTTTCTCCTTTAAAAAAGAATTAAATTAAACCAATTGCAACATGGACGTTTCCGGGATACTTTTTTTGCAATATCCTTTAGGGACAACTGTCCATTGTAATCTTATCGTAATTATATAGTAAATGTGCACTAATGTCAAGGGTTTGCATAAAAATCAAAGTGCAAAATAGGATTTTTTGTGTAATTGCACAAAAATGACCCCCTATTTTTTGGCATTAAGTTAAATTAAATCTTGAAATATTCCGCTTTTATTCTCTTTTTCACCTTTTTTTCCGCAAAATTCGCCCTGTCTTGTACCGTCTTTAGTCAAAATTCCCGAAAAATCATCCAAAAAATCCTTTTTTAAAAGTTACTTTACACTTTTTGCAAATTGTGGTATACTTTTAACGGAAAATATCCGTCATTTCGCACGAAACTGTCGTTTCAGAGCAAGGGGGTATCTTTCTCTGTTTGCCGAAATATGCGTTTTTGCATTATTATTTTAATTAATGAGGAAAACAATTTCCCATCATACGCTTTAAAGCATTAAGCAGCCTTATGCCGCAAAAAAACATGAGGCAAACACAATCCATATATAATAAAGGAAGAAAAATGATGAAAACAAAAAAGAAAAAGGACATACGGCGAGTTAAAACGCTGCCGCCCATGGCAGTTCTCATTCCTTTCATCATGAAAGACAGGATCGGCTCCTCCAACTATATGTCCGACACCATCAACACGGTAAAGCTTGAAAAGTACATAAAGGAAAAGCAGATGACCACGGACATGAAGAACCTTTCGATGATGCACGTGCTCATCGCCGCATATTGCAGACTGATTTCCCAAAGACCTGCACTCAACCGCTTCATACGGGGTCAGAGAGTTTTCACCAGAAGAAGCATTGAGATCTCCCTAACCATAAAAAAAGAAATGACTCTTGAGTCCCCCGACACAGTAGTCAAGGTAATTCTTCAGCCTGATGCCACCATCGAGGATGTTTACAACGCCTTCAACGAAGTGGTGACAAATTACAGAAACGCCCCCGGCGGAGATTTCGACGAAACAGCAAAGTTCCTCAGCTACATTCCCGCAGTTGTTCTACAGGGAATTATCGCTCTGTTCAGATTTCTTGATTATTTCCGTCTGCTCCCCAAATTTCTTCAGAAGGTCAGCCCCTTCCATTGTTCCATGTTCATAACCTCAATGGCATCTCTGGGCATTCCCGCCATATATCACCATCTTTACGATTTCGGCACCTGTCCCGTATTCATTTCCTTCGGCACAAAAAAACGCCGTTATGAAGTAAATGCCGACGGCTCCGTATACAAGCATCAGTTCATGGACGTAAAATTCGTGCTTGACGAAAGAATTTGCGACGGCTTCTACTATGCGAAGGCACTCCGTCTCTGGAAGTCCATATTAAATGACCCCCATTGTCTTGACACACCTCCGGAAACGGTAATTGAAGATATAGAATAAAGCTGAGGGGATGTAAAAAAAGTGCAGAGCGCATAAAACGAGAAAAACAAAGAAAACAGAAGAAAAAAAGAGAAGCAAAAGTTTAAAAAGCTCAAAAAAACAAAATATGGGTAAAATTTAAGTTTTATGCTATAAACAAACTTCGC
>JAZSLF010000109.1:0-15545 GCA_045535205.1 Eubacteriales bacterium
GGTAATATCCTTTTTGTTGCCGTTTTCGGCAAATATCTCACGGAGGAGGGCTGTGTTATGATGGATAACGGGCCACGGACCGTGTGTGTTCCAGTAGTTCGTTGCGGGAGTCTTGCAGCAACGTACGTTCATACCCGTTGCGTTTCTTTCATTATTCCATCCGTGAGGAATGTCTTCGCAGCCGAGATAGTCGGTAACAGCCGCCGCCGCATATGCACTGTATTCGTTGTTGATACAGGTGGTAATTGCGAGACAGTTGATCTCACCTGCTCTGTGTGCCTTGGCTACGATGGAAACGGCACCTGCATCGTCGCAGTCAGGGCCGAGGTCGTGGTCAAAAATGACCTTCTTCATATTGTATTGTGTATTTATAAACTTAACGTAGAAATCAGAGGTGGTTTTTATCATGTATGTGACATAGCCCGTAAATTTTTCCGTGCTGTCATAGGAAGCCTTCAGTTCATTGTAACCGTCAAGAACTGTTACGGCTGAGGTCATACCTGTTGTTTTCAGGATTTCGGTTGCAATTCTCGTTTCAAATTTTTCCTTTGTAACGCTGTCCTTTGTACCGCCTGTGAGACAGAGCTTTTTGTCTCCGTCTTCAGCGGTGTTCATGAACAGAGTTCCGCTGGTGTCAACAGGGCAAGTCTCGATGAAACATTCGCCTATGCTCTTTGCATCAGCCGCACTTGAAACAGCACCGCCCGTCATCATTGCAGCCGCATTCTGTGCCGCTGCAGCAGTTTTACAAAGAACAACGGATTTTACAAATACAGCTTCGCCAACGGCTGCATCCTGGAAAAAGTCAAGACGCATGCCGTGAATATTTCCTTTCCAATACGTCTGATTGGAGGAATTTTTAAGTGTGGAAGCATCGATAATAACGGCATGAAGATTTCCGTCTGTGGTCATTTTAAAGCCGTAAGAGCATCCGCCTGTGGGAACTGCAACGTTTCCTGCACAGAAGAAGATCTCACCCTTGCGTTCAAGCTCTGTTCCCGAGCGGAGCTTGTATGTGTAAACTACGTATTTGTATTCATCGGCGCTGAGACCGAGTGTGGAAAGGTCCAAGAATACCTGAGGGTCGGTCTTGCCCTCGCCAACGGTAAATTCAAGGCAGTTGGCATAGCTGTTGAGAGCATATTCGGCATGGAAAGGATCTCTGAGAAGAGAGAGTGCTTTCTGATTGTTGAATACGATGCTGAAGGTGTCGCTTGAGCCGTTTGCATCCTGTGTGTTGGATGCGACTGTAAGTTCGGGGTAGCATCTTATCTGAACTCTGTCTGATGCCGCTTTTTCAAGGGCATCAATGCTGTTTGTTAAAATAAAGGAGTCGATGAAGAATTTGTCCCCTGCGGCACAGCCGTCGAGAAGATCAAAAGCAAGTGCGCTTATTTCGCCGCTGAAGCCTTCATTTTCATAAAGGTCGAACAGCTTTACGTGGTATTCACCGTCACCGTAAACAGCGTATTCCGTTTTAACGGGAGAGTCAGCTTCGGCATAAACAGCACCTGTAGATGCGGTACTGTCCGTTTTGTAAAGAATACCTGCATATCTGTAAGAGTCTGCGTTAAAGCCGTCTTTAAGTGCTTCGGGTACTATTTTTGCAGAGATAACAGATGAGTCTGCGGTAACGTAAGCGGCGTTTTCGGCTCCGTCATAAAGTGCCGTTTCACCGGTGACGGAAGCGGATGCTTCAAAGGATACCGTATTCACTTCTATTTTACCGATAAGTATAAATTTGAGGTAAAGTGAATCCTTGGAATTGAGAACTCCGTCTCTGTTTGTGTCTGCGGCATCACGGTTGATTTGGAAATAAGAACCTGTAAGATAACGCTTGAGAACGATGGAGTCCTTGGGGTTTACTACTCCGTCTCCGTCGGCGTCGCCTATAAGTACGCTTTGGGCTTCCCCTGCGAGAACTATCTGAGATGCTTTTTCAGAGCTGTCAAATACTGTCATTACGGTGTTTTCGGCGTCTTTTGCAAGGGCAGAACATCCGACCGAAATGAACAAGGAAAATACCATAACTGCTGTAAGAAGCAGACTGATAATCTTTTTCATCGCTGTTTCTCCTTTTTTGTTTGGCTTTGTTTAGTAAAATTGCCAATGATATATATAATTATAACAATAAATGTGTTTTGTGTCAATTATATTTGGTCAATGTGTTGAAAATATTGTACAAAAAACAGCTTGAAACAGGAAATTAATTAATATATTAGTTCATTATGTAATCATTGATTTTTCTGATAATGTGTGATATACTTTAAATAATGCTTTAGGGAGGTGACGGCCTGTGCTTGAATACGTTTCAAATTCTGTTGCGGATACGGAGAATATAGGCGTGAGCCTTGCTGAAAAATTACTGGGCGAAAGACCTGAGGAATTATACTTCATTATGCTTAAAGGCGGACTTGGTGCGGGCAAAACGGCCTTTTGCAGAGGCTTTGCAAGGGTACTGTCTCCGGGAAGCAGAGTGAAAAGCCCGTCGTTTACCATAGTAAACGAATACAGAGGCTCCGATATACCTCTTTTCCATTTCGATCTTTACCGTCTTGACGAGGGAGCAGATCTTTCGGATATCGGCTTTTCGGAATATACCGAAAGCGGACATTGTATTATTGAGTGGAGTGAGTATCTGAATGAGGAGATACCGTCGGGGGCACTTACGGTAACTATAGATAAATGTTCAGAGACGCAAAGAAAAGTGATAGTAGAAGGACTTTGAGGAATTAATTATGCTTGTTTTGGGTATTGATACAACGGCGGGAACAGCATCCGTTGCCCTGCTTGAAAATGATAAGCTTCTTTGTGAGTATTCCGTAAATTCCGGAAACACTCACAGCAGAACGCTTCTTCCCATGATAGAATCGGTACTGAAGAATACCGATAAAAAAGTGTCAGACATTGATCTGTACGTTCTTGCGGCAGGTCCCGGATCATTTACCGGAGTCAGAATAGGTGCGGCGGCTGTCAAGGGTCTTGCTTTTACTGAGGATAAGGCGTGTGTCGGCGTATCTGTGCTTTCTTCCATGGCAAGAGGGCTTGAGAGCTTTTGCGGAATAGCTTGTCCCGTAATAAATGCAAGAAGGGGACAGGTGTACTGTGCCGCATTCAGATGCAACGGCAAGGACAGACCCGAAAGACTTCTTGAGGACACAACTATGATGGCGGAGGAGCTGTGTGAGCTTCTTTCTCGGTACGGCGGCGAGGATATTTATTTTATCGGTGACGGTGCAGAGGTCGTAATGCCGTTTTGTGAAAAGCTGAGTGTTAAAGGTCTTCCTGCGGTCATTGGCTGTCAGACGGCGGCAAGTGTGGCGGCAGAAGGAAGAGACGTTTATCTTGAAGCGAGCGATGAGGAGAAAAAAGCATTTAATAATTTTGAGCTTTCTCCCATATATTTAAAGAAGCCGCAGGCTGAAAGAGAACGTGAGGAGCGTTTGGCGGCAGAAATGAATTTACAAAAATAAATAAAGGAAAGAGATCGTATCATGACAGATAAAATTATCGCCGTAGGCTGTGACCACGGCGGATTTGAGCTTAAAAAGGAAATACTTGCTCATTTCGAAGAAAAGGGCGTAAAATACGTGGATTTCGGCACTTACACAAGTGATAGCTGTGATTATCCCGATTATGCCGAAAAAGCTTGTCTTGCAGTTTTAAACGGAGAATGTGACCTTGCTGTTCTCGTATGCGGTACGGGAATTGGTATCAGTATGGCAGCAAATAAAATAAAAGGCATCAGAGCAGCTTGCTGTTCAGATACCTTCAGTGCAAGATTTACCCGTCTTCACAACGATGCCAATGCACTTTGCATGGGCGGCAGAGTAGTGGGCACAGGACTTGCCTGCGACATGGTGGATCTGTTCATAACTACAGAGTTTGAAGGCGGCAGACATCAGAACAGAATTGATAAGATCACGGCACTCGAAAATAAATAAAAATTAATAAAGCAAAAAACAGCCCTTTCCTATAAAACGGGCTGTTTTTTTTGATAAGGGGTCCTCTTTGACCGAGATCAGTCTTTTTTGGTAAGGGGAGTCTTTGTTCCGTCGGGACGCTGAACGTAGGTGTTGTCAAGAATACCTCTGAAATTCGCTCTGAAATTTGCGAGATATTCTCGTCTGAGCTTTGCCTGTTCGGCCTTTTCGTCTTCTGTAAGACCCTCGGCCTTTGCCTTTGCGGCAAGCTCGTTTATTCTTTCAAGTCTTGTTTTTTCCATGTTTATTTTCCTTAGTTAATTTATTTTTTATAGCTTACTTTTAATGCTTTTAAGCGACTCAAGAAGAAAATAGAAGGAGTCCACTTTGAATATAAAGGAGAGAGCAACGTAAACTATAACTCCGGAGATCACCTGCAGTATAAGCAGTAAGATATTATGAACGGGAAGAAGACCCGTAAAATATACGGCTGCACCCATGACTGCCGACATGAGAACATAGGGTAAAATGTCGATCATCTGATCGATATATCTGTAACCCAGAAGCTTTGAATTAGGGAAAGAGTTTATGATAAGTGATACCATAGACGTCACGATCGTACTGTAGGCAATTGCCATAACGCTGACTTTGCATACCGAAAGGAATATGAGAAAGCAGGTCGTCTTTTTTATTATCTCCACCTTCAGCGAAACGTCGCTTCTGCCGATGGCCTTTATTGCCTGGAGATTTGCTGTCTGGAGGGGAATAAGTGCACCTGAAAAGCAGGTTATTCTGATGTATGGAATACATTCGTACCACGTTTCAGGGAGAATTATGTGTACAAGTGTTTCGGCACAAAGGGCGAGACCTACCATCAGAGGTATCATAACGTAACCGCCGATCTTTACGGAACGGCGAGTCATGCTTCGGACAGCCTCTCTGTCTGTCTGCTTCTTTGCAATAGCGGGGAAAAGCACACTTGCGATGGAAGCGTTGACGTTATCAACGATAAGATTTGGAATTTTCTGACCGTTGTTGTAAAGTGCAAGATTGTCTTTAGTATATATCTTTCCTATGAAAAGTCCTCTGATATTTTTATATGCTTCGTCAATAATTCCGCTGACAAGGATCTTCCAACCGTAAGAAAACAGAGATTTAAGTCTTTCGGCAGAAAACTTCGGTCCGGGACGCCATTTTACAGTAAACCATAAAACAACGGTATCAACAACGTTGTTGAAAAGATACTGTGCAACGACGGACCATACTCCGAAGCCGTAGTACGCCATACCAATTCCGACAACGCCCGAAGCGAGCGTGCCGCCGAGAGTTGAAAAGAAAAATCTTTTAAACTGCATCGTTCGGGACACGTATGCCTGCTGTACCGAGTTTACTGCCGCAACAATGATCCTTATCCCCATTACTCTGATTACGGGACAAAGAAGCTCCAGCTCGTAAAAACGGCTAATTAAGGGTGCGGTGAAATAAAGCAGAGCATATACAAGCAGGGAGAAAACAATATTGAAGTAAAATACGGATGAAAAGTCAAGCTCGTCGCAATCCTTTTTTTGCACAAGTGAGCTTCCAAAGCCGCTTGTTACAAATATATTGCAAAATGTGATAAAAATAGTAACAAGGGAAATTACGGCGTAATCTTCGGGAATAATGAACCAGGTGAGGATTATGGAAACGATAAACGTTATCGCCTGTGCTCCTATTCTTTCTGCAAGACGCCATAAAAAGCCCGAGATCGTTTTGTTTTTAAGATCGTTATTCATTATATTTTTAGCTTTTCAATGATAAATTTTGCTGTTCTTTCTGCAGAGCAGTCGTCCTGATACTGACTTGTGAGATCACGAACCTCTTTTCTGCCGTCTTTTTTGTCGTCTGTTCCAAGACTGACGCTTTCAAGAAATCTGAAAAGAGAGGGAATATCAGGCATTTCTGCAGCAGCTTTTGAGAAAAGAGATACTACGTCAAAGGCAAAGCCACGTGTGTTCTTATATCCTTCTGCATCGTCTGTGGTTATTGCCAAAGGCTTATCGCAAAGAAGAAAATCGTAAAATACGGAGGAGTAGTCCGTGATAAGTCCGTCAGCCTCAGAAAGCACCTGATAAAGACGAAGCTTGTTCTTTGCCAGAAATTCATCAGTTATGACCTTGAAGCGTCCGTCTTCCGAAAGCTTGAAGGCAGAGAGATCTTCTGCGGGATGGGGCTTTAAGACCAATGTAATATTGAGCCTTTCAAGAGCCTCATTCAAGCTTTCAAGAGCCTCATTGTTTCTGATAAGAGGAATACCGGCAGAGCCTTCCTGCTCCATAGTCTGATTTCTGTGCTTTCTGTAGGTGGGAAGCCACATCACAAGCTTTGAGCCTTCGGGCATTGAGAAAACTTCTCTTGCCTTGGGACAGCTGTGATACAGTTCATCACAACGGGGGTATCCCGTATGAATAAGCTGAGAGGGCTTAACGTCAAACTGATAGCAGAGAATATCGTCAAAAAAAGGTGCCTGACAGAGCACGTAATCTATTTTGTGGCCTGTCTCGTAGATGCCCTTGGTTCTTTTTACCGAGCTTCCGTGACCGAGAAAAACAGTAAGCTGTCTTTTTCTGACGGGATTTTTATTTCTGTTTGCAGTTATCATGGCGGCACAGACAGCTCTGTAATACAGATGTCTCAGAGTTTCTTTAATTCCGCTTGGCGTAAGATATACAGTATCCTTTTTTGAAAAGCCGTCGGGTATAAATTTCTCATTTGAGATAAACCACATGAACCGCCAGTCCTTGTCGAGCGTCTCGGAATTTTTCAGAGCTTCATATACGGGAAAGGTGTTGCAGGCAAAATCGGGACTGCTTTCAAAAAGAATGATTTTTTTCATTGGCATAAGACTGAATATCTTCAGCGTGCCGTTTACAAATAAACCTTTTAATTTTGATCCCATGTTAAGCCTCCGATCCTTCTGTGACTATATTATAACAATATCCATTATATTTTATCATAATTCGCAGAAGGAGTCAACATATTCACGAAAAGCTTTTATATTATTGAAAAAGCCAAAGGAGAGTGCTATAATATATTTGAAATTTTCACAAATTAAACTTTTATCCGTTTTTTATACAGGAGGAGATAATACGATGAGCAGCTTTCAAGATTTAAGAATTGTCGATAATTTTTACCAAACCTCGCTTTTCTTTCCCATGCCAACGGTGCTGATTAGTACACTTTGTGAGGACGGTACAACTAACCTTGGTCCGTACTCTCTTATTCAGCCGTATTACGTGGCGGGAAAGGATTTTTATGCCATGCTCCTATGTTGCAGAAATTCCTCCAATACGGCACAGAATATACTCAGAAACGGCAAATGTGCTCTGAATTTTATTAGTGACGATCCTAAGAATTTTAAAGAAGCAGTTAAGCTTTCATGGCCCGGAGATAAGCCCTCCGAGAAGATGCCCAAATGTAAATTTAAGCTTGAAAAAAGTCTTATTGAGGAAGAAACAGGTGAGAGACGCCCTCTCGTTATGACAGACGCCATTGAGGTGGTTGAATGTACCTGGGTAAGAGAGCTTGACGGAGCAGATAAGGATATGGCGGGTGAGCTTAACGGATATGAAGGGCCCTACCATGACTTTAACGGCATTACAAGTAAATTCGGTGCACACTTTATTCTTAGAGTCGATAAGATACTTATGAAAAAGAAATACCGTGATGCCATTATAAACGGGGTAAAGGCAAAGGATTTTCCTTCGCTTCCCGTCGATTACGGTTACCGTGACAGTAAGAATTTCTGGTATCACAGAAAACGCAGGATGAAAGCGGAGCTTCTTCAGATGAGAGAGGCATCTTTAGAGTCGGTCAGATATGCGGCTGACAGAGCTGATGATAAAATAAAGTTCACCGATGAGGCACTTAAAACCGTACTTGCCGTTCCCCGTGTTTTTTTGCCTCTTGTTCTTAAAGGCTGTGTTGACTGGGCAAGGGAAAATGGAGTTGAGCTCATAACCGAAGAGCATATGAAGATAATAAACGATAAGAGAGCGAAAGAGAAAAAAAGCAAATAATATAATCAAAGGGACTCCAAAAAACGAGTCTCTTTATTTATGTCGTTTTTTGTTGAATTTAGCGGTTGATTATGTTACAATATATCAATACAGTTTTGACAATGAAAAGTGACGTAACAATGAGTAAAAAGAAAAAGAGCAAAAAAAAGAATAACAAAAAGTTTTTTGATGAAGAAGCAATAAAATGCCATAACTCCGAGAATAAGACAGATGAGACGGAACAATCAGAGGGTCCTTGTGAGGCTGAGTCTTTGAAAAAAAAGGATAGCGAAGAAAGCCGTCTGCCAGGCATGATATACACCTGTATAAACGCATTTCTTCTAATTGTTGTAACCGTTTCTGCCCTCATCATTCACAATAACGTCTTTACTCTTGATCTTTGCCTTAACGGAGAAGACAGCATGGTTTTGGGGTACGGAGACGTTTATGAGGAAAACGGTGCAGAAGCTTGTTTTTGGGGAACTCTCCTTGTAAAAGAGCCTTGCGAGGCTTCGGTGCAGATTTCGGGGACTGTTGATACCTCGGTTATAGGGGAATACACAGTAACCTATGAAGCGGTCTACGTTCTTGACTACCTCGTAGGAGAGAGAGTATATACGAGCTCCCTTGAGCGAAAAATCACCGTAGTTGATACCGTTGCACCTGTGATCGAGCTTGTCTTTGATCCGAAGGCTTTTACCGTACCGGGTGATGCCTACGAAGAAGAAGGCTACACCGCCTTTGATGAATATGACGGAGAGCTGACCGATAAGGTGCTTTGGGAAGAAAAAGACGGAAAGGTATTTTACAGCGTTTCAGATCTTTCGGGGAATACAGCAAGTGCGGAACGTGAGATATATTATCACGACCCTTATCCGCCTGAAATAATCCTTTTCGGAAATACGGAGATAACCATTACAGAGGGCGATAACTACGAGGAAGCAGGATATACGGCAACTGATAACGTTGACGGAGACCTGACCTCTCTTGTTACCGTGGAGGGAAGCGTTGATGCCGAAACTCCAGGAGCTTATACTGTGGTATATACCGTAACTGACAGCTATAATAACAGCTGTACCGCAGAGAGACACGTTACGGTAAAGAAATATGTGCCTCCCGTGGTGATGCCGCAGGTATCGGGTACTGCTCCCGTAAATCCGGACGGTAAGGTGATCTATCTTACCTTCGATGACGGTCCGAGTAAGCACACTTCGAGGCTTCTTGACATTCTTGATAAATACGGTGTAAAGGCGACCTTCTTTGTAGTAAATACAGCTTACCTTGACATTCTTCCGAGAATAGCAGCATCGGGACATACCGTGGCAATGCACGCAAACGAGCACAATTACAATAAGATATACGCAAGTGAAGAAGCCTATTTTGCAGATCTTTATACAATACAGTCGAGTATCAATGAATATACGGGACAGACCCCGACACTTCTTCGTTTTCCGGGCGGAAGCTCCAACGGAGTCAGCCGTTTTAATCCGGGAATAATGACAAGGCTGACAAGTCAGGTCAAGGAAATGGGCTACAGATACTTCGACTGGAACGTTTCAAGCGGAGATGCAGGAGGAACGAAAAGTACATGGGGCGTATACAATAACGTGGTATCGGAAATTCCCAAATTTCAGTACAGCGTGGTGCTTCAGCACGATATATACGGCTACAGCGTAGATGCGGTGGAGGATATTATTCTCTGGGGACTTGATAACGGCTATACGTTTTTGCCGCTTACTGCTGACAGCCCCGTGTGTGAGCATAACATTAAGAATTGATAAAATAAGGAATGAGTATGAAATATATTCTTGTAACAGGGGCCTCGGGCGGAATGGGCAGAGAAGCAGTAAAGCTTTTGAGAAATAAAGGCTTCGGTGTTTTTGCCCTTGATAAAAAGCCTTTTGAAGCTGAAGATGGCGTAATT
Source organism: Eubacteriales bacterium (assembly GCA_045535205.1). Classification (GTDB taxonomy): domain Bacteria; phylum Bacillota; class Clostridia; order Oscillospirales; family CAG-272; genus RUG14199. Next base: position 9,885 of record JAZSLF010000109.1, read on the forward strand.
CCCGTTCAGGCAGACCTTACCGATGAAAAAAGTATAGAGACGGCATATAAAAAAGTGAGTGCGAGCTGTGACAGTCTTTACGGAATAGTTCACTTCGCAGGTATATATACGCTCAATTCACTTGTTGAGGAGAACAGAGAGTCTTTTGTGAAAGCCTTTGAGGTCAATCTGTTTTCCGTTTATTCCGTAAACCGTATCTTTCTTCCTCTTCTTAAAAAGGGAAGCAGGATCATTATTACCACCAGCGAGCTTGCATCCCTTGACCCTCTCCCTTTTACAGGTATATATGCCATAACAAAAGGTGCTCTTGATAAATACGCCTATTCTCTCAGAATGGAGCTGCAGCTTCTTGATATAAAGGTGAGCGTTTTGAGGGCGGGAGCTGTGAAAACGGATATGCTCGGCATTTCCACCGATGCTCTTGACCGCTTTTGTGATGAAACAAAACTCTACTCATGTAACGCAAAACGGTTCAAGGATATAGTGAACAGGGTTGAAGCAAGAAGTATATCTCCTAATAAAATTGCCCGAAAGGTCTTTGCAATTCTCAGCAAAAGAGAGCCGGGATTTGCATATGCGATCAACAGAAATCCTCTGCTCATTCTGCTTGATATACTCCCTTGCCGATTTAGATTTTTTATTATAAAACAAATTCTGAAAAAATAAAGAGAACTCCAAGCATTCCCTGCGGAAAACTTGAGGACCCCTAATACAAACATAATGCCCTGCGGTCATAAATCGCAGGGCTTATATCATGTGATCCCGTAGGTCTGAGTCACAGGATCGAGAAACAGGGGGATGTGCGGTGTAACAAAAGTGAATAAGACAAACAAAGCTCCTATAAGACATATTATGCCCAACGTAATAAGCGGTCTTTTACAGCTCAGAGTATTCTTCTTAAACAGATAATTTTCAATCAAAAAGGATGATGCTGCAGATACGAAGAAGATACCGATATTTACAAAATCGGGAGATTTTCCGAAAGCTCCGTTGTAGGTATAAAACAGAACGGGAATAAGGATAAGTCCCGAAAGAATTCCCAAAAGCTTTATGCACCAATAATTATCATACCCTTTGAAAAAACGGCTCTGAATTAAAGCGAATACCAGAAGCGGAAAGTATAAAAGCTTCATATGCTCCCAGGTCGATTCATTGACTGCCGAAAAGGGAGCTGTCAATATACTTCCGTTTGTCCACTCGTATAGAAAGTGCAGGAAAGTTCCCGAAAGAGAGGCGAATGCAAACCCCACAAGCGACCAGAGCTTTATATCACGTTTCATAATTTTTCTCCCTAATATAAGTCATCAATAAAGCTTATGTAAAAATCAATTTATTATTCCGTTTGTGCGTGTGTTTACAGGGAATTAATCTGTGCTTTTTGCGGAACAATATTTCTTGGATACTTTATCGGGGGGGAATATATGAATTCTATTTGGAACGACGGAATTGAAAAGGCTTCTTTCAGCTCACTAAGCGGAAGTATAAATACAGACGTGCTTGTGATAGGCGGCGGACTTGCGGGACTTCTCTGTGCTTACAGGCTGAAAAAAGAGGGCGTAGACTGTGCTCTCGTTGAAGCAGGGCAGATATGCGGAGGAGTGAGCTTGAATACAACCGCAAAAATAACCTTTCAACACGGGCTAATATATAATAAGCTTATAAAAACCAAAGGGCTTGAGACTGCAAAGCTTTATCTTGAAGCACATAAAAAAGCCATGAGAGAATATGAGCTTATTTGCAAAACGGTGAGCTGTGATTATGAGAAGCAGGACTCTTTCGTTTATTCCTGCGACAACAGAAATATTCTTGAAGATGAGGCGAAGGCACTTGAAAAGCTCGGGGTTGGTGCAGAGCTTCACGAAGAGACAATGCTTCCTTTTGAAACTGAAGGTGCAGTTTGCGTGAGGGCTCAGGCACAGTTTCATCCGCTGAAATTTGCTCTCGGCATAGCAAAAGCTCTGCCCATATACGAAAACACGAAGGTTATTGATATATCAGGCGGTACGGTAAAGACCGAGAGGGGCAACATAAGCTGTAAAAAAATAATCGTTGCAACTCATTTTCCCATACTGAATAAACACGGTGCTTATTTTATGAAAATGTACCAGTACCGTTCTTACGTGCTTGCACTTGAGGGTGCGGAGAAGGTTTGCGGAATGTACGTCGATGAAAAGGACACAGGTCTTTCCTTCAGAAATTACGGAGACGTTTTGCTTCTGGGCGGAGCAGGGCACAGAACCGGCAAAACAGGCGGTGCATACGGAGAGCTTGAAGCGTTTTCAAAAATCCATTATCCGAAAGCGAAAATAGTTACAAAATGGGCAACACAGGACTGCATTACACTTGACGGTGTTTCCTATATCGGAAAATATTCAAAGGCTACACCGGATTTATATGTAGCCACGGGATTTAATAAATGGGGAATGACCTCGTCAATGCTTTCTTCAATTATACTTTCAGACCTTATTCTCGGAAGAAAAAACGAATATGCTTCCGTTTTCTCACCGTCTCGAAATGCTTTTCACCCACAGCTTGCTTTAAACCTATTTGAATCGGCAAGAGGTCTTCTTTCTTTTTCAAGACCTCGCTGCTCACATCTCGGCTGTGCTCTGAAATATAATAAAGCGGAGCACACATGGGACTGCTCCTGTCACGGTTCACGCTTCAGCGAAAACGGTAAATTAATAAACAGACCTGCAAACAAAGATATAGACCTCAATGGATAATGGAATTTTGAAAAATACGGTGTAGCTTTTTTGGGAAAAGCATGGTAAAATAATTTGAAGAAATTTTTCATTTTTTTCTAACCGAATTGTTTCTTTTTTTACTGTATGTATGAAAGCAGCTTTCAAAAACAGAATTTTGACGAAAGGAAGCAGGGAAATGACCAGGGAAAAAGCCGCAGAAACAGTTGCAGAAAATATAAAAACTTTATATGCGTGGGCATTGTCACGTGTTTCAAACAAGGAAGATGCAGAGGATCTTGCGGGAGACGTTATGGTGGCGGTCATTGAAAATGCCCATACGCTCAAATGCGATGACGCATTTTTCGGTTGGTTCTGGCAGGTGGCAAGAAACACTTACAGCACCTTTCTCAAGAAAAGAGAAAGAAACAGCTCGTCCTCTTTGGAAAGTGAGGCAGAGCCCTGTGATACGGACACTCCCGAAACTATTACGGTTAAAAAAGAGAAGGAAGCGTCCCTTTACAGAGAAATAGCACTCCTTGCAAAGCATCATCGGAATTGCAGTGTCGATTACTATTTCAACGGTTTATCGGTGAAAGAGATTAGTGTGAAATATGACCTTACTCCCGAAAACGTCAAATACTATCTGTTCAAAACAAGAAAAATTTTGAAAGAAGGAATTGCTATGGATAGACAGTTCGGTGAAAAAAGCTTTAATCCCACACCCTTTAAACTGCAGATGTATTTTTGCGGTACAATGACGGAGGAATACCTTAAGCTTTTTAAGGAGAGAAAGCTTCCTGGACAGATACTTTCTGCGGCATATTATACGCCCATGAGTATAAGTGAATTGTGTCTTGAGCTCGGTGTTCCCACCGTTTACCTTGAAGATGAGATACAAATTCTTCTGGAGTACGGTTTTCTTAAAAAGGAAGGCGGAAAATATCAGACTCAGATACTCCTTATGGATGACGTTTTTTATAACGAGGTTTGGAAAAAATGCAAAAAGGAATACAGAAGCAAAGCGGCAAAAATTTCAAAGGGACTTACCGATAAGCTTGATAATATAAGAGACATAGGTTTTATCGGCAAAGACCTTGATGCAGATCTTCTCCTTTGGGACGCACTCGTAATTTCTCTTGCACAGGCTTATCAGCGTATACCCGCCGCAGAGCTTTCATACAAGATCAACAGAGATACCACAGGCTTTTGCTACGGTATTGCCTGTGATGAAAACGAGATGCCCGACATAAGAAGGACAGCTTGGGCACTTGCCAACACCTATAACAGAGACGACGGTCAGAGAACGTTGTTTCTCTTGTTCGCAAAGAATAATGAATATACTTACAAGGGAGTCTATCATGCGGATGAATATGTAAACGGTATAGTGGATGCTTACCGTGCCGATCACTCCAAAACGGAGATTCCGGCAATATATTCCGAGGAAAAGGAAAAGCTTATGGAGCTTATCAAAGACGAAGTGGATAACGTGGAGAAGCTCATAAGATTATGCAATTCAGTTTGTACGGAAAGCCTTGAAAACAGAGCTCCCAAGGGTATGGAAATAACTGAGGAAACAACACTTCTTGCTACTTTGATGTTTACGATGTCGATGATCGCAACTCTTTGCGAGGATGAAGGTCTTGTTTACCCCGAAGATAAGCACCCCGGAATAATTGCATTTAACTGAATATTACATAGACATGACTGTATGGTAACCTTGACAGCGGCAAAAGACAGGATCTTTCGAAAAACAATTTTTCCGCAGCAGACAAAAAAGCGAGAGCAACAGCGGGTTGCTTGTGATTGTGCAAGAAATCTGATATACTGTAATCACAGTAAACATAGGCGGTAAAATATATGGAAACGAAAGACGTTATTCTTGAACTCAGAACGAAAAACGGACTCTCACAGGAGGAGCTTGCGGAAAAGGTGTTTGTCACACGTCAGGCGGTCAGCCGTTGGGAGAACGGCGAAACGATCCCCAACACCGAAGCCTTGAAGCTCATTTCCAAACTCTTTGGCGTGTCTATCAATACGCTTCTCGGTTCTCCACGGGAGCTTGTTTGTCAATGCTGCGGTATGCCTCTGGAAGATACGAATATCAGCATGGAAAAAGACGGATTTTTCAACGAAGAATATTGCAAGTGGTGCTATGCTGACGGAGATTTTACCATGGACTTTTGGAAACAGTATATCAACCTCGGAGGTAAGGACAAGTTTGAAAAGTTTAAACAGCAGATCATCTTTGAATTCAATAATCTGCTTCATATTGAGGGACTTCCAAAGGTCGAAAGCCTTAACGTGCTGTCGGGAAGCTTTATCAATTTGGAATATACGCTCCTGAACGGGCAAAAGGTCAAATTCCTTGACGATAACGCCACCTACCTCGGAAGTCAGCTTGAATGCGAATTCGGCGGCAGATGCTTTGGTATAGCCGCCAATATGGATTTTCTCCTCGTTTGCACTTACGAGGAAAACGGTGAGAATCCCGAGCTTGTCATTTATAAAAAAAGATAAAAGTTGTCGCTGGGGAATCAAAACTCCTCAGCGGCGTTTTACGTCGGGCCAAGAAAACATTGCTTTCTTGGGGTGATTTTTATCTGACTACCGAAGAATGACTATAGATATAGAATTCCTCTTGGCTGGGCATCCATTTCTTTTCCTTGGGCGGAAAAGTCGCCTCAAATGCCTCGACTGCGGCAACGTCCTCACAGCAATCGGCGGCAGTGGAGGGGATATACATCCACTTCTTGCCGTCCAGCACGTTCGGAACAAGCTCGCAAATGAGAAGTGCGGTCGGGAAGTTGCCGTCCACCATAAAGCTCACATTCTTCTTTTTGCAGCTAACGAAACCACGGCTGACGTAGTTGCCCGGATTGCCGAAATTGATGTTCACATCGTAGCCCATCTTGCGTGCCACCTCAAAGGAATGCTCGATCAACAGCTTGCCGAGCTTCTTCCGTTGATATTCGGG
>JAZSLF010000009.1:0-8036 GCA_045535205.1 Eubacteriales bacterium
ATAGCATTTATCGACCCCAATACTCCCGAATTTGCCTGCAACTCCCTTGAAGAGTTTATCAACATGGATGCAAGAGTAGTAACGCTCAATCCCATGACTATTATGCAGAACTCACTCCACGGTTGCTTCGGCTGCAGCGGTGACATCGCAAACGTACCTCCGAGAGCCGCAACCATAGGTCCCGCAGATGTCAAGAGAGCAAGATGCCGTATTGAAATGCACGATACCACCACAATGGGCAGCTTCTCATCATGGCAGAGAATGATCTCCCGTCTCGTACTTTACGGAGAAGTAACACCTCAGGTTCCTTCCTCCATTCTTCAGCTTTGGGATACAGACGTATACGTAACCGAAGATATTGCAAAGCCCTTTGAATGCTGGGAAGAAGTAGGCTATTAATAAATTTTAAGGAGATAAAAATATGTTTAATATAAAACCCGCACCCTTCGTGCCTTATCAGAACGCTGAGGTTCTCGAAAGATGCAGAAACATTAAAAGAGAGGATATGGAGAAGCATCCCAATCCCGATTTTAAGATCAAAATAACAAACGCCATCGGCGGTATCTGGGTTACGGATATGGTGGCACGTATTATGAAGTCCGATTATGAGGACAAAAAGGTTACCATGATCATTCCCAATCCTGCACCCGACGTATATGCGGCTGTTGCAGAAACCATCAACAGAATGAACATAAGCTGCCGCAACGTAAATATTTTCCCCATGGATGAGTGGGCTGATGAAGACGGTAATGTTGCTCCTCTCAGCTATAAGGCAGGCTTCGGTCATTCCTGCATGAAATATTTCTACGGAAAGATACGTGAGGACCTCCGTATGCCCGAAGAACAGTTCCACTACTTTACAACAGAGAATGTCAAGGATTATTCCAAGATGATATGTGAAGCAGGTGACGGCGGTGCTGATATTTGCTATTCAGGTCCCGGCTGGGCAGGTCATATTGCATTTATCGATCCCAATACTCCCGAATTTGCCTGCAACTCCATTGAAGAGTTTATCAATATGGATGCAAGAATAGTAACTCTCAATCCCATGACCATAATGCAGAATTCACTTCACGGCTGCTTCGGTCAGAGCGGTGATATCGCAAACGTACCTCCGAGAGCCGCAACTATAGGCCCTGCTGACGTAAAGAGAGCGAGAAACCGTATTGAAATGCATGACCTCACAACAGGTTCAGGCTTCTCATCATGGCAGAGAATGATCTCCCGCCTTGTTCTGTACGGAGAAGTTACACCTCAGGTTCCTTCCTCTATTCTTCAGCTCTGGAAGACAGACGTATACGTTTCCGAAGGAATTGCAGCTCCCTTTGAATGTTGGGAAGAAGTAGGCTATTAATATGACGTATACTTTATACGGAAAAGTCGTACTTCCTTACAGCATTATTGAAAACGGCGCTGTGACCGTTGAAGACGGAAAGATAACTTATGTAGGCGAAAAGAGTGAGTTAGCTTCTCCCATAGGGGAAGTACACGACTTTACGGAAAACTATATTGCTCCCGGATATGTAGACATACATTGTCACGCAGGCGGTGCTTCATGGTGTCATGAAGACCCCGAAGGAATGTCCTCATTCCACCTTGCTCACGGTACAACTTCAATTCTTTGCACGATATACAGAGGATTTACCCATGAACAGCTTTTATCTTATGTAAGAAAGATAAAAGCGGCTATGGCAACATCTAAAAGTATAAAGGGAGTTCATCTTGAAGGTCCTTATCTCAACGCAAAATACGGTTCATGTACAGTTGACGAAGCACAGCGTGTCGTAAAAGAGGAATACATGGAAATAGCGGCAGAAGGCGTAGTCAGACAATGGACTTTTTCTCCGGAAGAAGAAGGAACGCTCGAATTTGTTAAGGATATAACAAATGAAGGAATTGTAGGTGCGATCGGTCACTCCTGTGCTTCTCCGGAACAGGTCTATGCCGCATATAATGCAGGTGCAAAGCTCGTAACTCATTTGTTTGATGCCACAGGCACGGCAATCAGTCCCACGGAATATGATGGAACGATCGAGGTTTCATTTGACTGTGCCGCGCTTCTTTGTGACGATATGTATTATGAGATAATATGTGACAGCAAGGGCGTACACGTGAGAGGCGATATGGTAAAGCTTGCAGTTAAAACTGTAGGTGTCGACCGTATCATCGGTGTTACCGATGCCTGTACCGGCGATGACAGCGATACAGATATCAACGTCGTTGACGGTGAGCTTTACGGAAGTAAGCTTACAATGGACAAGGTTGCAAAGAATTTCAGAGCACTCGGCTTCACAGTACCCGAAGTCTACAGAATAACCTCCATGACTCCCGCTTCGGTGTGTAACATCGAAAACGTAGGAAAAATTGAAAAGGGCTATAACGCGGACCTTTTGATTTTAAATGAAGAGCTTGATATTCTAAAAATCTTTACAAGCTATAATTAATTAAGATTTTAATTTTTATTATTTTCTGAAAGGAAATTACCATGCTCAGAGCAGGTGTATCAATAATTGATATTTCACCCGAAAAGGGAATAGAAATGTCCGGATATCCCCATTGTCCCAGACCTAATATCGGAATCCATGACCCTTTATATGCTGCCGCACTTTATCTTGACGACGGCGAAAAACAGATAGTTTGGGTAACTCTCGATATTTTGTATTTCGGAAAACCCTTTACAAAAGAGATAAGAAGCAGATTTCCCGGACTTCAGATAATGCTCACGACATCCCACACACATTCAGGACCTTGGTCATCAACCCCTTGGGCATCCGAATATGAGGAGGGAAGCGACAATGATCCCGAATACTGTGCTTTCCTTCTTGACTGTCTTGAAAAAATAATTAAGGAAGCAAAGGAAAATACTTTTGAAGCAAAGCTCGGCACAGAGATAGGTCATTGCGGCAGAGAACAGGGAGTAGGCGGTAACCGCCGTCATCCCGAAGACGTTCAGGATCCCACAGTAAACGTTCTTGCTGTTAAGGATATGGATGATAAGGTTCGTGCTATCCTTCTCGGTTATGCACTTCATCCCACATATCTCCATGCCGAAAGCCTTGTAGTAACAGCAGATTACCCCGGCTACATAAGAAATTATCTTAAATGGGCATCTCCCGATGCAGTATTCATGTTCGGTCAGGGAACATCGGGCAATCAGAGCTCAAGATATTTCAGAACGGGTCAGAATTTTGAAGAGGCTTGCCGTGTAGGCACGACCCTCGGTGTTGAGGTTTTCCATTGTCTCGAAAGAATGCAGTACAGCGATGACGTTAAGATCAATTTCGCAACGAAGAATATTGATCTTCCCATTCGTTCTTTCCCCACTCTTGAGGTTGCTGAAAAGAACATGGAAGAAGCACGCCGTATCTTCAGAGAGATGGACGACAGCGATTACATAAGAAAACGTAACGCTGAGCTTACAATGTTCGGTGCTGAAAATGAGTACGCCTACGCAAAGTACGAGAAGATACACGGAACGCTTCAGACAGAAGAAATGCCTTGTGAAATTGGTGTCGTAACTATCGGGGACACAATGATATTTGCACTTCAGGGCGAGATATTCGTTGAATTCGGTCTTCAGCTCAAAGCAGCTTCTCCTTATAAGAAAGCGTTTGTGTTTGAATGTACGAACGGTGCTCTTTCCGGCTATATCTGTACACCCGAATCTCTTGCTGAGGGCGGTTATGAAGTGGGTACTTCACTTTATACTGCAGAAGCAGGCGGAGTTCTTGTAAACGAAATGCTTTCTCTTATGGAAAGCCTTGATTAAGGAGCTTTAAATGAAAGAATTATCACTTAAAGAGGCTCGTTCCTCACTTGAAATCGAAACTAAAGCACTTTCCTCAATTCTTGAGTATATGGATTGGGAAGCCTTCGGAAAAGCGGTTGACGCACTTGCAAGCTGTGACAGAATTATGACTTGTGCAAGCGGTTCATCAGGTATTGCGGCAAAGAAATTTGCTCACTCTCTTTGCTGTATTGAAAGAGGTGCACAGTTCATGCCTCCCTGCGAGGCTGTACACGGCGGTCTCGGTGCACTTAAAAAGAATGATGTTATGATCATGGTCTCACGTGGAGGTAAGACCGCAGAGCTTCTTCCCATAATTTCCGTGTGTAACAAAAAAGGTGCGACCCTTATCGCCGTTACCGAGAATATGGAAGGCACTCTCGCAAAATGTGCCGACATCATTCTTCCTCTTAAAATAGAAAGAGAAAGCGACAAATATAATTACATGGCAACCGCAAGCTACGTTGCAACCATTGGCATCTTCGATGCACTTCTTGCAGCTCTTATGGAAGAAACGGATTATCAGCGTGAAATGTTCGGACTTATCCATCCGGGCGGAGCAGTAGGCGAAATGCTTAATAAATAAGGAGAAATAAAATGTACAAGAATTATACCATCAGACCTCCTTTTTTTGAAATAGGTCCTAAAGCATATCTTTACGGAGAAAAAATGCTCGCACTTGCAAAGGTCATCGATAAGGTTGCGGCTAAATATGACGTTGACGTTATCGTAACTCCTCAGTACACCGACATCAAGCTTCTTGCTGACAATACAGAAAGAATTCACGTATATGCTCAGCATATGGATGCACTTGAGGTGGGCAGAGGACTCGGCTCAGTTCTTCCCGAAGCCGTAAAAGCGGCAGGTGCAGTCGGCGTTATGCTCAATCACGCAGAGTGCCCCGTATCAATGGAAACTCTGAAAAAGACTATTGAAAGAGCTGACGAGGTCGGACTTGCAACAATCGTTTGTGCAAGCACCGTTGAAGAAGTAGCACAGGTTGCCCACATGGCACCTAACCTTATCGTTGCAGAGCCCACAGAGCTTATCGGTACGGGTACAACGAGCGACATGGATTACGTTAAAGCGACCATTGAAGCGGTAAGAGAGATAAATCCCGATATTATGGTGCTTCAGGGTGCAGGTATTTCAAACGGTAAAGACGTATATGACGTAATCAAAGCAGGTGCCTTTGCCACAGGTTCCACAAGCGGTATCATTAAAGCTCCGGATCCCTATGCTATGGTTGAAGAAATGCTCTTTAACCTCAGAAAAGCATGGGATGAAATTCATTAATTACTCGCACAGCGAGAAACAATAAAATTTATAATTATAAAGAGGTAAAAGAAATGTCTGTTTACATCGGAAAAATCAAACTTCAGTCAAGAAATCACCTTCCTCACTTCCATAACGTTACTGACGACGTTAAGAGAATTGTTGAAGAATCCGGCATCAAGAACGGTCTTGTAACTGTTTATTCTCATCATACAACCTGCTCCGTGATCGTTCAGGAATCCTCCCACGATACTAACTACTACGGCAGAGAATATATGCAGATGGACCTTATCGAGATCATGGAAAAAATGATTCCTACCTGCAGAACAGAAGGTCAGTATTACCATCCGGGTCCCAAGCATATCGAATTTGCTCTCTCTTGCCCCGGTGAAGTTGCATACGGCAGCCTTAATACAGATGCTCACCTCCGCTCCGTATTCTTCGGAAGAAGTGAAAATATCGTTCTTGAAAACGGTAAAGTATCTCTCGGCGATTTCGGTTTCGTATACTTCATCGACTGGGACCAGGTTCGTGAACGTGAAAGAGTTTGCGAAGTAGTCGTAATGGGTGAATAAGTGGATTTATGGGGAAAACTTTCTGGAAGAAAGTTTTCCCCATACCCCTTTCAAAGACTTTTGAAAAGGGTATAGGTAACTTTAATATAATCTTTGTAGTTATTCTATTTGGTCCTGTATTATAATAATATAAAACAAAAAACTCCTTCCAAAAGTTTTTGGAGGGAGGGGTTCGGGGAGGGCACCTTTTTCTAAAAAGGTGCCCTCCCCGTAATCAAGCGTTATTAAATTCTTACGCCTTGCCAACGGAACCGAAGAGTTCCATTTTTTCTTTTACTGTAGCCTTGATAGCCTCTACGCCGGGAGCGAGGAGCTTTCTGGGGTCAAAGCCTTTACCCTGAAGGTCCTTGCCTTCTTCGATATACTTACGTGTAGCTTCTGCGAAAGAAAGCTGACATTCAGTATTAACGTTGATCTTGGAAACGCCGAGAGAGATAGCCTTCTGAATCATTTCTGCGGGGATACCAGTACCGCCGTGAAGAACGAGGGGCATGTCACCTGTCTGCTGCTGAATAGCATCAAGAGTTTCAAAAGAAAGACCTGCCCAGTTTTCAGGATATTTACCGTGAATATTACCGATACCTGCAGCGAGCATAGTAACGCCGAGGTCAGCGATCATCTTGCATTCTGCGGGGTCAGCACATTCGCCTGCGCCGATAACGCCGTCTTCTTCGCCGCCGATAGAGCCAACTTCAGCTTCGAGGGACATACCCTTTTCTGCTGTGATAGCGATGAGTTCTTTTGTCTTTGCGATGTTTTCTTCGATGGGGTAGTGAGAACCGTCGAACATAACTGATGAGAAGCCTGCTTCGATACAAGCCATACAGCCGTCATATGAACCGTGGTCAAGGTGGAGAGCTACGGGAACAGTGATGCCGAGACATTCGATCATGCCGTTAACCATGCCTACAACTGTCTTGTAGCCGCACATATACTTGCCTGCACCTTCGGAAACACCGAGGATAACAGGGCTTTTAAGTTCTTCTGCCGTGAGAAGAACTGCCTTTGTCCATTCAAGGTTGTTGATGTTGAACTGACCAACTGCATAGTGGCCTGCTTTTGCTTTTGTAAGCATATCTTTTGCTGATAATAACATTTTTAATACTCCATATATAATAAGATTTTTTTGACTGTTTAATTGCCTTCTCCAGCGGAGAAGGGGGACCACAAAGTGGTGGATGAGGAGAGCAAACTATTTAATAAGCTGCATCCGTTAATTATACTACCATTCCGGTTTCACTCTTTTTGAGAACATCGGCACAGGAGAGTATCTCTTCAAGCTCCTTGCCTTCTGCAAACATAGAATAGAAGTTCATAATGTAATTTGCAACCGCTTCAGAGCTGTCAAGTCCCGAAAGCTTTGTAAGAACGGCTGACGCATCTGTTTCTTCTGCATTTTCCTTCATATACTCATAAAGAGCAGCAGCGGCACCGAGACAAACAAAAATGGGTTTGCCGCCGCATTCAAGAATATTCTTTGCGGCACCTACAAGTCTGTCGGAAGCGGCAAGCTTGCGGGGAATATCACCGCCGACTCTTGCACAGGTATCTCCGAGAGCTTTGTTTCCGAAGCGTCTTATAAGATCCCATACGTGAGCCATAAGGGGTTCAAATTCTGTACCGTATTTCTTAGAAAGGGCCATAGCGCTTTCTATCATGGCATCTTCAACTATTACACGGACAATTGAACGGTTTATGCTCTGATATATATACTCGTCGTTGAATTTTGTCTGACCGAGATATGCACAAACAGCGTGTCCCATATTGTGTATATAGAGCTTTCTTTCAACGTAATAGTGGAAAGGAGTGAAGGGAACAATGTTTTTAACGTTTATAACTTCGCCTTTAAATGCCGCTTTGTCAACAGGAAGAACACCGTATTCCTCAACGGCGATAGCAAGAGGATTTTCGCCCTCACCCTTTGCTTTGGGTACGGGCACCATTCTGCCGACTGAGGTTTCAACAAGACCTACGCTGTCAAGCTCTTCTGCGGTAAGCTCCTTGCTGAGAAGCTCCTTGATATAAAGATCGGCATCCATAAGATTTTCACAAATGAGAAGGTTTATGGGACGGCGGCTTTCGGCATATCTTTTCTTTACGGCTTTGATGAAATTAGGAAGAATGAACTTAATAGCATTGGCACCGACACACGTAGCCGCAATATCACATTCAGCTATGGCTTTTACAGCATCGTCAACGCAGTTTCCGTCAACGGCAGAAACATTAGTTACGGTAAGTGTCTGAGAATTGTCGCCTGCAACTATGTTCAAGGGATAGGAATGATCTGTATTGATCTTTTCAATTACGGGCTTTGCAACGTCGATAAAGGTCACGTCCCAACCGTCAAAAGAGAAGAGTGGGGCAATAAAGCCTCTGCCGATGTTACCTGCACCGAATAT
>JAZSLF010000013.1:0-5528 GCA_045535205.1 Eubacteriales bacterium
TGACTTCAACGAAGACGGTCTTGTAAACGGTAAGGACTCTCTTATGATGAAGAGAACGGTATCCGGTCTTCTTCAGGCTGTAACAAAGGTATTCGGTTCTGCAGAAGCAGTTCCCTTTGAAGCTACACAGCAGGCTGCAAAGCTTACAGCTTCCGCAGTTGCAGCAGACGGCATCGACGCTACGCTTATGCTCGACAACCTCGATCCCGCAAGTTATCCTTACGCAGTTATCACATACATGACACCCAACAGCGAAGCTGATAAGAACTCTACGGCTGCTGTTGAATCCGCATTCGGTGCATACGGCAACCTCGTTTCCTATGAACTGAACACAGACGGTAAATTCCATTCCGAAATCGTTGACCTTTCCGGCATCAGCACATGGAACGGCGACAAGGTTTCCTTCAAGTTCTTCACGGCTGCTAACGAAGGCGATACACTCTATCTCGACTCTATCGTACTCGTTCCCACTCTCGCAAGAGCTAACGCAGTTCAGAGCGAAAGAGAAGCTGCTAAGAGAGCATACGGCATCTATGACAAAGCAGAAGCAGGCGCTCTCGGCGAATACATGGGTAACAACTACCTTATAAACTTCAACAGCGAAGAAAAAATGGAATATGTTTCCAACGGTAACAACTCCCAGTTCTCCTACAACTCCTCAGAAGACGCTATTAAGGCAGTTGTAAGAGGCGGCGACCCCAGCATTTACGTTGATCTTTCAAACGAAGGTATCTCTGCAGACACATACAAGTACATCGTTTATACATACTACATTCCCACAACCTCCCTCAAGGAAGGTCCCAAGGCTAATATGTACTATGTATGCGGTAACATCGACGTTCCCACAGGCGGATACGAATCTGAAGTATTCCAGTGTGTAAAGGGCTCCAAGTTCGTAACATGTGTCGTTGACCTTTCCGCTAAGTCCAACTGGTCAGGCGACATCAAGGGTCTTCGTATCGACTACTTCACAGATGCTCCAAGCGGTGATGTTTGCTACATCGACTCTCTCGTATTCTGCTCATCCCTCAGCGAAGCCAATACTGCTGCAAGACTCCGTCTCGAAGACAGATACGGTGTTGCTCAGGTTGACACAGCAGGCGTATGGAACACATACTGGAACTATTACATGAACAATAATTCCAACGAATTTATTGCAGGTAATGCTTCCCATCTCCAGATGTACTTCAAGTACAACACAGATCCCTCCAAGTTCACAGCCCGTTCTCTCGGCGACAGATTTGCACGTGCCATCACAAACGCAACAGGTTATGAAGTAACTTGTGAGATCTACGGCGGATTTATCGATCTGAAGAACCAGATGAACAACGGCCAGAGCCCTGCAGGCTACGTTAAGTATATCCTTACTTACAACGGCGAATCCTATATCATTTGGCTCTACACAAATATTATCAGAGACGGTTCATACACAGATGCTCTTGACGGAACAAGTGCAGACGTTGATCCCACATATCCCAACCTCGGTACATGGGGAACTTCGATCTCCGATATTTCCTCACTTCCCAAGTCAACAGCAATGCTGTCCTTCCACAGTAACCATGAAACAAGACTCGTAAGCACACCTTACGGTGACTTCGCAGTTCTTCCCATGTGGGAAAACACGAATACATGGGGCTCCATCGGCGGTGCAGGCTTCACACTTTACCGTATCTATGACGACGGTTCCACAAAGGCTCTCGGTTCATGGGACTTTGCATACCACACATCCAAGCCTAACGTATTCTACAACAGCAATGACGGTCTTGTATACGTAGTATGTACTGACGACCAGGGCAGCTACATGAACAACCTCGTAGTATACTTCGATCCCGCTTCTCCCAACTCTGACGGTTCTTACAACATCAGCGGCGGCAGAACAAACGTATCCTATCAGGGCGGTGCAGCTCCCAGCGGCTACGGTTACATCCAGCCTATCCTCGACGAAACAAACAACAAGATCTACGCTCTCGCTTGCGGCGGTAAGGATGCAGGTTACTTCTCATGGGGCATCTACAACATGAATACACATTCATGGGAAGGCTCCAAGAGCACAGCAGTTCTCGATACATACAGACACTGCTACGTATACGGCTTCTCCGACGGCAAGAACGGCTTCTACGTAGTTGCAGGACGTGACGTTCTCCTTTCAACTCTCGGTCTTGCAGGCACAGTTTACGGTGCTGACTATGCATGGGACGAAGTAAACCTCTTCCACTTCCCCAGCGCATACTCCGCAGGTTACACAAGAACAACATTTATCCCTGCCGACTATACTCAGACGGCTCGTTCGCTGTTCCCCTCTGCTTGTAACAACAACGCAGGTGATACATACATCACACAGGACGGTAAGCTTCACATTCTCGGTGCAAAGGCAATGCACGGTAACTTCCATCACGACGGTAAGTACGACGAAATGTGGCATGCAGTTTACGACGTATCCACTCCCGGTATGAAGCCCGTTGAGATCAGCAACTATCCCATCAGCTTCGGTAACCCCGATATCGGTTACTCAATGAGAATGTGCGAAGATACTGACGGCGGTGTTTACATCGTTGCAATGCCCAAGGCTAACAGCTGCCGTGCTGAGATCTGGAAGGCAACAGACGAAAATCAGACCAAGTTTGAAATCGTTGGTTGCAGACCCTTCTCTACTGACATTCCTACCAACTCATTTATCATCGCCAACACAAGAAACGGCTCCGTTATCGACAATAAGGTCGGCTGCTTCTTCCCTGTATCCGACGGTAACGGTTGGACATATAAGTACTTCACAGTTAACCTCAAATAAGCTTTGAAGTAAATGCATTGATTTAATCTATAGAGTCACCTGTTTCGGCAGGTGACTCTTTTTGTCCAAAATTTACAAACTGCCTCTTTACTAAAGAGACTTTTTGTGTTAGAATAATAAAAAGTGCCGTCAAGTGCTGTTTTATCACTCCTCACACGTGCACAAATTAATGTTTTGGGAGGCTTTATGAAAAATATTAAAGCTACTTTATGCTTGCTTTTGTCAATCCTGCTTTGTATTTCCGCCGTTGTTCCCTCTCTTGCGGGAAATGCCGCATACGGAATTGAAAACGGTGCAGTTATCTTCAACAGCTCTGAAAAGGCAGCATATTTTGACTCTGGCTCCGATATGGCAAACAATCTGACTTATGCTTACAACAGCGATCAAAATGCCGTAAAGCTCACAGTCACGGGAACAGGAAGCGACCCGAGAGTTGCGATCCGCTATCCCGAACTCGGTGCTGAACTGTACGCTGAGGATTATCCTTACCTTATTATTACATACAGAATATCCACAAGCTCCTCCGCAACAAATCTTAACGCAGACTTTTATTATTGTGCAGGCTCCGTCACAAGTGCGACAAGCGGCTATTCAGTAAGACAGGCTCTTACGAAAGACGGTGCATACCATGCCTTCATTCTCAAGCTTTCAAATTATACGGGCTGGGCAGGCAGAATCAACGCACTCAGAATTGACCCATTCTCCTCCGCATCATCAGGTGCATATATCTATTTAGACTCCGTTATCTTCGCTAAGACCTCCGATGAAGCAAAAGCAATTGCATCATACAGAGAAGCAAGAGCAAACGGAACACTTGATGACAGCAAATATACCGTAAGCTTCACCGCTGAGAACATTTCCTCATATATGAGCTGGGATAAGGGAAGCGGTCTTGCGGGCGATATAAACAAAGACGGCTCTATCGACGCAAGAGACTCCATTATCATGCGTAAATATCTCGGCTGTAAGGACAACAGCGTTGACAGCTCACTTCTTGACATCGACTCAGACGGTACAGTTTCCCTCAAGGACTCTCTGAAGCTCAAGAAGTATATTTCAGGAGTTGAAACACCCGATGCAGCTTTAGGTGCAGTTGCCGACGTGACCTTCGACGGTGCCGCAAAGCTCACGGCTATGTGCACAACTCCCTACGTTACATTCTCACTTGCAAACGATGAAACGCTTCTTCCTGCGGCACAGTATGAATACGCAGTTATCAAGTACAAGGCAACAAAGAACGCAACAGGCTCTGTAATTCCCGTAAACGACGGTGCCGAAGGCGACTCTCACAGCTTTGATATAACAGGCGACGGGCAGTACCGCTATGCAGCCGTAAAGCTTTCGGGCGACCCTGCCTGGACGGGCTCCAACGGAACTGTAAAGCTTAATTTCTTCAATTCTGCGGCAGTAGGTGACGTAATATATATCGAAAGCATTACGCTTGCAGAAACGGCTGATGTAGTTGCAGGCATGAATTAATTTTAAATAATGGCTCTTGCCGAACGGCAAGAGCCATTCAGACTGAAGACAAACTCGGTATAACGCAGATGTGAGTGAAAAAACTTTTATAAAACAAACTTTTCTTGATAAAACTATCTAATATTGAAAAGGCGAGCAAAAGCCCGCCACATCTGCTTTTTGCGAGTTTTTCCCTCTACCGTAGACCACTATGGCGTGAACCCCAAACAGACAAGTCTGTTTGAGGACCCCTTAACGCCGACGAGGAAAAAATCGCCAAATCTACCTTCGTTTCTCTCAGTCTGGGTCAGAGTGTAGACTTTGTCTACACTCTGAACAACGCAAAAGCGTTGTTTTGGCTCAGTTTGTTGATTCTGCGCATTTTTTCCTATCCCCACAAAGGGGCTGTAAAAAAACTAACGAGTTTTTTTACAGCCCCCTCCCCGCAGTATTTAAACTTTTTATATAACAAAGTATCTGACGCAGATGAACTGCAAAAATGTTCCCGCAAGAACGAAAAGGTGAAATATAAAATGAACGTAGCGGTGCTTTTTTCCTATTCCATACATTACTGCACCGACCGTATAGGCAATTCCGCCTGCAAGCAGATACATAAGACCTTCAAAAGCAATTGCGGATATAGCTGTTTTTGCGGCAAGCACGATGCACCAGCCCATTCCGATATAACAAACCATTGAGAATTTTGAATACTTTTTAAGGTCGATTGCGGTGAGAACGGCGGCAACCAGAGCAAAACCCCATTCAAGACCGAATATTATCCATGCCCAAGCACTTGAAACGGGACGGATGGAGCAGAACAGTATGGGTGTGTACGTTCCTGCAATAAGCATATAAATGGTACAATGGTCAATTATCTGCATGACTTTTTTTGCGTATTCTCCTTTTATTCCGTGATAAAGGGTAGATACGGAATAGAGAAGAATAAGGGCACCTCCGTAAACTGCACAGCCGATCACAGCCCATACGTTTTTGGTATCGGCACCGTATATGATACATGAAATAAGAGCATATATTCCGAATAACGCTCCCGTAAAATGTGAGACGGTGTTGAGTGCTTCCTCTGTTTTTGTATAAGCGGGAAGCTTTCTGTCACAAAGTTTTGTTCTTGTCATGCCTTGTCACTTTCTTGTTTTGGAATTTCATGCTACCATTGTAAACGCCAAAGTGAAAGGTTGCAACCTACGTTGAGTTTTTTCGTATATACCGTGGGGAAAGGCTGAAGTAGAATGGAAAAGTGCCACTCTACCGTCGGTAGAGTGGC
>JAZSLF010000054.1:0-2965 GCA_045535205.1 Eubacteriales bacterium
GTCAAAGGATGCCGCCTGTGACGGCGGTGCGCTCTGCGCGTGGGGCGATTACCTCATGGGCTACGAAAGCAGCAGACTTGCGTGTCAGCTTGAATTCAAGACCGTAATTCCGAGACTTGCGGCAGTATCGGAAAAGCTCTGGGAAGAAAACAACTTCCATTCGGACGAGAGCTTCGGTGCCGCATATGAAACTGTTAAAAAGAAGCTTGAAATACTTCTCGGCGAAAACGCCTTCCGGGGAGAGCTTTAAAAATTATATTTCGTCATCACGTAAGGACTGAAAAGTAAATTACCGCTTCGGAACATTAGATTCGTAAAATTTTAACGGAGGTCAAAAATGAAAAAGTTTAAAAAATTGACCTGCCTTCTTTTAGCGCTTGTAGTTTGTCTCGGTGCCGCAGTCGTTGTACTTGCAGCCAAGCCATCCTACGATATAAGCGACGGCGCGGCAGTATTCAACAATGCGAATACAGCCTCCTATTTCGATAAAAGCGGACAGGTAAACAGCCTGAGCATTTCCTATGCTCCTTCACAGAATGCGGCACAGCTTACGGTTTCCGGTACGGGAAGCGACCCCTATGCTCTGCTCAGCTATTCGAAACTCGGCGTTTCAGATCTGAACGCAAGCACGTACAAGTACATAGTTCTGACTTACAAAGTGCCGGATTCCTCACACGGTACGGATAAAGCGCAGATCTTTTACTGCGCAGGTAACGTAACAGTTCCTACCGGAGGACACTCAGTTGACATCTCGCTCTCAAGAGACGGCGTATATCATTCACAGATCATTGACATGAGCTCCAATTCTGCATGGACAGGCAGAATTTACGGCCTCCGTCTTGACCCCTTTACAAGCGCAAGTGTCGGTAACGTAATGTACGTTGACTCCATCATTCTTGCAAAGACTGCCTCTGAAGCAAACAGTATTGCTACTTACCGCTCCAATAAGGCAAACGGTCTGACTGACGATATGTCTCATACGGTCGAGCTCACTGCTTCCAACTATACCTCTTATCTCAAGAGCGAAGAAGGAACGGGCTCTCTCGGTGACCTTTCGGGCGACGGCACCGTTGATGCAAGAGACGTTCTGATACTCAAAAAGTATCTCGCTTGTATTGAAGTGGAATTTGACGTAACGGCGGCTGATATCGACGGTGACGGAAAAGTTTCCGTTAAGGACTCCCTGAAGCTCAAGAAGATGGTTCTCGGACTTCTTCCTTCAGGCGGTACGGCAGGCGGTATTGCGAAGGTAAGCTTCAATGAAAAGGCTGTCCTTACAGCACAGTGCGCGGCTCCTTACGTAACCTTTGATTACAGCTCCGACACGGCAGAGCTTCCCGCAGGTCAGTACAAGTATCTCGTACTCACGTATATGACGACGAAGTCGGGAACGGCATCCGTTTACGGAATCTGTGACGGTGTTCAGAGTGAAACCGCTCACACCTTTACAATTAACAATGACGGCCTGTACCACAGCGTAGTTATTGATATGACCGATGATGCTACCTGGACAGGTGACATTTCCGGCTTCAAGTTCAACTTCTTCAACTCTGCAGTAAGCGGCGACACAATGAACCTTTACTCTGTAGCTCTTGCAGAAACATCAGGTGTTGCAACAGCTATCGGTGATTATAAGGAAGCTTACGCAAACGGCTACACCTTTACAGATAAATATAAACTCGATATTTCCGCTGAAACTCTCGGTATGATCAACACACCCGGAACTTACAGCAATATGGGTCCCACAATAAACGGTGCTCTCCAGCCCTTCACAACAACGTGGCCCGCAGCAGGCTATACAGCGGCAAGAAGCACAGGAACACTGCTCGGCTTCCTCAATTACAATAACTATATCAAGATCGCAGACTGCATCGATCTTTCCAAATATTCTGCAGTAACCGTTACTTACGGAACAGATGCTTCCTATAAGGCATACACCTCTGAATTCGGCTTCTTCTCAGAGCCTACAGCATTCGGTCAGCAGGGTACAAAGAATACCGCAAATCTTCACGTTTCCGTCGCAACGACAACTCCCGTTGCAAGCGGCTCTTCAAGCTGGATAACCACGAGAACCGTAAGCACTCCCATTAACAGCGCATACGTAGGACCTCTCTACATGTCCTTCTATATGGCAACGGGTGACGGCGCTGTTGTTACAGACATCACTTTCACACTTAAAGAAGCTGTAGTTGATAAGGAAACAGACACTCTCAACAACGTTAAGGGCGAAAATGCATACAAGGTATCCGCAGACGGTACGACTATGACAGCCGACGGCGCAACGTATCCCTACAAGGTCAACTACACCAGCGGTATCACAGTTGCTACCGATGACGTAAACCGTGACCTTTACACAACAGCAGACAGCGCTATCGGAACCTACGACTTCACCGATAAGAACGTAGGCGTATTCTACTTCCTCTGGCTCGGTGCACACGGTACAGGCGGTCCTTACGATATTCAGAAGATCGTTGAAACCTACGGTGTAGGCAACGTTCCCGGCAACTCAAGTGTTTGGGGCCCCATGAATGAACACCACTTCTTCTCAGAACCTCTCTTCGGTTACTACTTCAGTAACGATGAATGGGTAATCAGAAAGCATATCGAAGAGCTTACAAACGCTGACGTTGACTTCATCTTCTTCGACGTAACAAACGGCGTTCCCTATAATGATACCGCAAAGAAGGTAATGAACGTTGTTCACGAATTCAACGTGATGGGCTACGAGCCTCCCAAGGTCGTATTCTATGCTAACAATTCTCACAGCTCATATACCGGAAATATCTCCATACTTCAGTACCTCTATAACAACATTTATGCTGCAAACTATCTGCCTGATACATGGTTCTGCTATGAAGGCAAGCCTGTAATCATCGGTAAGCAGACAGAGTTCAATGCCCTTCCCGCAGCGGCACAGAGCTTCTTTACCTTCAGACAGAGCCAGTGGCCCGATGAAGCAAAGAAG
>JAZSLF010000094.1:0-25781 GCA_045535205.1 Eubacteriales bacterium
GGAGGAATAAAGAGTGGTATACAGAATATTTGTTGAAAAGAAAAAAGAATTTGCAGGCGAAGCGAGAGCGCTCCTTAACGATTTCGTTTCCCTTCTCGGCATCAAAGGTCTTGAAGACGTAAGAGTTATAAACCGATATGATGCCGAAAATATCACAGAGGAGCTTTTCGCTTACTCTGTAAACACGGTTTTTTCCGAACCCCAAACGGACATAGCTTCCGCAGAAGCGTGTCTTGACGGTGCATCATTTGTGTTTGCAGTAGAATTTCTCCCCGGTCAGTATGATCAGAGAGCTGACTCTGCGGCACAGTGTATCCAGATAATCTCTAAGGGTGAACGTCCCACAGTACGTACAGCAAAGGTGTATGCTCTCTACGGAAGTCTCAGCGACAGCGATATTGCAGAGATCAAAAAGTACGTTATCAATCCTGTTGAGTCAAGAGAAGCGGCACTTGAAAAGCCCGAAACTCTCATGGTAAAATACGATATTCCCGAAGAGGTTGCCGTACTTGACGGCTTTATCTCTCTTGACAGGGAAGGGCTTGAAGCGTTCGTAAAGAACTATGCGCTTGCTATGGATATTGATGACATTACGTTCTGTCAGAAGTATTTTATCGAAGAAGGACGTGATCCCACAATTACCGAGATCCGTATGATAGATACGTATTGGTCAGACCATTGCCGTCACACAACGTTCCTGACGGTAATTGACGATGTTAAGTTTGAAGATGCTCTTCTCGAAAAGGCTTTCAAGAGATATCTTGAAACAAGAGAAGCCCTTGGCGTAAAGAAGCCTGTTTGTCTTATGGACATCGCAACTGTTGCCGTAAAGCATCTTAAAAAAGCGGGTAAGCTTGCAAAGCTTGATGAATCCGAAGAGATCAACGCATGTACAGTTAAAATTGATGTAGAGGTCGACGGTGTTTCTGAACCATGGCTTCTCCTCTTTAAGAACGAGACACATAACCATCCCACAGAAATAGAACCCTTCGGCGGTGCGGCTACCTGCATCGGCGGAGCTATACGTGACCCCCTTTCAGGACGTTCCTACGTATACGGTGCTATGCGTGTAACAGGTGCAGCTGATCCCTTGAAACCCGTTTCCGAAACGATAAAGGGTAAGCTTCCTCAGAGAAAGATAGTAACTACTGCGGCTGCAGGCTATTCCTCATACGGTAACCAGATCGGTCTTGCTACAGGTATCGTAGACGAGCTCTATCATCCCGGATATGCGGCTAAGCGTATGGAGATCGGTGCTGTTATTGCGGCAGCTCCCGCTGAAAATGTACGCCGTGAGGTTCCCTCACCCGATGACGTTGTAATTCTTCTCAACAATGCTACGGGACGTGACGGTTGCGGCGGCGCTACAGGCTCATCTAAATCCCATACAACAGAGTCTCTTGAGTCCTGCGGAGCAGAGGTTCAGAAAGGTAACGCTCCCGAAGAAAGAAAGCTTCAGAGGCTTTTCAGAAATCCTGCGGCAACTAAGATGATAAAGAGATGTAATGACTTCGGTGCAGGCGGTGTTTCCGTTGCCATAGGCGAGCTTGCTGACGGTCTTCTTATCGACCTTAACGCAGTTCCCAAAAAGTATGAAGGTCTCGACGGTACAGAGCTGGCTATAAGCGAGTCTCAGGAACGTATGGCGGTAGTTGTTGAAGCGAAGGACGTTGACGGCTTCCTCGCTCTTGCTCTTGAAGAAAACCTCAAGGCAACTCCCGTTGCAAAGGTAACGGAAGAAGCACGTCTCGTTATGATGTGGAACGGCAAAAAGATCGTTGACATCAGCAGAGAATTTCTTAACTCTAACGGTGCTGACAAGCACATTAAAATAGAAACAGCAGCTCCTGCACTCAAAACAGAAGAGGTTGCAGGAACGTTTACAGACAATTATTTCAGAATTGCAAAGGATCTCAATATCTGTTCAAAGAGAGGTCTTTCCGAAAGATTTGACTCTACCATCGGTGCAGGCACAGTCCTTATGCCCTTCGGCGGCAAAAACCAGCATACACCTATTCAGGCGATGGTTCAGAAGATCTCCGTTGAAAAGAAGCACACAGACGACTGTTCTTTCATGTCATGGGGCTACAATCCCTTCCTTACAGAACAGAGCCCCTATCACGGTGCATATACCGCTGTAGTTGAATCCGTATGTAAGCTTATTGCTACAGGTGCTTCATTTGAAGATGTTTACCTCACCTTCCAGGAATACTTTGAACGTCCCGGTAAGGACTCAAAGCGTTGGGGCAAGCCTTTTGCGGCACTTCTCGGTGCGTTTAACGCACAGATGGAGCTGGGTATCGGTTCTATCGGCGGTAAGGACTCAATGAGTGGTTCTTTTGAAGACCTCGACGTTCCTCCCACGCTTGTTTCCTTTGCAGTAACAACAGGAAAAACCTCCGATGTTGTGTCTCCCGAATTCAAGAAAGCAGGTAATAAGGTATATCTTCTGACCTGTGAAAAGGACGAAAACGGACTTCCCAAAACAGAAAGTCTCCTCTCTCTCTTTGATAAGGTAACATCACTTATGAGAAGCGGCAAGGCCGTATCCGCATACACTCTCGGTATGGGCGGCGTTGCTGAGGCTGTAATGAAGATGTGCTTCGGTAACGGTCTCTGCTTCAGATATGCAGACGGACTTACCCTTGACGAATTGTTTACAACGAATTATGCATCATTCCTTCTCGAAGTAACGGAAGATATTCCCGGTGCTAAGCTCATCGGTACTGTTTGCGATTGCGGTAAGATCATTTTCGGTGATGAAGAGATCGTTATTTCAGAGCTTCTTGCGGCTTATGAAGACAAGCTTGAAAGTGTATACAGCTGCAATATTCCCGATACAAACGCACCCGTAAAGAATTTTGAATTTATAGCTACAGAATACAAGGCACCTGCAGTCAAGTGTGCAAAGCCCCGTGTTCTTATTCCTGCATTCCCCGGTACGAACTGTGAGTATGACTCCGCAAAGGCTGTGAGAGATGCAGGTGCAGAGCCTGAGATCATGGTTATCAATAACCTTACGGCATCAGGTATCCAGAGAAGCGTTGAAGAATTTGCCGATAAGCTTAAATTAGCTCAGATGGTATTTATCCCCGGCGGATTTTCCGGCGGTGACGAGCCTGACGGAAGCGGTAAGTTCATCACAGCGTTCTTCAGAAATGCCGCAATCAAGGAAGGCGTCAGCGACCTTCTTGAAAACCGTGACGGTCTTATCTGCGGTATCTGTAATGGCTTCCAGGCACTTATAAAGCTCGGTCTCGTACCCTTCGGTAAGATAATCGATGCAGATGAAAGCTGCCCCACACTCACATTCAATACAATTGCACGCCACCAGTCCAGAATAGTACGCACAAGAATTGCTTCAAACAAGTCTCCCTGGCTTTCCCTTACAGAAGTAGGCGAGATCTACAGCGTACCGATCTCCCACGGCGAAGGCAGATTTATCGCATCTGAAGAGCTCATAAAGCAGCTCGCTGAAAACGGACAGATAGCAACACAGTACGTTGATCTTGAAGGCAACGCAACCACCGATGTTCACTTCAATCCCAACGATTCAATGTATGCAATTGAAGGTATTACGTCACCTGACGGCAGAGTATTCGGTAAGATGGGTCACAGCGAACGTGTAGGCAGCGGCCTTTACAAAAATGTTCCCGGTAATTATGATATCCGTATGTTTGAAGCGGCTGTACGCTACTTCAAGGGTTAAAGGAGATTTTAATGGAATACAGATCTGATATTGAAATAGCACAGTCTTGTGAAATGAAGCACATAAGAGAGATTGCAAAGACTGCACACGTCGACGAAAAGTACATCGAGCAGTACGGCAATTACAAGGCAAAGATCGACCTTTCTCTGCTTAATGAAACAGACAAGAAGGACGGAAAGCTCATTCTTGTTACAGCCATAACTCCCACTCCTGCAGGAGAAGGCAAGACCACCACAACAATAGGTCTTGCCGACGGCCTTCGCCGTATAGGCAAAGACGTAACGGTAGCTCTGCGAGAGCCTTCTCTCGGCCCCGTATTCGGAGTCAAGGGCGGTGCGGCAGGCGGCGGTTATGCACAGGTAGTTCCCATGGAGGACATCAACCTTCACTTTACAGGCGACTTTCACGCCATCGGTGCTGCAAACAATCTTCTTGCGGCAATGCTTGATAATCATATTCAGCAGGGAAATTCTCTGGGAATAGACGTCAGAAAGATAACGTGGAAGCGTTGTGTCGATATGAACGACCGTCAGCTCAGATTTGTGGTAGACGGTATGGGCGGCAAGGCAAACGGTGTTCCCCGTGAAGACGGCTTCGATATTACGGTTGCAAGTGAAATAATGGCAATTCTTTGTCTTTCAAGCTCTATTACCGACCTTAAAGAAAGACTTTCAAGAATTATCGTAGGCTACACATACGACGATAAGCCTGTTACCTGCGGAGAGCTTAATGCCGCAGGAGCTATGACAGCACTCCTCAAGGATGCTATAAAGCCCAATCTCGTACAGACTCTTGAAGGCACGCCTGCCTTCGTACACGGCGGTCCTTTCGCCAATATCGCTCACGGCTGTAATTCCGTTATGGCTACAAAGCTCGCGCTTAAAATGGGCGACTATACGGTTACAGAAGCAGGATTCGGTGCTGACCTCGGTGCTGAAAAGTTCCTTGACATCAAATGCCGTATGGCAGGACTCACACCTGATGCGGTAGTAGTCGTTGCTACGGTCAGAGCACTTAAAATGCATGGCGGCAGGGCGAAGACTGAGCTTGCAAACGAAGATATTGAAGCTCTTGAAAAGGGTATCCCCAATCTTCTCCGCCACGTTTCAAACATCAAGAATGTTTACAAGCTTCCCTGTGTTGTTGCAGTAAACAGATTTCCTACAGACACAGATAATGAAATCGAATTCATTATTGCTAAATGTCGTGAGCTCGGCGTAAACACAGTTCTGTCTACAGTATGGGCAGAAGGCGGTAAAGGCGGCGAAGACCTTGCCCGTGAGGTAGTACGTCTCTGTGAGGAAGAACAGGGCGATTTCACCTTCTCATACGGCCTTGAAGGCACAATAGAAGATAAGATAGAAGCCATTGTTAAAAAGATTTACGGAGGCGACGGTATAAACGTGCTTCCTGCGGCAAAGAAGCAGATAGCACAGCTTTCCGCACTTGGCTTTGATAATCTTCCTGTATGTATTGCCAAAACACAGTACAGCTTTTCCGATGATCCCACAAAGCTTGGTGCTCCCGAAAACTTTACGGTTACGGTTAAAAACGTAAAAGTTTCCGCAGGTGCAGGCTTCGTGGTAGTTCTTACGGGTGATATTCTCACAATGCCGGGACTTCC
The DNA here is from genome assembly GCA_045535205.1 of Eubacteriales bacterium. Lineage (GTDB taxonomy): Bacteria > Bacillota > Clostridia > Oscillospirales > CAG-272 > RUG14199. Next base: position 5,334 of record JAZSLF010000094.1, read on the forward strand.
CAAGAGCCCTGCGGCAGAGCGTATCGACGTTGACGAAAACGGAAAAATAACAGGATTATTCTAATATGAAAGGGACTTTGTAAAAAAGTCTCCGAAAAAGAAAATAAGACTATGTCCTCGTTTTTGAAGGCATAGTCTTTTTCTTTGGGCATTTCTTTGCCGGGACTTTAATCTTTTACCGTTTGTTTATGTCAAGACAAAGAAAGTAATATGATACAAAATCGTAAAAAGGTTACAATGACAGGCAAGATCAGCTTTAATTATATAACCTGCCGCAGTATCATTTCAGTTTCTGCAGCTTTGCGGTATTGGCAATAACTATAAGCTGCATTCCTTTTTCAAGGGGAAGTGCAGGATCAATCGTTGTGTTGATTTTGTCATCGCTTCGTACAGCTACCACATTGATAGAATATTTTTTTCTGAGACTGAGTTCTATCAGCGTTTTACCAACCCACTCGTCTCTGACATCGATTTCTACCATGGATACTTCATCAGAAAGCTCGATCATTTCCGAAAAGCCTGATGTAAGCAGATTCTTAGCGAGCCTGATCCCCGATTCTTTTTCAGGGAAGATCACCTTATCAGCACCTACACGGCTTAAAATCTTTTGGTGCATTTCGTTGCCGCATTTAACAATAACGGTGGGAACACCTGCTTCTTTACAGAGAGTTACAGCCATAACGCTTGATTCAAGATTATTTGCCATAGCAACAATGACAGTATCAATATTAGATATACCGAGTCTTTTGATTACCTCCGGCTCGGTAATATCGGCACATTTGCATACGGGGATTGTTTCTATGGCATTATTGACGTTGTTTTGATCAATGTCTACCGCAAGGACTTCTGCACCGTTATTTACAAGTTCTTCCGCAACAGACCTTCCGTATCTGCCGAGACCTAACACGGCATAGCTTTTATTGATGCTCATAAAATTCATATCTCCTTATCCTATACTGATTTCTTCAATGGGATTTCTTATGATATTCTGATTATCTTTATTTCCCTTGAATGCAACGGCTAACGATATGGGGCCTACTCTTCCGAGATACATCGTTATGATAATAATAAGTTTGCCGATGCTGTCAAGAGAGGCGGTGAGATTTCTTGTAAGACCCACGGTTGCTGTTGCACTTATAGTTTCGTAAACAATATCCAATGCGTTTGCATCTGTTACGGCAGAAAGCAAAACTGTTGAAGTAAACATAATAATAAACGACATACAGGTAACGGCTGTTGCTTTGCTGACAGCCTGTTTTGTGAGCCGTCTGCCAAACACCTCGGTATCTTCTTTATTGCGGACAGAGGCGAAAGCAGATGCCATAAGTACGGCGAAGGTAACAGTTTTTATTCCGCCGGCTGTGCCTACGGGTGAACCGCCGATAAACATCAAAAGCAAACATACTGTAGCACTTGCGTTTGTAAGATTTTCCTGGGGTATTGTCGCAAATCCGGCAGTTCTCGTTGTAACCGACTGGAACAAGGATACTTCAATTTTTTGAAGCAAGGTATAATCCTTGATCGTTTGCGGATTGTTATATTCAAATGCAAAAATCAATACCGCACCCACTATAATCAAAATCAAGGTTGCCGTAACAGCGATTTTGCTGTGTAGGGTAAGATCTCTGAATATTTTTACTTTTTTTGTTCGAGCTTTTTTCAGAACTCTGAGTACATCCCACCAAACAATATAACCGATACCGCCCAGGATAATCAAAGCACACGTTATAATATTGATAATGGGATTGAGGGCATAATCGCAAAGGCTGTTTTCGGCAATGATGTCAATTCCCGCATTACAAAAGGCAGAAACGGAAGTAAATACCGAAATCCATATTCCTTTTGGCCCGAATTGAGGTATAAAGACCGTCATATAAAGCAGAGCACCGATGCCCTCTATTACAAAAGTTCCCGTCACAACCTTTTTCACAAAACGGACAAGCCCCGAAAGTGAGTTCAGATTAAAGGCATCCTGCAAAAGCAGTCTGTCACCGATACCCATTTTCTTTTGTAAAAGTATCATAAGACCTGACATAATGGTTATAACGCCAAGTCCGCCGATCTGAATAAGAATTAAAATTACAACCTGTCCGAAAACACTCCAGGAAGAAACAGTCGGTGTTACCACCAAACCTGTAACACAGGTTGAGGTTGTTGCGGTAAAAAGTGCATCCAAAAAGGGCTTTGCTTTCCCGTCAGCTGAGCTTATGGGAAGTGAGAGTAATGCTGTACCTATCAATATTGCTATCAAAAAGCTCAGCAGTATAATATGTGTTGTTGATACTTTAGACCGTTGTTTTCTCATATTATCCCAATACCGCCGTTTCGTGTACAGTAGCTTTTGCGCCGTCCTTTCTAATACGGTCGATCAATTCCCGGAGCTGTACTTTCATAATGCTGTCTCCTTTTTATATTAATAAAGCTTTTTTGTGAAAAACAAAACGGACCCAACTTCCTCTGCAGCCAGCTGGATCCTTTAATATGCATTGTAATTATTTGGTTTTATACTATATACAGTATAGCACACTTTTTTTATCCCGTCAAGACTTCAAAAGGATAAAGATATAAAAAACAGAAAAATTCATTTGTGGCTTTTCGGAGCTTTGCTAAAACAACATATGTCATAATGTATATGCTTTCAAAGTAAAAAATATGGGATGTAAAAGCCTGTCGTTTTTTTACATCCCATTCTCTGTATGTTATTCGGTCTGCGTGAAATCTCCGTTAAGAGCATCACGCTTTATGTGTTGCGGTTTATTTATTTTTTATATACCCAACTCATGCCGTAATCGTCACGGACGGGGATCCCTTCGGGGAGGAAGAACGCATCCCAGATGTTGACGGGAGTAGTATCCTCTCCGTTGTTTATCTTCATGGTTGCGGGATTATATTCACCTCTGTAGCAGGATATGTGGATATGTTCGCCGAGTGCGTAGCCTGCAGTACCCATTTCATAGAAATACTGCCCCTGCAGAAGCACCTGACCGAGATAAATGTCGCTTATATCATTGTCGTGCATAAACAGAACCGTCATATAATCGTATGAGCCGTCTGCGTATCTTACCTGTGAGAGACTCTGAAGCCATACGGTGTTACCGCAGGTCTCATTTATCTCAACGACCTTGCAGGTAAAGGGGGCGAATGCACTTGTGCCGTTGTTGATCTGAATATCGGCGGCATTCTGATTTTGGTGTGAGTAAATATCAAAGGGACCCTGTGTTACAAGGAGAATGTCGGCGGGGTACATTGCCGTTTCGCCTGCACCCGATGTGGAGGTGCCCCAAGTTGTAAATTCCCAGGTGCAGTACATATCTTCGCTGTCTATGGGAACAAGCTTTACCTCAGCTCCGCAGAAATAATCGTAGCTGAAAGCAAGACATTTCGTTTCGTCAGTAGCAAGTACAAGATATTTTGTGGTACCGTCACTTGAGTTTTTTATGTAAAAGGATGCGAAGTAGGGAGAGTCAATGCTGTAAAGACCAACGTTGTCTGTTTTGGGATTGTAGCCTACCGCACGGTTAAATCCGCCGTGGCTGCACGCCGCATATATTGAATAGGTGGAATCGTCATTCATGACTATGCGGAAACGCTGTGTTACGTCATCTGTAGTTTCCCAAACCGTAATACGTATTCCTTCGTAGTCGCTGTTTGCACCGTCGGAATCCACGTTAAAACACATATTTGTTTCGCTTACTGCGATAGTGTAATATCCGTCTTCAACGGTACGATATTTTGCTCCTTCTGCAAAATAGGTGAGATGATCGGGAACAGTTCCGCTTGCTACCTGTGCACTTGCTGCCATCAAAGCCTGTCTTTTGCTTGAACCGTATGCGGCTTCCACCGATACGGTGCCTGTTTCTTCGGTGGGCGAGATTTCAAATTCTCTCGCTCCGACGTTTATCGTCATGGCGGCAACAGCACAAACGCAAACAAAGAAAAGCCATAATATCTTTTTCACGAATATGCCTCCAAAAGTAAACATCCATTATATTATACACGTTAAATATGAACATTTCTACATATCGCTTTTTGTGCGAAATGACGTGAAAAATGTCAAAATGCACAAAAAACGCTCTTGGCATATGGTTAAAATGACGGCAAAAGTTACTATTTGCCACCCTTTTTGGCAAGATGCAAAAAACGGCTGCTGTCTAAAACATTTCTGTAACAGCGGCCGCTTTTTATATGAATTTTTGGGTGTATTCCTTATAAACAGGGAGCTTTTTGAAACTTATGCATCTGACTTATTCATTTTCTATAGCTGCCTTTTTTGAGAAGATAGCTTTCAGCCTGTCAAGGTCAAATTTATTTCTTCTGTCAAATGTAAAAAGTCCGTTTTGTTCCTGCATTACGTCTGTGAGCTGTGTATAGCAGAAGCCGCAGATCCTTTCGTTTTCAAAAAGAGTGTCGCAAAGACCTTCAAGTCTCTTATAGAAATCCTCCTTACTTTGAGGCTTTTCACCATAGCCCCATGAGTGTGCCGTATCTGTTCCTTCAACATCTTCTTTGTCAATATCCCAGAAAGCGCCTCCGAATTCGGAAACAAAATAGGGAAGTGCAGGATCTCTTACTTCCTTGTCGGGAGCATTGATAAAGACATCGCCTTCTCCTGTTACAAGAGGGTCATAATGCTTTTTAAATTCTTCGGGCTCCTGAACGTAGTCGTGAACGTCGTAGATGTCGGTGTACTCGCTGTGATGATAACCTGAAACATCAATAGCAGGACGGGAAGGGTCAAGAGTCTTTGTAAGGAAATAAATGTTTCTTACTGTTTCATTTGCAGTTGTCCAGGTCTCGTTGAGAGGACACCAACCGATTATGGCAGGACTTGAAAAGTCTCTTTCGATCTGTTCTCTCCAGCCGCAAGCAATAGCTTCAAAGGCGCCGGTTCTCGTAATGTCAAGCCCCCAGTTAGGATATTCTCCCCAAAGGATGTAGCCCATGTGGTCTGCATGATAGATAAATCCGGGTTCAAAGACCTTCATGTGCATTCTTGCACCGTCAAAGCCTGCCGCCATAGACATCTCTATATCACGAACAAAATCCTCATCACTTTTAGCGGTGTAGATACCCTCTTCAAAATAACCCTGATCTAAAACGAGACGCTGGAAAAGACTTCTTCCGTTAAGGTAGAATTTGTAACCGTCGGTATAAACGCTTCTCATGCCGAAGTACGTGGTCAGCATATCGTCGCCCGCAGTTATGTTCAGATCGTAAAGGTTGGGCTTGCCGATGTCCCAGAGTACAGGGTCTTTTATATCGAGGGAAAAGGTAACGGACTTACCTGCGACGTTTACTTCCTTATCTGCGACTATGTCGCCTTCAAAGGCGGCGACGGCACGAAGTGTCTTTACGTTGTCGTGTCCGTCAAGAATTACGGTTACGTGAGCTTTTTCGTTCGGAACGTCGGGGGTTATCTTAATATTTTTAATATAAGTTTTTGGAACAAATTCAAGCCATACAGTCTGCCAGATACCTGTGCATCTTGTATAAAGACACATTACGTTGTGGTATCGGTCGCATTGTTTGCCCGAAGGCTGAAGGGGATCTCTGGTAATGTCCTCGGCGTGTACTACAAGTACGTTTTCGCCTTCATTGAGAAGGGAAGTGACGTCAAAGGTAAAGGGGGTGTAGCCGCCACGGTGATCTCCCGCCTTGGTGCCGTTCACCCATACCGTTGCAAAATTGTCAACGGCACCGAAGTGAAGAAGAACTCTTTCCTTTTCAGAAAGGTTTTGGACGGTGAAGGTTTTTCTGTACCATACGGATTCCATAAATTCGGTACATTCAATGCCTGAAAGCTTTGATTCCGGAACGAACGGAACGACGATTTCACCCGAAAGGCTGTCTCTGTTTTGAAAATTTCTTTCCTTGCCGCTTTTGCCCCAATCTATTTCAAATTCCCACTTTCCGTTCAGATTTTGCCACGTATCTTCACCTCTGAGAAATGACGGACGGGGATATTCACTTCTTAAAATGTTATTATCCATATTTTTACCTCTTGAAAAAACAGATACAAATTATGTAATTTGCTGTATTTTAACTATATCATACCTCAATAATTAAGTCAAATATTTTTTATGTTCAGTTGAAAAATATTATAAATAATAGTATAATATATAATGAGATAGAATTTTTGAACGGAGAGACATGGTGTAATTATGAGCAAAGCAGAGATAAAAAACAGAATAGATATATTAAGAGAGCAGATCGCTTATCATGCAAAGCTCTATTATGAAAACGACGCACCCGAAATATCGGATTATGAATATGATATGATGTTTGAGGAGCTGAAGCGGCTTGAGACGGAAAATCCCGAATTTGACGAAGCCTCCTCTCCCACTCATAATGTGGGCGGAAGTGCACTTGCGAAATTTGCTCCCGTTCCCCATAAGGTAAAAATGGGAAGCCTTACCGATGTGTTCAGCCATGAGGAAGTAATAAGCTTCGTTGAACGCTGCAAAAAAGCCCTTGCCGAAGAAGGTGAGACGGAGGTCTTCTTTACTGTTGAGCCTAAGATAGACGGACTGTCCGTATCACTTCTTTATGAAAACGGAAAATACAGCGTAGGTGCGACAAGAGGTGACGGACTCACAGGCGAAAACGTGACGGATAATATAGCAACCATAAAAAGCGTTCCGTCGGAAATAGACAATAAAGCTCCCCTCTGCGTAAGAGGAGAGGTCTATATGTCAAGGAAGGTGTTCGCTGAGCTTAATGAAGCAAGAGAGGAAAAAGGCGAAAAGCTTTGGGCAAACCCCAGAAATGCGGCGGCAGGCTCCCTCAGACAGCTTGAGTCAAAAATAACAGCCGAAAGACAGCTTGACGTGTTCGTTTTCAATCATCAGTACGGTGATTTGTACGGCGACGGCAGAGAGGTTAAGACCCATTCTGAAAGTGTAAGTCAGATGAGAAGACTCGGCTTTCCCGTCATTGATATTCTTGCAGTAACCGACAGCGGCGAAAAAATAGTTTCCGAAATACTTCGTCTCGGAGAGCTCCGAGACAGTCTTGAATATGATATTGACGGCGTGGTTATAAAAGTTGACTCGTTGAAGCAAAGAAGAATGCTTGGTGAAAATACAAGCACACCCAAATGGGCGGTCGCTTATAAATTTCCGCCTGAGCAGAAGCAGACCGTTCTCCGTGACATCACTTTGCAGGTCGGCAGAACGGGAGTGCTCACACCTACAGCGGAGCTTGAGCCTGTGAGAATAGCAGGTTCAACGGTGTCAAGAGCTACACTTCATAACATTGATATAATCAGAGAAAGAGATATAAGAATAGGTGACACCGTCATTTTGCAGAAGGCGGGCGACATCATACCCGAAATAGTGGCAAGTGTTCCCGAAAAAAGAGACGGAACGCAGATCCCCTACGTGTTTCCCGAATTATGCCCTTCCTGCTCACAGCCTCTCGTATTTGATACAGAAGGCGAAAGCTTTGAAACGGGATGCGGGGCGGTAAGATGTATAAATGCCGCCTGCCCCGCACAGCTTGAACGCAGAGTTATCCATTTCGCATCAAAGGGTGCTATGGATATTGAAGGTATGGGGCCGAAGGTGGTATCCATGCTCCTTGAAAATTCCCTTATAAAAAACGTTTCAGATATTTACGCTCTGAAAAAAGACGACGTGGCCGCACTTTCCAGAATGGGTGAGCTGTCAGCGGAAAATCTGATTTCGGCAATTGAAAAATCAAAGACAAAGGGCGGTGCAAGACTGCTTTATGCTCTGGGCATTCGTCATACGGGCGAGAGTGCTTCTCAGGCGGTAATATCAAAGGTCGGCTCTGTGGAAGCCTTGTTTGATACGTCGAAAGAGACTCTTCTTGAGGTCGAAGACATCGGCGAGATAACGGCACGTTCAATAACGGAGTTTTTCGCACTTGACGAAACAAGAGTAATAATAGATAATCTTAAAGCGGCAGGCGTTGACACGGCGGTAAATAAAACCGAATCTGCCGGGACCTCAGATAAGCTTTCGGGACTCACCTTCGTTCTGACGGGCAAATTCCCCGTTATGACAAGAGACGAAGCGGCCTCTCTCATTAAAGCAAACGGCGGCAAGGTCACAGGCTCCGTTTCCAAAAAGACCTCCATCGTGGTCGCAGGTGAGGATGCAGGCTCAAAGCTTACAAAAGCAGGTGAGCTCGGAATTAAAGTAATTGATGAAAAAACGCTTATGGAGATGATAGAGAAATGATAGGCTGGATAATAGCGGTTTCGGTGCTTTTAATAGTCCTTCTTGCCCTTATTTTCGGAACTCTCTTTTTTGTGAAAATTGCGTTTGTCAGGTATCTTAAAAGAAAAGACAGAAAAAAAGAGAGTGCATGGGTGCGGCTTGAGGATAAGAACAGGGTATTGAATGCTGAGGACCTTTACTCAGAGGCACGTCCCTGGATAAATGAAATAAGAGAGGGCAGAAGCTATATTGCATCATGCAAAAAAGAAGTTTTTGAAATAACCTCCTTTGACGGTTTGAAGCTGAAGGCAAGACTTTTGCCTGTGGAGAACATGAAGGCAATAGTGATAATGGTACACGGCTTCCGTTCAAACCCTGTGCATGATTTTTCATGTGCGGTAGAGTCTTTTCACAAAATGGGTTTTTCCTGTCTGCTTCCCGACCAGAGAGCTTCGGGGGAGAGCGAAGGTAAATATATCTGCTACGGCAGAAAGGAAAAATATGACGTGAGAGACTGGGCAAGGCTCCTGTCTGAAAAATATCCCCATATGCCCATCATCTTTGACGGTGTTTCAATGGGTGCTGCAACGGTGCTTCTTGCATCGGGACTTGAGCTTCCCTCAAACGTAAAAGGCGTTATTGCAGATTGCGGCTATACGTCGGCACTTGAAATGTTTGAAAAATTCTTAAAGGTGGATTTTAAAATCCCGAAATTTCCTTATTTTTATACGGCGGCGTTTGTATCAAAGGTGTTTCTCGGTTTTAACTTTGAGGGTGATACAACAAGTGAGGCACTTGTAGAAAATAAACTTCCGATATTTTTTGCACACGGAAAGGCAGACACGCTTGTTCCTTATGAAATGTCCGTTAGAAACTATGAGTTTGCCCTTCAGTATTGTGACGCACAGCTCTTTTCGGTTGAAGATGCAGGACACGGGCTGTCCTTCCTTGTGGACAAGGCAGGGTATATTGAAGCACTTGAAGGCTTTATAGACAAATGCATAAATTCAAAAGAAAAAATAACCGATATACAGGAGTGAAAAATGAAGCTTGGAGAACTTAAAGCAGGTGAAAAATGTACAGTAATCTCCGTTGGAGGTGAAGGAGAGCTCCGCATCAGACTTCTTGATATGGGCATCATACCGGGGACAAAGGTTCAGATAGTTAAGTATGCACCTATGGGAGACCCTGTTGAAATAAGGCTTCGGGGCTATGAGCTGACTCTCAGAACAGCGGATGCTTCAATTGTGGAAGTAGAAAAGAACGTGGAGGAGTGTAAATGAAGATAGCTCTTATAGGAAATCAGAATTGCGGTAAGACCACGCTCTTTAACAGACTTACGGGCGAGAATGCCCACGTGGGCAATTTTCCGGGAGTGACCGTAGAGGGAAAAACGGGAGAAGTTAAGGGTCATAAGCACACAGAGATAGTTGACCTCCCCGGTATCTATTCTCTCAGACCTTACAGCGCTGAAGAAATAGTCAGCCGTGACTACATAATAGATGAAAAGCCCGACGTTATTCTTAATATCGTTGATGCGACAAATCTTGAACGTAATCTTTATCTTACGGTACAGCTTATGGAAATGAGAGTGCCTATGGTAGTTGCTCTCAATATGATGGACGAGGTACGTGCAGGCGGCGGTTCTATTGATATACATGAGCTTTCCGAAGGAATAGGCGTTCCCGTCGTTCCCATAAGCGCCGCAAAGAACGAGGGAATAGAGGAACTTATCGACGTCACGGTTAACATCGGTAAGAAAAAGACTTTACCCGTAGTCAGAGACCTTTGCGAAAAAGGTCCTGTTCACAGGTGTATCCATTCTCTTTCTCACATGGTCGAAGACCACGCAGATGCGGTCGGCATATCCTCACGTTTTGCGACTATGAAGCTGATTGAGGGAGACAGTTTGTTTGTTGAAAGACTCGGACTTTCGCAGAATGAGCTTGAAAGTGCAGAGCACTTGGTCTGGGAAATGGAGACCGAAGGCGGTCTTGACCGCAACGCTGCCCTTGCAAAAATGAGATATGACTTTATCGAAAAGGTATGCAGTAATACGGTAAAGAAAAAGGGCGAATTTCCCGAACATAAAAGAAGCGTAAAAATAGATAAGATACTCACCAATAAGTATCTTGCGCTCCCCATCTTTTTCCTTATACTTTTGTCCATATTCTATCTTACCTTCAACGTAATAGGCGCATTCCTTTCGGATATTCTGACTATGGGAATAGACTTTGTGATAGATGTTGTGGATAAAGGACTTGAAAGCTACGGAATAAACCCCGTAGTACACTCACTCGTAACTGACGGTATCCTCGCGGGTATCGGCAGTGTGCTTTCCTTCCTTCCCATAATCGTTGTACTCTTTTTCTTTCTGTCTCTCCTTGAAGATACGGGATATATGGCAAGAGTTTCATTTGTTATGGACAAGCTGCTTCGTCTTGTGGGTCTTTCGGGCAGAAGCTTCGTTCCCATGATAATAGGTTTCGGTTGCAGCGTACCTGCCGTTATGGCGACGAGAACTCTGTCTTCGGAGCGTGATCGTAAAATGACCATGCTTCTTATTCCCTATATGAGCTGCAGCGCCAAAATTCCCATCTATGCAGTCTTTGCAGCAGCATTCTTTCCCAATCACAGCGCGGTAGTTATGCTGTCAATGTACGTGATAGGAATGGCTGTGGGCGTTATTGCTGCCCTTATAATGAATAAATTTGCTTTCAAGGGCGCATCTGCTCCCTTTGTAATGGAGCTTCCCAATTACAGACTTCCTACGGCAAAATCAACACTCAGAATGATGTGGGAAAAGGCAAAAGGCTTTATTGAAAAAGCTTTCACCGTTATCTTTGTCGCAAGTCTTGTCATCTGGTTCTTTACAAGCTTTGATCCTAAGTTTAATTTTACAACTGATAACAGCGAAAGCATTTTGGCAATTGTCGCAAAATGGTTGGAGCCTGTGTTCGCACCTCTCGGCTTCGGCGATTTCAGAGCCGTTATCGCACTCGTTTCGGGCTTTTCAGCCAAGGAAGCAGTTGTGAGCACCTTGGGTGTTCTTCTCGGAGCTTCATCGGCAGAGCTTCCTGCGGCACTTTCGCAGATGTTCACTCCCTTCAGTGCCTTCAGCTTCCTTTTGTTCAATCTTCTCTATACACCCTGCGTTGCAACTGTGGCAACGTACAAAAAGGAGTTCGACTCCAATCTTAAAGCTGTCGGAGTAGTTCTGCTTCAATGTGCAGTTGCATGGCTTGTTGCCTTTCTTGTATACAGCGTGGGAGGTCTTATAGTATAACATGGGATTTCTTGATATTTTGATATTAGCTGCGACACTTGTTCTTTTGATACTTTGCGTAGTATATATGATAAAAAAGAAAAGGTCGAAAAACGGAGCACCGTGCTGCTGTAATTGTACCTCCTGCAAGATGAACTGCGAAAATAAAGAAAAACAGAAGTAACAGGATATAATATGAAAAAAAAGAATAAAACGTCAGATCTTATAAAAATCGCACTCGGTGCGGCTGTCATGTGCGTGCTTGCTCCCGTCAGCTTTCCTGTGGGTACTGTGTCCGTGAGCCTTGCCACCTTAGGCGTATATATCGTGGCTGCGGTGTTCGGCAAGTACAGAGCTGCCATTTCAATGCTCATATATGCATCACTCGGTGCTGTCGGTCTTCCCGTTTTTTCGGGGTTTTCGGGCGGTATTTCAAGACTTCTCTGGTCGGGCGGCGGTTTTATTGTCGGATATATTCCATGTGCATTTATCACAGGCCTTATCATCGACCTTCTGGAAAATAAAAAAATCGCCTATCCTCTCGGAATGGCGGCAGGAACGGTTTTATGCTATGCCTGCGGTGCTTTGTGGTATATGTTTATCATGAAGGCTTCCTTCGGCTCTGCACTCAGCGTATGCGTAGTTCCGTTTCTCATTTTCGATGCGGTAAAAATTACAATTGCATCCTTTGCCGCCTATAGCATAAGAAGTACAGTAAAAAGACTGTAATTAAGTTTGGAGATCAAAATGAAAAAAGTACACGAAAGATTTCTTGAATATGTAAAAATTCCCACCATGTCCCTTGAGGAAAACGAAAGCTGTCCCAGTACGGAAAAACAATGGATACTTGCAAAGTATCTTGAAAAAGAGCTTGAAGCACTTGGTCTATCCGTTACTCTTACGGATAAATGTTACCTTTATGCGACCCTAAAGGCTAACGCAGAAGCCAAGAATACGATCGGCTTTATTTCTCATCTTGATACAAGCTGTGATGCTCCCGATGAAGTGATAAACCCAAAAATTGCAGAGTATACGGGCGAAGACCTTCTTCTGAACGAAGAAAAGGGTATATACCTTTGCGAAAAGGAATATCCCGCACTTGCAAAATATAAGGGAGAAAAGCTTATCGTTACCGACGGCACAACACTTTTAGGTGCTGACGATAAGGCGGGTATTGCCGAAATAGTTTCCGCTGTCGAATATATCGTTCAGAATAATATTCCTCACGGAGATATAAAGATTGCCTTTACTCCCGATGAAGAAATAGGCAGAGGTGCCGACCTCTTTGACGTTTCCTTCTTCGGTGCAGACTACGCCTATACCGTTGACGGCGGTGCTCTCGGTGAAATAGAATATGAAAACTTCAATGCGGCATCAGCAGTAATTGATTTTTACGGTGTTTCCATTCACCCCGGCTCAGCCAAGGGCAAAATGAAAAGTGCCATGCAGATGGCACACGATTTCCATTCACTTATTCCGGAAGGTGAAAGTCCCTTCGATACCGAAGGATACGAAGGCTTTTACCACCTTCTTTCAATGGAGGGTGCTGTTGAAAAAGCAACTCTCCGCTATATAATCCGTGATCACGATATGGAAAAATTCTGCGAAAGAAAAGCGGTAATAGAAAGCATCGCAGAAAAGATAAATTATAAATGGGGCGAAGGAGCTGTTTCGTGTACGGTAAAGGACTCTTATTATAATATGAAGGAAAAGATAGAGCCTTTTATGTATATAATCGACAGAGCAAAGTCGGCAATGAGAGAAGAAGGCGTTGAGCCGGTAATAATCCCCATCCGTGGCGGTACAGACGGTGCAAGACTTTCCTTTGAAGGTCTTCCTTGTCCCAACCTCTGCACAGGCGGTGAAAATTTTCATTCTCGCTTTGAATATATCCCCGTTTCCTCAATGGAAAAAATTACGGGTATAATCGTAAGACTTATTACCGATTTGACTGAATAAGAAGAATTAAAAGCGAAAAGTCCCCCTCCGACGACTATAATCGGAAAGAGACTTTTCGCTTAACTTTTTTTAGGAGATATGAAAAGTGTTTTTTGCAAATTAACACAGTATCACAGAGAGTCCTTTGCATCAGAGAGTCTTGAACAGGAAATGTTAAGGTTTCCGTTTCTTTCTCTGAGCTTATCGATAAATTCTTTTTCTTTTTTTATGTCTTTTAAAACTACGGTATACTTGAGCTCAAACAGACTGCCCAGGTTAGTTGAGCGTACTCTCTCAAGACTTGCTTTTTTTGTATAAAGCTCAAAAATATCATCAAATATATCTGCGTAGTCAAGGTCTTCGGGGATTATTATTTTAAGGTTTCTTTCCGTAGCCTTGCCTTCTCCAAATTTAAGAGAATTATACAGAATGATTATAATTCCGATGACGAGAGTGAGCACTGCACCGTAGATCACATATCCCATGCCGCAGGCGAGACCAACCGCCATAGCGAAGAAAATGGCGGTTATTTCGCTGGCACTTCCGGGAATGGAACGAAATCTTACAAGGCTGAAGGCTCCCATTACCGCAACGCCCACACCTAAATTACCGTTGACCAGAAGAATGACGGTCTCTACCATGGCAGGTAAAAGGGCCAAAGTAATAACAAAGCTTTTTGTATATGTGCTTTTATACATATATATTAAAGCTATGACAAGTCCAAGCACTAAAGCGGATGTTAGACATATAAGCGTCGTTACTGTCAGATTCTGTGAATTTGAGATCAGATTATTTAACATAAACGGACTCCTTTGTGAGAATGTGAGTATAAGCGGTTGCGTATTTGGAAAAGGATGTCGGATATATGCCAAGCTCCGACAGAAGCTTTGAAAGCCATATGGGGAAAGCACCGGGCACCTTTATTTCCATTATGTATTCATCGGGGGTTATTATGGGGATAGAAAAGCCGTCGTTGTGAGGATAGGGATCTGTGTTTCTGTATCTGATGTTGTTGTCAAAGGTTATACGTAGATTTTTGTCTTCAATTCCGAAGAAAGCAGTTCTGTCGTAAAACAGAAGTACCTTCGGGCTTGGCTTATAGCGTTCAAGAAAATAGGTTATTTCGTTGAATATCTGACCGCTGTCAAACTCAGTTGTTCTGTTTTCTATATAACGGAGAGCCTCACCGTAGGGTAAAGAGACCCTTCGCTTGTAGGTTATGCCGTCAAGCTTTTTCTTCAGCTCAAGATAGACCTTAGAGCTTTCCGAAGGGACCCCGTAGCTGCGAAGCCGTATTTTTTCCTTGTAATTCGGCTTTTCCATGGATTTTCGTATAAGGTCGAAGTTGTCATTGTCAAGGTAGAGACTGCAAATGGTATACTGTCCGTATTTGTCAGGGGTCATATATTCCGAAAGCCTGTCGGATAACAGCTTATAGGTGTCCTCTGATATACGGTATTTTTTTTCGTACCGTTCAAATATCATTCCATCGGACACTTTGATTTTTGCCATACGGTCCTCCCTTACGGTAAGTTTTTAAGCGGTCGGAAAAATAACGGTAAACAGAGTGCCGCTGTTTTCTGAGCTTTGAACGGAGATAGTTCCTTTAGATTTTTCCGTCATTTCCTTTACAATGGCAAGACCCAATCCGTATCCGTTTTGCTCGTCTCTGACGGTTGAGCTTCTGTAAAAGCGTTCAAAAATATGGGGAATATCTTCGCTTGGGATAAAGCTTCCTTTATTGTGAATACATAGGTATGTATTTTTCTTTTTTGAATATAGCCTTATTGAAATGCTTCCGCCGACCGGTTCGTATTTTAAGGCATTGTCAATAAGCCCTCTGCAAATAGTGTGAAGATATTCGAGGTTTGCCATGATCGATATACCTTC
The DNA here is from genome assembly GCA_045535205.1 of Eubacteriales bacterium. GTDB lineage: Bacteria > Bacillota > Clostridia > Oscillospirales > CAG-272 > RUG14199. The sequence goes on from JAZSLF010000094.1 coordinate 20,610, forward strand.
TTCAATGTCCATGTCAGGACATATGCCTTTTTCAAAAGCAACTGATTCCAGCTGGAGTGCCGCTTTGGTAACTACCGCCGAAAGATCACATTTTTCCTCTTGAGGCTTGTGTCCCGTAAATTCTACAGCGGACAACGTAAGCATGTTTTCAATAAGGTCCATCATTTTCTTTGCGGCCGTATCCGTGTTTTCTATCCAATTCAGCTGCTCGGAAACGGAAGCTGACGGATTTTCTTTTATTATGCTGTTGTTGGCAAGAATAACTGTAAGAGGGGTCTTCAATTGATGAGAAACGTCAGCAACGAACTGTTTTTCCAGAAGCATTGTTTTTTCAAGGGGCTTGGCGGCAACCATTGAAAGCCTGTGGCTGAGAATATAAAACAGTATCATGGCAACAACAAAAACGACAAGAAGAATAGATACAAAGTTTATCATAGAGCCGTGAAAATAGCTGATATGAGTAATGGCAACACAGTAGCCGTTTGGGTATGTGCTTCTGTAATAATACAGTCTGTAGCCGGGAAGTTTTCCAAACTTTTCTTCCTGAGAGGCCGCAAGCTCGGCGGCAGCCTTCAGTCTATCCTCAGATATGTTTAAATCGTATGAACGGATGGAATATTCCTCTGTTTTGCTGTAATAGCATACCGTAACTATTTTTGGATCTCTTGTACGTTTACTTTTGCTTGTGTTCTTAGGACTGTCGGGGCTTTCGGTACGCTTTTTTTCAGGTTGTTCGGTCTTCTCGTCTTTTTTTGGAGGCCCTCCGTCATCCTTTGGAGCAGAGCCTTCTTCTTTTGATTCAACATCAAAGGTGAGAGGCTCAACGGAGTCAACCACCTGCATCATTGTTTTTTCAAGCTCGTCTGTATAAATGTGAAAGGTATATACGGAAACGGCTATCAGGGCAGATAAAAGTGCAAGGCCAATAAGACACATATTGAGAATGATAAACCGTTTGCGGTAGGTTTTCAGCATTGTTTTACCTCCAACCTGTATCCGATCTTTTGTATGTTTTTAATGGAAATGCGGCTTTTTAAATATTTCAGCTTTTTTCTTAGAAATGAAATATACGCTTCCACGTTGTTGTCGGTGGCTTCCGATTCTATTCCCCAAACGTTTATGATAAGAGTTTCTTTTGTAATTGTAATTTTGGGATTTGAGAAGAAAATGCGGGCAACCTCAAATTCTTTTTTACTCAGCTGAACGCTGTCTCCGTTACAGGAAAGAATGGCATTTTTAAGATCGAGGACAGTATCCTCAAATTGAAGCTCATCAAGAGCTATTTCTCCTTTTCTTCGGGTGAGTGCGTTGACTCTTGCAAGCAGCTCTTCGGTATCAAAGGGCTTTGTCATATAATCGTCTGCACCCATGCGGAGTCCTTCCACCTTGTCGGAAACAGAGCTTTTGGCTGTCAGTATAAGTATTGGAGTGTGAATTCCTTTTTTTCTTAATATATTAACGGCTTTAAATCCGTCGAGGACGGGAAGCATTGCATCAAATATTATAATATCATATGAGAAATTCACAGCATAATCAACCCCGCTTTGCCCATCGTAAACTGTGTCAATAAAATTACCTGCACGTGTAAGAATTTGACCCAGAGCTTCGGCGAGGGAACGTTCGTCTTCAACAATTAGTATTTTCATAGGGTACTCCTTGCATCAGCTTTTTCTCCTTTATATTGATTAAATAACATTCTTCTTAAAAACATCTGAAAAAATGCTTTCAGAATTTTTTAAGAAAAACAGTATATTGTAATGATGGACAAGATGAGTTTCTACTTGTCCGAAAAGTACAGAAAAAGGAGAGGCATATGAAAAATATGAAAAGAATTATTGCTTTTATTCTGATACTTTGTATGGTATCAGCGACAGTAATAACGGTATCTGCCGCAGAGCGTTTTGCCTGCGTATATACTCCGATTGCCAATACAGGAGCAATTCTTACCCCCGCAGGAGACGGCAAAATATTATCGGCCTCTGTTGACGATGCTTCAATTGCAACCGTACAGGTTTCAAACAACAGAGCTTACGTAAACGGAGTTTCGGGAGCAGTCGGCGTTGTAACGGTAACCTTGACCTATGAACAAAACTCCACGTATACAGTGCAGGTGCCCATAGGCTATACCACCTTCCGTTTTGACGGGGATACTGTTACAGTATATGAAGGAAGCAGTACAAAGTACGAAATCACGGGAATAAATGCGGCAAACGAAGAATATACGGTGGAAGCCGTTACTCTTGACGATGGCGGTGCCGTGTATTCCAACACCGATACCTATAAGCTTTGCGTAAGCATTAAAAAAAGCGGCGGCACTTATGTGTTTGACGGTAAAGGAAACGATATGTCCATCGCTGTAAAGAAGGAAGCCACAGCTCCGGCTGTACTTCTTCTTGCAGGTGTTGAGCTTTATTCTTCCTTTACTTCACCCATTACAGTAAAGAAAAACTCAACAAGCACGGTAACGATCACTGCCCTTGAAGGACATATCAACTCTTTTTCAGATGCTGAATTCAACAACGGTGATATTTACGGTGCAGCAGAAGACGGCGGTGACGGAACAAACGCAGAATATGCTGAATCCGCAGTAATTAAAGGTAAGGATTATGCCAATATAACAATTAACGGAAGCGGTGTTATAAACCTTAATTGTTCTACTAAGAATGCAATTAAGGTTGCGGAATACGGCTCTCTTACCATTGACGGTGCAGTTATAAATGCGGTTTCCGTAAAACACGGAATTTCTTCAGATAATACTCTTACGGTAAATTCAGGTGTAGTAAACGTAACAGCGGCGGAAGACGGCATTCGTACCGACCCTTCAGCTGTAGATGCGACTGTCGGTTGCAGCGGTATGATCTATGTAAACGGCGGTGTAATTGCCGTTGAAGCAGGATATGACTGTATTCAGAGTGCTCAGGATATTATTATTACAGACGGTATTTTCAATCTGAAATCCGGAAGCGGATATACAGATTCCTCCTTTAACGGAGACACGATGAGCTGCAAGGGTATAAAAGCCTCCTTCAGCTCAGACTCAACAGATTCGACAGATACCTCTGAGGCCACCAACACAATAGATATTACAGGCGGAATTTTTAATATAAATACCCCCGACGATGCAATTCATTCCGATGCCTACGCAGTAATTGAGGGCGGTGTTTTCATTATTCTTACTTCTGATGACGGTGTTCATGCGGACACGTCTCTCACAATGGGTATTGAAAACGGAACCGATGACGACCTTAGCATCAGTGTGAACGCCTGTTATGAAGGTCTTGAAGCCGGCAACGTGTATTTCTACAGCGGAACATATTACGTAATTTCTTCCGATGACGGTGTCAATGCGGCGGGTGATTCAACTGAGGGCTTCAATCCCGGAGGAACCGCAGGCAGACCTACAAAACCCGGCGGCAGCTGGGGCGGAAGTGCAGGAGGAAACACAGGTACTACAACTACCTCAGCTTATGCTATACATATAAACGGCGGCAACCTTTACGTTAATACCAACAGTGACGGCATGGATTCCAACGGTAATTTCAATATGAACGGAGGAAGCGTTGTCGTTTGGGGTGCCCCTTCAGGAAGTGACGGAAATCCCGTTGACTGTGACGGAAGCTTCAACATTACGGGCGGTACGATATTTGCCGCAGGAAGTTCTCAGATGTCTGCTACGCCTTCAACTTCAGGACAGGGATACGTGCGTTCAACGACAAGTATATCAAGCGGTAAAACCATAAACGTTACTTATAATAATACCGTATATTTCAGTACGGTTGCAATTAAAAATATCAATTATATAGTTTTTTCGTGTCCCGAAATGACCTCCTCAAGCGGCTGGTCCATTACTACGGGAACGGGCGGAACTTCCGAAACGAGAGAAGAGATCTGTGCCGCAGGCCACAGCTACACGGTTGAATTTATAACCGAAAAGGCTGAATGTACAGAAGCGGGAGAGTTGAAATTTGTATGTTCTGTGTGCGGTGACGCTAAGACGGAGACACTTGCGGCGACAGGACACGCCTTTGACTCGGAATACACCGTAGATGTTGAAGCTACAGAGACTAAAAACGGTTCCAAGAGCCGCCATTGTCTGTGCTGTGATGCGGTAACAGACGTTACAGCTATTGAGTATGAGAGTGCTGAGAAGGAGCATAGCTATGTAGCTGTTGTAACTGCTCCCACTTGCACAGAAGACGGTTACACAACCTATACCTGCTCTGAATGCGGTGATTATTATATCGCAGACGAAGTATCTGCAACAGGCCACCTTTATGAAACGGTAATAACCGAACCTACCTGCACAGAGACAGGTTATACCACCCATACCTGTACCGCTTGCGGCTACAGCTATGCAGACAGCGTAACAGATGTAACAGCCCATAACTATGTTGACGGTGTATGTACAGAGTGCGGTGACAGAGACCCTTCAACCTTAATGCCCGGTGACGTAAACGGTGACGGTGTACTCAATGCAAGAGATACGATTTATATGAGACGGTATATGGCAGGACTACTGGACGCAACTCAGATAGTATTTGCAAATGCAGATATAAACGGAGACGGAGTGGTTAATTCCAAAGACAGCCTTTCTCTCAAGCGTCTTCTTATTTAACACAATTTTATATCATAAAAGAACCCCAAGAGTTTTTAGCTCTTGGGGTTCTCTATAGTGTAAATTAATACTTCTTACGCATTGTGTAGCCTGTATGAAGAACTTCGTGAGCCTTATGAGAATTGGGTTCGCCGAAGTATTCAGCATAGATAGCCTTAACGTCGGGGTTTTCGTGACTCTTTCTGATGGGCAGAGCCTTATCGTCAGCATAGAGACCTGCTGCACGAGCTGCTCTGATGTCAGAGAAGTTATGAACGGATGCGGGCTGGATAGGCTGACCGCCGCCGTTTACGCAACCGCCGGGACAAGCCATAACTTCGATGAAGTCATAGGACTTTTCGCCGCTCTTGATCATGTCAAGAAGCTTACCTGCGTTAGCTGTACCGGAAGTAACAGCAACTCTGATCTCGTTACCTGCGATAGTGTATGTTGCTTCCTTGATGCCTTCAACACCACAAACATCATAAAATTCAAAAACATCAAGCTCTTCCTTTGTAAGAACCTCGTATGCAGTTCTGAGAGCAGCTTCCATAACGCCGCCTGTTGCACCGAAGATA
>JAZSLF010000151.1:0-10654 GCA_045535205.1 Eubacteriales bacterium
GTAAATAAAACAAAGAATTGTTGAGGTACATACCTGCATATCATTTTATCCATTGAGCTTTAACAGTTTTGCTGTTCTTGCTCTTAACAGAGCAATAATAGGATATATATTTTTCCGATCATCGAGAGCCTGAGTGCTTTCACATGAAAATAACGGAGGTGTGTGATTTGCAAAAGAATGCAGATCATCATGCCTCCGTTATTTTTAGCCTGTTCAAAACATTGAAAGGTTGTCTCTCGGCACAGCATGATGTATTGCAAAAAAATATAGTCTTGTGCTGTGCCGAGAGGACTTCTTGTTAATCAAAAAAGCGAAAGGCTGTAGTGGCTTTTCGCTTTTTTGAATTTAATTCACCTCGCTGTTATCGATGGCAAAATCCAAAAGAAGATTTATAAGCTCGTTTCTTGAACGGTTTGTCTCCTTTGAAAGCTGATCCAGCTTTTCAACCGTCTCTTCTTTTATTCTGATCGAAAAGGTTTTGTATCCGTCGTCACCCTTGAAAGATTTCTTTTTTATTATTAATTTTTCTCCCATACAGCTTCCTCCATCTGCTTATTTTCACAAATGACCATCCCGCAAAAGCAGATGGTATTGCAAAAAAGAATTAGTTGTTCTATAATAATATTATAACTTGATAAATGTTCAAACTATATGCTATTTGTTATAACTTGACACCATTTAAACCATGTGCTATAATACATAACATAATTTATAACATAAGCAATTGAGGGAGTATTTATGCACAATTATTCGGAATACATACCATTTAATATGACTGTATATGAGTATTTTAAAGAAAATTCGGAAAAATACTCAGAGCTTACGGCAATAGATTTTTACGGATATAAGCTTACGTACAGGGGACTTTTTGAAAAGATACTGGAAGCTGAGCGCGCACTCAGAGCATACGGAATTAAGGAAAACGACGTTGTTGCTCTTTCACTTCCCGGTATGCCCGAAGCGATATACTTAATATATGCGATCAATAAGATCGGAGCGGTATACTGTGCTTTTGATTGCCGTTCCCGAAAGGAAGAGATAAGAAGCACACTTGAAACCTTCAAGCCCCGTTTGTGTATCGTTCCCGATTTTCAGGTGAATGAGCTTGCAGAGTTTAAAAGCTGTCAGATCGTATATATATCTCCCATATTCAGTCTTCAGGGAAAACACCATTTCATTTCCGACTTCTGCGATTTTTTCAGAGGAAGAACCTTTTTGAAGCATAAAAAACGTAACATTATGAGCTTCAAGGAATTCATGGCTTATGAGTCAAGGGGAGAAAACCTTCCTGCACAAAGAAGTAAAAATGATATATTCGGTTATTTTTATACAAGCGGGACTACCTACGGCAGAAAAAGCATCATACTGACAAATGAGAATGTCAACTCGTCAGTATATCAAAGCGGTGACAGAGAGTGTGATGCCATGCCTAAGGATGTGCTTCTGAATATAATGCCGCTTTTCACTTGCTACGGCTTTACTGTTGCTACCCATCTTCCCCTTTCAAGAGGACTTAAAATAGCTTTGATACCACTCGTGAAGCCTAAAAATCTTAAAAAGATCATATTAAAGGAAAAGCCAAACGTACTTATTACTGTTCCTGCACATTGGGAATATTTTATAAGGGAACGTTTTGAGGGGTGTGACCTTTCGTTCATAAACACTATCATTGTCGGAGGAGACAGCGTAAATCCCAATTTTGAAGATAAGCTCAACAGCATTCTTAAAAACGGAGGAAGCAGAGCATGGCTGAGAAGTGCCTACGGCCTTTCGGAAACCACCTCTTCGGGCACCTCGCCCGTTCCGGGCACTCCCAAAGGAAGCATCGGTATTCCGCTGAAGAATACGAAGGTAGGTATTTTTGATACTGATACCCTTGAGGTGCTGCCCTCCAATACAAAAGGTGAAATATGTATTTTCAGCCCATCGGTCTGTCAGGGTTATTACAATGAGCCTGAGCTGACCGAGAAGCTTCTGAGAAAGCATAAAGACGGCAAAACATGGCTTCACAGCGGTGATATAGGCTATCTTGATGATATGGGAAATCTTTTCTTTTGTGAAAGAAGCAAAAGAATGTACGTTCGCTTTGACGGAACGAAAATATCCCCTTATTCCATCGAACAGCAGCTGCTTACCTGTCCTGTTGTGGAGAGGTGTATGATAACGGCTGTCGATGATAGGAAGCATTCTCACGGTAAATGTGCAAAGGCTCATATCGTTCTGAAGAACGGCATTTCAAAAAAATACGGGACAAAAGCGGTAAATGAGTTTATTAAAAATACACTCCCACAGCATATGATACCCGAACAAACTGTTATCGTCGATAAACTGAGCTATACAAAAAACGGAAAGCTTGATTATTTTTCAAGCTCCAAATGATACACAGGTCATAAAAAAGGCTGTAAAAACGATCGGTTTTTACAGCCTTTTCAGGTTAAAAATTAACGCTTGATATGTATTGATTACATATTGGGAATACCCTTTGCGAACGTACCCTTTTTAGCATTGTATTCTTCGTCAGACATTGTAAGGATCTGGATGCCGAGAATAATACCCATGATCTCATTGATGATCATGATAACAGAGCACGTAACGATTCCCAGAACTATTCTGAGAATACCGGCTTTAGTGTGGCCCTGCATAAAGCAAGGAACGCCGATAGCGTTAAAAAGAATTGTCATAATTCCGAATAAGATCTTGTTATCCATAACGAACCTCCTATGGTGTTTTTATATTTCCAGTATATAGCAAAGTTCATCAAATGTCAATATTTTATGTATATAACTATCCATATTTGTAGTTTTTAAAGAGTTATATTCCCTCGTTTTTAAAAAACTTATCAAGCTGAGGCTGGTCGAGACTTTTTTTGGAGACCAGAAGATCTGTCAGTTTAAGAAGAATTTCACGGTGTTCCTTTATCATCGCTTCGGTTCTTTCAAGCTGCTTTCGCATGAGAGCCTCACCCTCCTCTGCGTCAAAGCCGCTGTAAAGTCTTTTACCCATGCCGTAGTCTTCAAGGCAGGTCTTTACATAATAGCGTGCCAGTCTGATGTCGGCACCTGCACCTGAGTTTATGCCTTTCGATGCCCCGAAAAGCTCCGTTTCGGCAATTCTTCCCGCAAGGCACCTGCATACCATGTTCATAAGCTCAGAATATGTGTAGGTGCTGTTTTCGTTGTCGGGACTTTCGGTATATCCGTTGTAATTACCTCTTGATACTACGGTGAGGAATAAGGGGGTGACACCGCAAAGGCGGGAAACGAGAGCATGGCCTGCTTCATGACAGGCACAGCTTCTGAGTTCATCTTCAGACGTTTTGTTTATCTCGCCGTATCTGTAAGAGTCAAGTGTGTCAAGGAGTGCCGTGTGATCGGGCTCGTTCGTGCCGAGAGAGCGTATGTATTGGAGCACCATCGACTCAATATCGGCATTACTCATGCCGCTTGTTCTGGTGGCCAGAGTGGACAGAGCTTTTTCATTGTTTTCTTTGAAATCGATACTGTGCTTTTTCAGAAGCTTTGAGATCAGCTCCCTTCGGTCATCTGTGTCGGGCAGAGGGACCATTATCTTATTGTCAAATCTTCTGACAAAGCCTTTGTCAAGTATCTGACCTGTGCTTCCGCTTATCTCATAGTTGGTTGCCGCAAGAATGAAGACGGGCCTTTGCTCATCTCCCGTAAAGCCGTCCATCTGGGAAAGCAGAGTGTTGAGAGCATCTTCGCTGTGGGCGGTGGAGGAGGAGCCTGTTCTTTTTTTGGCAATAGCATCCGCTTCATCGATAAAGATGACGGAGGGAGCGTATTTTCTTGCTTTTGCGAAAAGCTCTCTGATATTTTTTTCCGTTTCTCCGACTAAAGAGCCGAAAAAGGAGGTAGCTGTGGTGGGGATAAAGGTGGCACCGCATTCGTTTGCCATGGCCTTTGCAAGCATTGTTTTTCCCGTACCTGCAGGGCCGTACAGTAAAACACCCTTGGGGATACCCTTGCCTGACAGAAACGCACCTCTCGGGTTGTCAAGCACAGCACAGTATTCCTTGAGGATTTCCTTTGCCTTTTTACAGCCTGTCACGTCGGAGAATTTGACGTTATTGTTGGCACCTTTTTTTGCAATAAGATTTTTGTCCGTCGGAGTGGGTGCATTTTTTAACATAAGCTGCTCTGCCGATATGACGGCACAGCTTTTATCCGAGTTATACTGTGCGTGATACTGTGCACAGTTGAAGGAAAGGTATTTTCCCGTTCTCTCAAGCATCATTACCGCATTGTTTATAACAGCTCCGAAGGAGATCTCCGAGAGCCTTTCGGTGAAAGCGGGGGCATCGTTTTTGTCAAGTGCGATTATACCCTTGGCACCTCTGACAAGGAGAGTGTCAAAGGAGCGTGACATATTAGGTTCTGCGTTCAGTATGTATATGGGAATTTCCGGTGCAAAGTCACGAAGATAGTTGAACATTCTCATGCCGCCTGAATCAATATCTTCAATATCCTTCGGCATAAGCTCCGTCGCCTGCATATCACAGAGAGGGTCGATTATTACGTAATCGGTGACTCCTCGTATTCTTCTCTTGAATACGTCCTCGTCGGATATTATGTCGAACTCTGTGCCCAGCTTTTGAGAGCTTTCACGGAAGTATTCCTCAATACCGTCTGTGAAAACCGCCGCATACATTTTTACGTTGTTCACAAATAAACCGGAGATCCTTTTGTCAGTACTTTCCGTGTTGACCTGAACGGTGATGGTTTTCAGCGTGTCTGTCGCTTTTGGATTTTGCGAATATATCTGCATTATCATTTCTTGCAGCTCACCGACGATTATTTCCCTTGCAAGACCTCTGAGGGTTCTTGCGTCGGCTGTGCCGCCGCCATGGTAAAGCACCAATGCAGAGAGAATCTTAGGGTCATAAACCACTTTTATTCCCGTTGACTTTTCAAAAAGAGCAACCTGTGTTTCCAGCTCAGAGCGTACTATCTCCATGAGTGCAAAGGGTTCAAGTCTGTTGAAAAGAATGACGTGTCCGTTTGCCATACGGCTGATTATACATTCGGGAAAATAAGGCTTGTCGTTCTGAGGGTTGACATCGTTTGCAAGAGCATCTAAAATAACACTTCGCTGAATGCCCGACAGGTCGTATACTGCGGAGTTTTCGTACAGCTCACGGCCTGCATTGGTTGTCATAATGATTATGTTATTTCGGAAGGATACTTCCTTATTTATCTTATAGTCCATAAGTCTTGCACAGTCAAGGATCTGTAAAAAGAGATGTATGGTATTTATATGTGCTTTCTCTATTTCGTCAAAAACAAGTATTCCATCGGGGTTTTCACGGACAAATTCAGTTACTGTGGCACTCTGACCGTGTTCACCGTTGAATTTGTTTCCCGAAAGGTTGTCCGAAAACTCACTCATGTCTACCGTAAGCATTTTTCTGCCTAAAAGTCTGCCGCATTGTTCGGCAAGATAGGTTTTACCCACACCTGACGGGCCTGTGAACAGAAAGGTGGCAAGAGGGCCCTTTCTTTCGGGGTTGTGCTTTGCAAAGAGCTCACATTGGAATATACTTTGTACGACTTCGTCAACGGCGTGACGTTGACCTCTTACGGTTGAAAGAAGTCCTTCCTTGAGAAGCGTTATTTTTCTTGCGTGTTCAGACAGCAGTACAGGAGAGCTTTCTTTGTCCTGTTCACTTGCTCCGAGTGAAATAAATGCGGAAAAATCAAAGCTTTTTTCTTTCGGGTTATCTTTAGTGTTCATATACTTTGTCTCCTTTCTTTCCCGATAGGGAAAAAGGCCGTCTTAATTATCAGACGTCAACTCCGAGAAATCTTTTTGCAAGTACGCCTACAATAAAGGAAATTACTGCAACGGAAAGGCTGATTCCCGCCATTTCAAGAAACCGTGAGCCGAAGGGCTGGTCCTGTGCAACAGATGTATAATAGGTAAAGCCAGCGATTATGGCGACGATTATAACGAGCATACATACGAGAGCCATTATATACTGTGAGCCCTCAAAAAACAGATAAGGAAGTATCATCAGAGCAACCGTTATAAGATATGCAAATCCCGTGTATGCACAGGATTTAAAGGCATCCTTTCGCCCTTCACTCTTTGCGGCAAGAAATTCACTTGATGCCATTGAAAAGGTGGCTGAAATGCCCACTATAAGACCCGAGAGGGCAACGAGACGGGTGTTCTGGAGGGCAAAGGTAAAGCCTGCAATACTGCCCGTCAGCTCAACGAGAGCATCGCTGAGTCCGAGAACCATGCTTCCTACGTAATGAAGACTTTCCTCGTCAAGCATATCGAGAAGTGCCGCCTCATGTTCTTCTTCATCTTTTTTGATGTCGGTGCTTTCCGGAATTTCTTCTGCAAGAAGCTCATATTCATGCTGAGCTGCCTCCTCGCCTCTTTCCATAAGCTTGACTGCAAATGTGAAGCCTAAAAGACGTGCGATAAAGGTATACCAGAATATTTTTAAACGTTGAGGCTTCATTTCAATGTCTGTATACTGATGCCACACTTCGTAGTGGCTTCTTTCTTCTGCGGAAAGACGGAGAAGCGTTTCCTTATTTTCTTTTCCCTTGGCAAATCTTGAAATTTTTTCGTAAATGATGCTTTCATTAAGCTCATTCTGTTGCATCTTTTTGATTATCGACATGGCTTTAGCCGATATTTTTTTACTCATGTTTTGTCTCCCTTTGAAACATTTTACTGTAATATCTATTTTATCATTGACAGCGTCGCCTGTAAAGAGCTTTTTGGAAAAAAGAACCTCAAGCCGTCTTTGGTGACAGCTTGAGGCATAAAGGTTTTCAGAACATTATGATAATGAACTGAGAAACGAGAACTACCGCAATAAGAGCTATGGGGTAGGTTGCCGCATAAGCTGCCGCAACGTCTTCAGTTCCGGCGGTTCTGATAAGTGTTCCGAGAGCAGGGGTACTTGTCATACCGCCCGTGATAGAACCCAAAGAATTCAAAAGAGGAAGTTTAAGAACATATTTTGCAAACAGATAACCGATTATCATAGGTAAAAGGGTCATTATTATACCGTAAACAAAATACATTCCGTTAAAGTTTCTTACGAATTCTGCACCTGCAGGAATACCGGCTCCGGCAAGGAAGAATACCAATCCGATCTCTCGGAAAAGCTTTAGTGTGGAATCGGCAGGCATGATATTTAATCTGCCTATTCTTCCGAAATGTCCAAGAAGAAGGGCAACCAGGAGACAGCCTCCTGTTGTTGTAAGAGAAAAGCAGGTGCCTTCAAGTCCGTTTGATGTCATCGGAATTCTGATCTTACCTACCACTGTTCCGAGTATTGCGGCAATAGAGAATGCGAATATTCCCATGTGGTCGATGTGGAAAAGCTTTACGGATCTTTTGGCTTTTGCCGTGCTATTCTCGGGTATACTGATCTTTGTCAGTTCTTCTTTCATGTCAACCTTCAAAAGCTTAGGTATAAGCTGAACGAAGAGTACAACGCCCACGACCCCGAAGATATAAGCAATACCGTACCCTACAGATACAAGGTTCTGGTACTGGTCTGCAACGGAATCTTTAGCAGCAGAAAAGGCGGGAGTGGAGGTGAGTGCACCGGAGAGAAGACCGGTTATCATAGCAACGAAACCATCAATATCAGTAATGGTGTCTGCTCCGAAGCCAAAGACATATTTACCGAGAAATATACAAAGTACTGCAGATATTCCGCCTGAGAGAATTATGATAAGTCCCAGAAGCACGTAGCTTTTGAAATTCTTTTTCATGTTTGCAAAGAATTTTGGTCCTGCAATAAATCCAACTCCTGTTACGAAGAATATAAGTCCGAGACTTTCTACAACATCAAGCCATTTGCTGTCAAGCTCAATGGGATTTTGGGAAAGGTCACTGCAGAACAGTGCTCCGAAAAGGAGAGCTATAATAAATACCCCTGCATCACCGAGAGATACCCCTTTGATAGTGATACGTCCTAAAGCATATCCTACTGCGAGTATTGCAAACAGGCAAAAGAGGAAGAATGAAACTCCCGTAACGGAGATAACGCCTCCAAACAAATTCATCTTGATCGCCTCCACTCAGAAATTCTTCTGCTTTGTATAATTGGGGAGAAGCTTGGGAGAAACAGCATCGGTCACGATACCTGCCGCTTCGATCTCAGCTTCAAATCTTGCCACGTGGTCAAGAGTGAGAGCACCGAGGACAGCTTCCTTTGCCGCCTTTGCAGCATTCTGACCCGCGTTTCTGCCGAATACGATAATGTCCAGCAGAGAGTTACCCATAAGTCTGTTTTTGCCGTGAATACCGCCTACAGCTTCGCCTGCAACGAAAAGGTTTTCAACATTTGTCGTCATACCGTCAACGTTAATGTCAAGACCGCCGTTCTGGTAATGGAGTGTGGGATAGACGAGAATGGGCTCAACACGGATGTCGATGCCGTACTTTTCAAACATACGCATCATAGCGGGTATTCTCTTTTCAATAGTACCCTCGCCGCCGATCTCTTCGATCATGGGAGTATCAAGCCATACTGCAAGACCGTTTCCTGTTTCAAGTCCGTTTTCACGGTCTGAGCATTCACGGATAATGGATGCCGCAGTAACGTCACGTGTTTCAAGGGGATGCATGAAAACCTCGCCGTTCTTGTTTACGAGCTTTGCACCGAGGGAACGAACCTTTTCGGTGACGAGAGCACCGAAGATCTGTTCGGGATGTGCCGCACCTGTGGGATGGTACTGAAGTGTTTCTGCGTAGAGAAGCTTCGCACCTGCTCTGTAGCCGACAACAAGACCGTCAGCCGTTGCACCGTAGTGGTTGGAGGTGGGGAAGCCTTGGTAGTGCATACGGCCCGCACCGCCCGTTGCGATAACAACAGTCTTTGCCTTGGCAACAAGAAGCTCCTTCGTTTCCATGTTCATAAGAACAGCGCCTGCCGCCTTGCCGTTTTCGTCAAGGATAAGTTCAATTGCAGATGTGAAATCAACAACGGGGATCTGTCTGTTGAGAACTTCGTCACGGAGAGTTCTCATGATCTCAGCGCCGGAATAGTCCTTTGCCGCGTGCATACGCTTACGGGAAGTACCGCCGCCGTGAGTTGTTACCATTGTGCCGTCAGCTTCCTTGTCAAATTCAACACCCAGCTCGGAGAGCCATTTGATAGCTTCGGGAGCATCGCAAACGAGCTTCGCAAGAAGCTCCCGCTTTGCCGCAAAGTGACCGCCGCCGAAGGCATCAACAAAGTGAATGGCGGGAGAATCGTTTGGCTTGTCAGCCGCCTGAATACCGCCTTCAGCCATCATTGTGTTGGCATCTCCCATACGGAGCTTTGTAACGATAAGCACATCCGCACCTGCGTTATGTGCTTCAATAGCTGCCGCTGTGCCTGCACCGCCTGCACCGATAACGAGAACATCAGTTTCGTAGTCGGGTGCGGAAAGGTCAACGCTGTCAGCTGTGATACGGCTGTGTGCCTGAAGCATTTCACAAAGTTCGTGGGGAACCTTGTCGCCCTTGTTGGGGCCTATCGTAAGAACGGAAAATTCTTCCTCTTTGTAGTCGGGATGATATGTTTTCAGTAGTGTTTCCTTCTGCTGTGCCGTCATACGTGCGGGTTCCATAGCAATATTTTCAGCTCTTGCCGCCGCAACAGCAGCCAGAGACTCCTGATATTTTTCAGAATACATTTTCGTCCCTCCTTATTTTTCTATGTCACGTGTGTTGTAGAGCTCTTTGAGTTCTTCAACAGGCTTCTGCATGAGAGCTTCGATAAGCTCTGTAAACGTACCGTCTTTGATCTCCTTGACTCTGTCTTCAAGGTGTTCGCAACCGGGAGCAAGATACTTACCGTTGATGCGTCTTGCGAGCATAGCCACCTGAGGATGAGAGATACCTGCAGGACAGCGTGAGGAGCATACACCGCACATTACGCAGTCGAAGGATTCTTCGGCACAAGCTTCAAAATCACCTCTTTGAGCGTATGCGATATACTGCATTACGTTAAGGTCCTGAGTACAAGCCTTTGTACAGGCGTTACATCCGACACAAGCGTAAATTTCAGGGTAAAGCTGCATCATAACAGACTCGTTTGTGCTGATGCTTTCAATATCATAAGGCTTTTTAACAAGGGGAAAGAAGGGGAGGGTTGCAATATACATATTGTCTTCTACAGTTGTCTGACAAGCCAGACAAGCCTTGAGCTCTGTGTCACCCTTTATTCTGTATATCGTGGCACAGGCACCGCAGAAGCCGTTACGGCAACCGCATCCTCGTACCAGCTGATAACCGGCATATTCCATAGCTGACATGATAGTCAGATTTTCCGGTACACTGTATTTTTTACCGAAAAGAAAAATATTTACCATCTTTTCCATATTATATATCACCGTTCTTTCTCTTAATATTCGTCGGGAAGCTCATCAATTTCGTCAAAACGGAACACGGGTCCGTCCTTGCAAACGTATTTTGAGCCAACGTTACATCTGCCGCACTTGCCGACTCCGCATTTCATACGGAGCTCAAGCGTGGTATATACCTGAGTCTTTTCAAAGCCCAGAGAAGCAAGACCGTCAAGAGTAAACTTGATCATGATGGGAGGACCGCAAAGAACCGCGATCTTGTTTGTGTCGAAGCCGAGTTCTTTAACGTAGTTTGGAACAAAGCC
>JAZSLF010000143.1:0-16868 GCA_045535205.1 Eubacteriales bacterium
CCTTAAATTTTAAAAATCCGTTCTGAATGTTTTACGGAACAAAGTATCAAACAAAAAAATGACAGTTACCGAAAAGTAACCATCATACAAAATCAATACGGAAGGGCGGCATATAAAAATACCGTCGGTATGAACTTTGTCAGATAGCGCTCCGCATTACTGCGACAGCAGCCGAAATCTTATTTTCGGATGCCAGTACGAAGCTTCGCCGCGCTTCGCCTTCGGCACCGTACCCCTTTCGCCGCTGTACTTTGGCAAGCTTTTCACAGCGGGTACTCTTTGTACAATGCACCTCTATCGGTTGGAAAAATTTTAGCATATAATATATATAATGTCAAGTGATTTGGAAAAATAATTGATTTTAAGAGGATAAATATTATTTATTTTTCATGCTTTTTTTGATTTTCAGAATTACGGGTATTGACAACAGAGGGAACAGCATGGCAACGAGCATACCTGCCTTCATGCCTATCTGTTCGGGAGAAGCAGCTGCTTCGGCAGCATAATCTGTCACAGCCTGAGCCTGAGAGATCTTGTCGGTAACGATACCGATAAGCTGAGGGGCTACGGAAGCACCGAGATCGCCTCCCGCCGCCATCATGGCATAAATGAATACACCGCCGTCCTTGAACTTTTCCGAAGCTACGATAAGACTTCCGGGCCAGAGCATAGATACGCACAGTCCCGTAAAGGCACAGATGCAGATGCTTATTACCGAATTATTGCAAAGTGCAACGGTCAGATAGCAAAGAGCCGCACCGACAGTTCCGAGAAGGAGGACATTGGTCACGTTTTTTCCGATCTTTGAATATAGTGTTCTGCCAAAACCCAGCATCACCGAGAAAAATGCAACTCCGAAAATGTCGCCCCACACCTTCGGAATACCCATGGCCTGTTCAAGAAAGCCTGAGCTCCATTGTGCCATGGAGACCTCTGCGGCACCGCCTAAAAATATCATAATAACGCAGAGCCAAAGGGTTCTACTCTTCATAAGCTTTAATACCCCGGATACCTTTTCGGGTGTTTTCATTTGGGGAATTTCCACTCCCAGATAAAGAAACAGAGCAAAAAGGGGAACAGCGGTAAGACACAGGACCATATAGGGCCAGCTTTCTGTTCCGAAAGCAAGTAAAAACAGAGTTGCAAAAATTATAACGAAAACCACGCCCCATGCGTATACGGAATGCAGCTTGCTTGTTTCTCTTTCCGTATTATCCGAAGGAATTGCCGCAATTACGGGAGTTATAAGAACTTCGGCAAGTCCGCCTGAAGCAGAATATATTACCGTACCGATAACAAGACCGACATAGGCACTCTGAGGTAAAAGCAGAGGCCACAGGGCATATATGAGAAGTCCGATGCTTGTAAGAGCAGGAGTCATCACTACCGCTTTTGGAATGTTGAATTTATGTGAGAAAAAGGAAAAAGCAAGGTCAACGGAAAGCTGTGTGACAAAGTTTATAAGAACAAGCAGACCGAGAAGGGTATAGGAAACGCCGTATGCTTCATGAAACGTGATAAAAAGAACAGGGGAAAGATTTGACACTATGGACATGGATACGTTTGTTGAATAGCATGCATATTTAAGCCGTGTGTATTTTCTTTCCATAAGATACCTCCGGAACTGTTGCTTTGACCGAAGGAAAGTATAACACAAAACCCAAGGGTTTTCAAGCAGAATACAATATTTTAAAAACTGTTTTTACATTTTATATTTATAAGTCAAAACAGTCTCTCCCGTTACAAGCTCTGTATAAATTAAAGCAGAGGTGTAGGAGCCGTTCAGATAATGTACTTTTGACACTTTTATACCGTCTGTATCATCGCATCTTATATCGGATAAGTCGTCGGTTCCTAAAAAAATGTCACAAATATCGGGTGTCAATTCTGCCGAAGACACACAATTTGATAATTCTGAAAACAAAACTGTATCAAAAGAAGTTTTTTCAGTTGACTCAAGATAGTAGTGTACATAAAAATACAATTCTCCGTTATGCCGCGTTCCCGTTTCATCGGTATAGGCACTACTGCTGAATTCAATATCAAGGCTGTGCAGATCATCGATTTCAATGGTGTGAAGTATATTCATTTGTTCGTTTTGGAATTCAAGAAACGAAGTATCAATGCAGGGATATCCCAATGAGCTGAGCCTTTCATTGATCGTACTACAGAAAGCTTTGACTGTATTGAAGGCTTCTTCGGGTGTGAAATATGATGAACCTTGTTGTATACAGGATGACAAGAACAGTATTATTGAGAGGGAAGCTGTGACTAATGCTTTTTTGCAGATCATGATTTGGGAAGAGAGTCTGAATATTCTTTAAGAGCTTTTATTGCTCTGTGCTTCGGGATGCTGAAGGTCCACACAGTTTGAGCTTCTTCGGTCAAATACATTTTTTCCTTTAAAAATGCCTTTGCCGAATGAAGTGTCGATACGTTTACAAGCTCTTCGTTTTCGGTTATTCTCAAGGCATCCGGAATTGCGGCATAGCCGAGCTGTTCAAAATATTCACAGTCAAGAGTATAATTCTCACCTGACAGTACAGCATTTGTGTTGTATTCCGAAATCAATTTCGGTGTGTTCGGAAAAACAAGAAGCGAAAGCATCAACACCGTAAGTATGAGAATGACGGGAGTTGCGGGGAGCTTTTTAATTATTGCTTTCAAAATCAGTATAAGACAGATAAGAGCAACGGTCAGCATGAACCACAGCGTGTAAACTCTTTTAAGGGTGAGACCGTAATACTTGACGTAGAGAAGCATTTTCGATGCCGCAACAGCTACGAGAAATACGGTGGAAAGACTCAGAAGCGAAATGATAAGCTTGGCTATGATGCCGCTTTTGTTTTTCTTTGTGATCAGATAAACGACCGCAATAAGAAATCCGTTTATGAACGTCACGGTGCACAGATCGAAAAATCCGTTTCTTGCGTATTCTGAATAGCTGAAGGTGTCAGGCAGCGTACCGTTGAAGGCTGAGGTGAAATAGGAAAACTGTGAGATAAAAAAGATAACGTAGACTGCAAGTATGGGAAGGGTCGCCGCAGCGCTGAGCGAAGCGGGAGCAAATCGAAGCTTTTTTCTGAATGACGTACAGCTTTCGGTATTCATTTTTTTAACAAGGCTGTTTTCAGACGAGTACCAAAGACCGAAAATATACATTCCTACAGGTACTCCGAGGATAAGGGAGGCGATGGTTCCTCCTATATCAATATCAAAGCCGTCTGTTTTGATTATACGGTCGATCATCTGATTGAAGCCCTCGTCAAAGGATAAAAGAGAAATAATAATTGCCGTCGGTATGACCGATATGACAAGACCTATAAGAATACTAAAGACGTACCTTGTTATCTTCATCTTCTTTTGCTTTGAAAAAGCAGACGGAAAGACCTCTCCGAAAGAAACGAAGGGTAAAACAAGAGCCGCTTTTATAACATCGAGATCAAAAAGATTTGAGGGGTATTTTTCAATGGAGCTATCATAGGATTTGTATACGAAATAGGTGTAGGTGAGCTGACAAAATGCGGCACATATAAATTCAATTATTCCGAGATCGCATACAACAAAACCAAAAGAAAAGGCTGTACACAGCAATGCACTTATGACAGCTGTTACACCGGGTCTGTGATTGGTTCGGACCATATAAATTACCGATACTGCAAGGAGGGCAAGTACAAAAAGGGTCTTTCCGAGAAGAGCATCGGAAAACAGAAATGACTTGGTATAAAAGAAGCCGGAAATAAGACACGCAACAGCAAGGAGCTTCTGAGTCGGAGAATACTTTTTCGGCTCAAAGGGAGCTGCAGGCGTGAAATATATCGGAGGTACGCCCGGAGGGGTCTGAGGATTTGAAGTATTTGTAGCTTTATAATTCATTTTCGTCTCCTTTAAATTCCAATATATCCTCCACCCTACAGTCGAGAGCCTTGCAGATAGCATCAAGGGTGGAGAAGCGTATGGCTTTTGCTTTGTTATTTTTAAGTATTGAAAGGTTGGCAAGCGTAATTCCCACTTTTTCGGAAAGCTCACCGAGTGAGATCTTTCTCTTTGCCATCATAACGTCTAAATTTACAATTATCACAGCCTGCCTCCTATATCGTATAATCGTTTTCGCTTTTAAGCTCGGTAGCATATGCAATAACGTTTTTGACAACTTTTAAAAGCAGTCCCATGAAAAAGGCGGCAAATGCAATAAGAGCAGAGAAATAAAAGAAATATGTAAGCACACCGAATATCACAGCTTCGGCAAAACAGCACAGCGAAAGAATATTCAGATCCTTCAGTGCCGCCTCGGAAAATACGGAGAGTCCGTCGGCCTTTTTCAGCAGAGAAAGAAGAAAGACTATTGCAGAGAAGGCGGGAACAAGTGCACTGTAGAACAAGCTGTAGATGATGACCGTGTTGAAATGAGCTCTGCCCGTGATAAGAAGATACCAATCGATGATCTTCGGAAGAAAAAAGACAGATGCCGAAAGAATGGCAAGGATAACGTACCCCAAAATACGTGCGGCAAGTGTCGAATTTGAAATTGTCTGTTTTGACATAAGCACCTCTTTATAATTTCACAAACTTGGAGGATATTTCCTTCTGTATACAGATGATACCATGATATTTCTTGTTTGTCAATAGTAATTTATCGAAAAACGATAAAAATATTTCGAATAAGAAAAAAGCCATGTTTTGTGAGCATGGCTTTATAATTTGAACTTTGAAAGATGCTTCTTTTGTTCTTCGGTCAATCTGTAGCTTTCCTTTGCTTTCTGTATCGTCTTGTTATGAGTCCATTTGTCAAGCTTTTTCTCTTTGATATAAGGGAGAATTCTGTCATATTGTTTGGCAAGTGCCGTTGCAAAATACCAGGCTACCATCATTCTGACGTAGTATTCCTCCGACTTGACAGCAGCGGCTTTTTTTGGGAATTCGGGTGAGAAGTTTTCTTCGAGAAAATAAGTCATCATCATTTTTATTGCAAAGCGTACCGTGTAGGTGTGCTCCGATAACAGTAAGCGGTCGATTAGACTTTTCAGCTTTTGGGGGTCTTTTGAAAGGCGTTTGGGATTTAAAAGATCACAGGTCGCCCAGTTGTCAACGTATGGAAGAAAATGCTCAAGTGCCGTTATGCAGACCTGTGGGTCTTTGATTTTTTCTATCAGAACAGCGTGTACATTGTTTTCTTCGTAGTATCTGTGGGGCAGGGATGTCATGAATTCATCACAGCCTCCGCTTTTATGTATTTCATTTGCCAAACGGCGAACGTGCGGCGTGCGAACGCCGATAATTACAGCCTTATCGACTGTCGGCATAAGTCTTGAGTGAAAGTCACGGTAAGCCGTGTCCTGCATTGACAAAAGCTTATTTCTGATTTTTTCGGGAGTAAATTTTTCCATGATAATTAACCTTATTCCTAAAAGTAAGCTCAGCGACTCTGAAAGAATTATTACATTTTTTGAGCGATTTGTCAATAAAATAGAATTTTTTTGTATATTGTTCTTAAATTATAAGTATACTCTTGATTGAAAGAGTATAATATGATAAAATATATGAAGATATAGTAATATTATGGATTAATGTGTCCTTGAAAGGATAATACATGGCGAAATTATATTTTAAATACGGAGCGATGGGTTCCTCAAAAACGGCAAATGCACTTATTGCAAAATTCAATTATGAGGAACGTAATATGACCGTATGGCTTATTAAACCGTCCATCGACGTAAGGGACGGTGCCGACAAGGTCAAAAGCAGAATAGGACTTGAAGCGAAGGCTGATATAATTCTTCCCGATGACGATATAGTAAAGCTTTACGAAGCACATACAGATGCAGACGTTATCATTTGCGATGAGTGTCAGTTCTTTACGGAAGCACAGATAGATCAGATGAGATATATTGCAGACCGCCATGACGTTCCCGTCATATGCTTCGGTCTGAGAACTGATTTCAGAACAAAGCTTTTTTCGGGAAGCCGCCGTCTGTTCGAGGTGGCAGACACAATCACGGAGATAAAGACAATGTGTGCCTGCGGCTCAAAGGCTACGGTCAATGCAAGACTTTCGCCTGACGGCAGAGTTATCACAAGCGGACAGCAGATCTTTTTGGGCGGAAACGACAGCTATCTTGCCATGTGTCACAAATGCTATAAAAAGCATATCGAAAACGACAAAAACAGATAAAGGTGTAAAGGAATAGGTCATGGATGTTAAGAATATACTTTCAAGAGTAGATCATACTGCACTCGGACAAACAGCGACGTGGGATGATATAATAGCTCTTTGTGATGACGGAATAAAATATGAAGCGGCATCAGTATGTATACCTGCATCATACGTAAAGGAAGCAAAAGCTTACGTTGGGGATGCTCTTGCCATATGTACGGTCATAGGCTTTCCCAACGGCTACAGCACGACAGCCGTTAAATGCTTTGAAGCGGAGGATGCTGTCAGGAACGGTGCCGACGAGATAGATATGGTGATAAATATCGGTTGGCTGAAGGACAAAAGATACAGTGCGGTTCTTGATGAGATACGCTCGGTAAAGAGGGCTTGCGGCGATAAGATCTTAAAAGTAATAATTGAGACCTGTCTTCTTACAGACGAGGAAAAAGCTGTAATGTGCAAAATAGTTTCCGAGTCAGGTGCGGATTTTATAAAGACGTCAACAGGCTTCAGTACGGGAGGGGCAACCTTTGAGGACATAGCGTTGTTTTCAGCTCATGTTGCACCGCATCTGAAGATAAAAGCGGCGGGAGGTATTTCCTCTCTTGAGGATGCTGAAAAGTTCATATCTTTGGGTGCTGACCGACTCGGAACGTCAAGAATAATTAAAATAGTCAAGTTAGAAGAAACAGACGGTGAGTATTGATTACGGACAGGAGGTTTTAAATATGTATCCCACACCACATATAAATGCGGCTCCGAAGGATTTTGCTTCGACTGTGCTGATGCCGGGCGATCCCTTGCGTTCAAAGTTTATAGCCGAGAATTTTCTCGAAAATGTAAAGCTTGTAAACAACGTCAGAGGAGTACAGGGCTATACAGGTACGTATAAGAATACACGTGTATCCGTAATGGCAAGCGGAATGGGAATACCGTCAATCAGTATATATTCCTATGAGCTTTATAATTTTTTCGGTGTTGAAAATATCATAAGAGTAGGCTCTGCGGGTGCTATGCAGGAGAAGGTAAAGCTTCGTGACATAGTAATAGGAATGGGGGCGTGTACAAACTCCGGCTACGCCATGCAGTACGGTCTCGGCGGGACCTTTGCACCTGTGGCTGATTATACTCTTATGGAAAAAGCAATTGAATGCTGTAAAAAAATGAATGCACGTTTTCACGTGGGAAACATTCTGTCCTCCGATACCTTTTACGGAGATGATCCGAAAAGCAGCGAAGCATGGATGAAAATGGGCGTTTTGGCAGTTGAGATGGAAGCGGCTGGTCTTTATATGAATGCGGCAAGGGCAGGAAAGAGAGCTCTTGCAGTATGTACCGTATCAGACCATCTTCTGACACATGAGGAAACGACTGCAATTGAGAGACAGAACTCATTCACGCAAATGATGGAAATCGCACTTGAAACAGCTTTGGAAATGGAAAAGAACGGCTGACCTACAGCCGAAAAACTATAACGGAGAATTTATGGTAAAAAGAGTCTTTTTGATAGTTGCAGACAGTTTGGGAATAGGGGAGCTTCCCGATGCCGCCGACTTCGGTGACGAGGGGACCCATACCTTAAAGCATATATCCCGAAGTACCTTCTTCAAAGACAGAACTCTCGGAAGAATGGGAATATACAATATAGACGGACAAGACTTCGGAGCAGCTTCCGATTCACCCATTTGTGCTCATGCCAGAATGAGTGAAATGTCAAAAGGAAAAGACACGACTGTCGGTCATTGGGAGATTGCGGGGCTTGTTTCGGAAAAGCCGTTTCCCACCTATCCGGACGGATTTCCCGATGAGATCATAAAAGAATTTTCCGAAAAAACGGGAAGAGGTATTCTTTGCAACAAGACCTATTCCGGCACCGAGGTCATCAAGGACTACGGTAAAGAGCATACGGAAAGCGGAAAGCTTATCGTGTATACCTCCGCTGACAGCGTATTTCAGATAGCTGCCCATGAAAAAACAGTTCCTCTTTCGGAGCTTTATGAGTATTGCCGTACAGCAAGAGAAATGCTGAAGGGTGAACACGGAGTAGGCAGGGTAATTGCAAGACCGTTTACAGATGACGGAAACGGGGGCTTCAAAAGAACTGCAAACAGACGTGACTTTTCCCTCGCACCTTACGGCAGAACGATGCTCGATGCACTTAAAGAAAAAGGACTTGACGTTATTGCCGTCGGTAAAATATCAGACATATTTGCAGGAGTGGGAATGACGGAAAGCATCAAAACACACTCAAACAAAGAGGGAATGGATATAACCATAAAGCTTCTTGACCGTGATTTTACGGGACTCTGTTTTACAAATCTCGTTGATTTCGATATGCTTTACGGACACAGGAACGATGTTGACGGATATGCGAATGCAGTAGCTGAGCTTGACTGCCGGCTGAATGATTTTATCGGTTCTATGAAGGACGGTGATATTTTAATGCTTACGGCAGACCACGGCTGTGATCCATCTGACGTAAGTACGGACCATACAAGAGAATATACCCCTCTCCTTGTATACGGCAAGAATGTAAAACCCATAAATTTAGGAACGAGAGAGAGCTTTGCGGATATAGGAGCGACAGTTTGTGAGATGTTTAAAGCGGAGCTTGATACTAAGGGAAAAAGCTTTTTTGCGGAGATAATGAATAATGACAACAAATAAAGATAGGACACCGTGTAAAGTTGTTTGTTTGGTTTTTGTTATGCTTTTTAGTCTTTTATCTGTGATGTCATGCGGGATAAATGAGTCGAAAAGCAGCGGTGAAGAGACTGCAGATGATGAAAGCAGAGCACCTCTTGTTATGCTGATGAAAACCGAAAGTGATGCTTCGGACAGTTATCTTTTTGATATGATAAGCGGTGCAGCTTCAAGGTCAGCTTCCGAAAACGGCGGACTGTATATCGTTTATGAAATAATGGGTGAGAGCAGCGAGGATTTGACGGATGCTCTGTTTGATGCGGCATCCGAAAAGCCTGATCTTATCATCTGTGTCGGTGCTATGTTTTCCTCGCCTATTGACGAGGTGGCACCCATATACAGCGAGGTCGATTTCCTCTCAATAGGAGCAGGCAGTCATTCATATAAAAATGTGACGACAATAGAATATTCCGATGAGGAAGCGGGATTTGTTGCAGGCTATGCCGCAGTTGCCGCAGGGTTCAGAAAGCTCGGCTTTCTTGGCTCAATGAAGGTTCCGTCCGTAATAAACACGGGGTGCGGTTTTTTGCAGGGAGCAGATTTTGCTGCGAAGAAATACGGGGCGGCAGATGAGGTAACGGTGAATTACGTATATACGGAGAGCTACAGCTTATCCGAATACGGAAGGTCGGTTTCTGAGCTTTGGCTTGAGGAAGGCGTTCAGCTTTTCTTCACTACAGGACCGGGTCCTGCACTCGCAGTATCTAAAACGGAAACGGATAAAGACGTCAGCCTTATCGCATTTAATGTGTACGAAAATCTTGAACTGTCTGCGGATACGCTGTACATATATCCGAATTACGATACAGTATTAAACGGGATGATTTCCTCATATATAAAAAACGGCTGTGAATGGCATGAAGAAACAAAGGGCTCATGCTATACGCTTGATGCGGCAGACGGAATATATAAATACAGCAGTAACTCTCAGAGCTTAGGCTCTGTGACGGAGCTTTGTGAGGAGGCACTCTCAGTACTTGCAAACGGAGAATTTGTTCCTTCTGTTTTTGAAGAAGAGGACAGCTTTCCTGAAATTGACATTGAAACAGTATTTTACGTTGAATAACAGAACGGAGGAGAACATGGATTTAGGTTTTCTTGTTGAAGAAGCTAAAAAGGCGATGATGAAGGCTTACGCCCCCTATTCCGATTATTACGTGGGTGCGGCTCTTCTCTGTAAAAACGGAAAAGTATATACAGGCTGTAATATAGAAAACAGTGCATATTCTCCTACCAACTGTGCAGAGCGAACAGCTATTTTCAAGGCTGTAAGCGAAGGGGAAAGGGATTTTTCGGCAATTGCGGTTTGCGGCGGCTATAAGGGAAAGCTTGACGGCATATTCGCACCTTGCGGGGTTTGCCGGCAGGTGATGCTTGAATTTGCCGATGCCGAGGAATTTAAAATAGTTCTTGCCGATGCTGAAGGGTACGAAGTAAGAACCTTGGCTGAGCTCATTCCTTTAGGCTTTGATAAGCTTGTGAAAAGGTAGAATGCGGGTATGAGAGCTAAGGATATAATTTTAAAGAAGAAGAACGGCATGGAGCTCAGTGAAAAAGAGCTTCGGTTTATGATAGATGGCTATACTTCAGGTGAGATCCCCGATTATCAGATGTCTGCATTTACAATGGCGGTCTGCTTTCAGGGGATGAGTGAGGATGAAACGAGAATACTGACCGACAGCATGATGAGGTCGGGCGATACGGCTGACTTGTCTGCCTTCGGGGACGTGACCGTAGATAAGCACAGCACAGGCGGGGTCGGTGATAAGACGTCTCTTATCGTCGGACCGATAGCAGCCTCTCTCGGATGCTGTGTCGCAAAGATGTCAGGCAGAGGACTTGGACATACAGGCGGAACAGTTGACAAGCTTGAATCCATTGAGGGCTTCAGAGCGGAGCTTTCAACAAAGGAGTTTTTTGATCTTGTAAAGAAGACGGGTATTGCCGTCATCGGACAAAGCGGTGATTTCGCACCCGCAGATAAAAAGCTATATGCATTAAGAGACGTGACGGCGACGGTTGAGTCGATACCTCTTATTGCCTCAAGCATCATGAGCAAAAAGCTTGCCGCAGGTGCAAAAAGCATCGTGCTTGACGTCAAATGCGGAAGCGGAGCCTTTATGAAGGATGAAAAAAGTGCCCTTGAGCTTGCGGGCGTCATGGTCGATATAGGCAAAGGGCTTGGCAGAAATATGTGTGCCGTCATAACAGATATGGATGTTCCTCTCGGAAGAGCTGTCGGTAACTCTCTTGAGGTTGCAGAGGCTGTTTCCGTATTAAAAGGGGAATGCGGAGGCGACTTGAAAACAGTTTGTATTGAGCTTGCTTCAAATATGGTATCCCTTGCGAAGCAGATGTCTGTTGAAGCGGCGAGAGAACAGGTAATAGTTGCCCTTGAAAACGGTATGGCCCTTGAAAAGTTCAAGGAATGGATAAAGGCACAAGGCGGTAATGCCGAATGGATAGATAAAGCGGAGCTGCTTCGGAAGGCTCCTATCAAAAAAGAGATATTTTCGGGTTCTTGCGGCTACGTTGCTCATATGAATGCCGAAATGATAGGTAACTGTGCCTGTATACTCGGTGCAGGACGTACAAAGAAGGACAGCTTGATCGATCACGGTGCGGGCATTATGATCAATGCTAAAGTCGGTGAATACGTAAACGAAGGTGATATACTTGCAGTTTTGTATACCTCCGACGAAAAGGCATTGCCTGCGGCAGAACAGCTGTACAGAGAAGCCGTCACCGTTTCAAAGGAAAAACCAAAGGACCGGAAGCTTATTATCGGAGTTGTTAAATGAATGAGAATTATACAAAACAATACAAGCCTAAAAAACCGCTTGTAATTGGTATTGCAGGAGGCACGGGAAGCGGAAAAAGCTCGTTTACAAGGGCACTTGTGAGCCGTTTCAGATACAACGCTTCCGTGCTTATGCACGACAATTATTATAAAGAGCATCATGATATGTCTATTGAAGAGAGGGAGCTTATCAATTATGATGAGCCTGACGCTTTTGATACGGAGCTGCTTTGCAGACATCTTGAATGTCTTGAAAGGGGACAGGCTGTGGATATGCCGGTCTATGATTTTACGCTCCATGACAGAAGCGAGGAGACAGTAAGGATATATCCGAACAAGGTCATAATAGTCGAGGGCATTCTTGTGCTTGAAAGCGAAGAGCTTTGCTCTCACTTTGATATAAAGATATTCGTTGATACGGATGCGGATATAAGACTTATAAGAAGAATAAGACGTGATACGAAAAAACGTGGGAGAACGCTTGACTCAGTTCTTGAACAGTATGAAAAAACCGTCAAGCCGATGCACGAAAAATACGTTGAGCCCAGCCGAAGAAATGCTGACATTATACTTCCCGACGGAGGATATAATACCGTGGCTCTCGATATGCTGTTTTCAAGAATTAAAAGACATATAGACAGCTATTACAGAAATAACAGGAAAGATATGAAAAATTTTCGGGAAAAGAGAATAAATAAGGATACGGTAAAGGAGAAAACTGAACAATGAAAAGAAGAACAATGAAAGCTTTTTTGACGAAGGCTGCGGTCCTGCTGTTACTTGCGGTGCTCGTAGTTCCCTCTTTTGCTTTATGGTCGACTGAGCCTGTCGGGGCATACAGCTACATATCATACGGCATAGACGTTTCCAAATGGCAGGGAACGATAGACTGGGACAAGGTAAAGGCAAGCGGAATTGACTTTGTAATTATTAAAGCAGGAAGCACTAAGGGTGAGGACGAGTATTTCGAGTTCAATTATCTCGCTGCAAAAAGCCGGGGAATAAACGTCGGTGCATACTATTATACATATGCAATGAATGAGACCGAGGCTGAGGCTGATGCTGAACTGCTTGCAGGATGGCTGAACGGCAAGACCTTTGAATATCCGATATTTTTTGATATAGAGGATCCCTCTCAGGAAAGCTTGTCAGCTCAGACAAGAACGAATATGTGTATAGCCTTCAACACCGTGCTTGAAAGCAAGGGGTTTTTTGCAGGTATATACTCAAGCAAATCATGGCTGAACAGCTCTCTTGACAGAGCGACGCTCTCCTCAAAATACGCTATATGGGAAGCATCATGGCGTAGTTCAGGACAGGCTGACATAGATAAAAGCGGTGACTGTCAGCTGTGGCAGTATTCCGCAACAGGTGTGATAGACGGAATTTCCGGAGACGTTGATATGAACGTTTCTTATGTGGATTATCCTACCCTTATAAAAAAGGTGGGTAAAAACGGCTTTGCGGCAGGAACAACAGAGTCTACCGTAAGTGCTTATTATAAAACCACGGCAACTTCACTTACCGTGAGAAGCGGTCCTGCATCCACTTATACGGCTCTCGGCTACGTGTCAAACGGAACAAGCCTTCTTGTTCTCGGCACCAATGCAAGCGGAACGTGGGCAAAGGTGGTCTACAATGGACAGATCGCCTGGGTCAGCGATAAGTATCTTGATGCGTCTGCTCCCACACCTATCACGTATACGGTAAGCTATGACACGTCTGAGGTCGGAGGAACAGCTCCTGCTTCTGTACAGCTCGGCTTCGGAGCACCTATGATAACAGCGGCACCTCAAAGTACGTCAGCCGATTTTAAAGGCTGGACTCTCAAGCGTGTTTCCGATAATGCGTGGTTGACCTCCGATAATACATGGGTCAGCGAGGATGAAATTTCAAACTACAATAAAGCACTTATTGCCGCAGGCACTACTCTTAATTTTGACAGCAGCAAGGTCGTTATTGAAGCAGGCGATGACAGCTTCGTTCTGGTCGGAGCTTGGGAAAACACAGTAAGATACGGGGATCTCAACGGTGACGGAGCTGTTAATTCCAGAGACTCCGTTCTCATGAAGATTTATTACGTCGGAAAGAGCACCGACATTCCGGGCATCAAGGTAATGGATCTTGACGGTGACGGAAAAGTTAATTCCAAGGATCTGCTTCTTATAAAAAAATATATAAGCGGTATGATTACGGTGTTCCCCGTAGAGCAGATAAACGGGTAATTACAGGGGAGGTTTAAAAATTGAAACATTGTACTAATTTGAAGCTGCGAGAGCTTTTGAAAAGAACAGCGGTGCTTATTATCGCAATATCAATAATTTTGCCGACTTTCGTTTTTTCATCGATAAATAAGGTCGGTGCATACGATTACATAGCATACGGAATGGACGTTTCCAAATGGCAGGGTGAGATAAACTGGGATAACGTGAAGGCATCGGGCATCGACTTCGTTATCATGAGAGTCGGCACCTCCTACGGCAAGGACGTAAACTTTGAATATAATTATCTCGGTGCAAAGAGCAGAGGGATCAATGTAGGTATTTATTATTATTCCTACGCACTCACCGAAAGTGAGGCGAGAGCAGAGGCTGAAACTGTCTCAACATGGCTTAACGGCAAGAGCTTTGAATATCCTCTCTTTTATGATATTGAAGATTCAAGCCAGCTTGAGCTTACAAATGACGAAAGAACGGCTCTTTGTGTTGCGTACAATACCGTCCTTGAGAATAAAGGCTACCTTACAGGAGTGTATGCCAACAAGAACTGGCTTTCAAATTATCTTGATTGGCCTCTTCTTGCAGAGAAGTACGTCATCTGGGAGGCGGCGTGGAGAGTTTCCGGTCAGCCTGAGGTGGATAAAAGCGGAGAATGTCAGCTTTGGCAGTACACCGATCAGGGCTCGGTAAACGGTGTCTGGGGCAACGTTGACCTTGATGTATCTTACGTCAACTATCCCGAGATCATAAAGCGTGACGGTAAAAACGGCTTTGCTCCCGGAAGTACGGGCAGCAGCGTCGGTGCTTATTATAAAACAACTGAAAACGTTAACCTCCGTACAGGAGACGGAACTTCGTATGATAAGCTTCTCACTATTCCCAAAGGCTCAACGGTACTGCTTCACACAGTTAATCTGTGGGGTACGTGGGCAAAGGTGACCTACAACGGAACAACAGGCTGGCTGAAGGATGAATACCTTGATTTCTCCTCATGCACTCCTTTTAAATATACGGTCAATTACGTTTCCGATAAAGAGGGAACAACAGCCCCTGCTTCTGCAGAGTACAAATACGGCGAACCTATTACGGTCGGTTCTATCGAAGCTCTGTCTCTTTACAGTCTGACAGGCTGGTACGTAAAAAGAACCTCAGACGGTGCATGGAAGAGTGCTGACGGCTGGTCGGAGTCGGAGTCTGACAGAGCTGCGGTAAATGCAGGAGCTACCGTTTACGTAAACGACAGCTTTATCGCAAGCGGAGCAGGAGACGACAGCTATGAATTTACAGCCATCTGGGAACGTAGCTTCAAATACGGCGATGCAAACAGAGACGGCTCTATAAACGCAAGAGACACAGCTCTTATGAAAAAGCTCGTTACGAACGCACTCGGAGACATAGTGGTAGAATTTGAGATCATGGACCTTAACGGTGACGGTAAGATAAATGCCAAGGATACGGCACTTCTTAACAAATATGCAAGGGGACTTATAAATATCTTCCCTGTAGAACAAAAGTAAATTATGTCGGATAACAACGACGAAAAATAGAGAGGTACAACTATGAAAAACAAAACTCCGTTTTTAAGAAGAGCATTGAGCATCTTCATTGTGATGCTGTTCTTGCTTCCTACGGTAGGCGGTATTGCTTCTGCTGTCCGTGTAAGTGCGGTAACCACAAATCAGCAGCATATGGTAGACCGTGCAGACTATATGTACAATATCACATGGGTATGCCAAAAGACAGTTTCAGGCTGGAAGAGCAATTACACCTTTACAAAGGGGGAAACCTACAGAATACCTTATGCATGGCCTGTAACGGCAGGTAAGTGGATCCCCTACGGTGTTTCCGTGGAAGATTTTCTTGCAGCAACAACAGATCCTGCAAGTGATTTTTATACAAAGCAGTCCTACTATACAGGTAATACCGGTTCATACTCTACATATTACGGAAACGACTGTTCTACGTTCGTTTCATTCTGCTGGGGACTTTCCACAAGACAGACAACTACTACTTTGCCAAATGTTTCAACTAAAATCGGTGGTGTAACTACATCTAATGTAAATAACCTTCTTCAGCTTGGTGACGCTCTTGACAATACAGGCTCTCACGTTGTTCTTGTTACTGACATCGTATATAATGCGGCAGGTGCCATTACTTCAATCGAAATAACAGAGCAGACACCTCCTCAGATCAAGAGATCCACATATACTGTAAGCGGACTTGTATCAAAATACGGTGCAAACTATGATATATACCGTTATACAGGTACAGTTGCGGCAGCTCCCGAGGCTCCCGTAACACCCTCTGTAACAATTAATCCCGATAACTACACAGTACCTACCTCTGATATTCAGTACGTTCAGGGCTCAATGCCCACAGGCTCAGAAGTATACTGGGTACAGGCAGTGCTTCATAACCTCGGTTATACACTCGACGTTGACGGTAAATTCGGAAGCGGTTCTGCAGGTGTTGTAGCACAGTTCCAGTCTGACTTCGGTCTCACCTCAAACGGTGTGGTAAATGCAGAAACAAGGGCTATGCTTATAAAATGCTGGACCAATAACAGAGGTTATTACACAGTAACCGCAAACACATCTCTCACCATCAGAAACGGAGACGGCACCTCTTATGATAAGCTTGGAACAGCACCCGGCGGTGCTGAAATGGCGGTAATCGGCTTCAACGCAGACAAATCATGGGCAAACGTTATTTATAACGGTATCGTAGGTTGGTCAAGCATGTCATATCTTGCCTTCAACAGATTTTTCAATTATTCGATAAGTTATAATCCCAACGAGTCAACAGCATCTGGAACGATGCCTACAGCGACACAGAAGGCGTACAGTCAGTACACCGTTCTCGGTTCAGATGTAACTGCTACAGGTAAAAATCTTACAGGCTGGTGGCTGTTCAGAACATCAGACCAAAGCTGGTACGTAGACGGTACAGGCTGGGTAGCAGATGCAAATATCGGAAGCTACACAAGAAAGCT
>JAZSLF010000101.1:0-9897 GCA_045535205.1 Eubacteriales bacterium
AGAAAGCGAAACTCTCTATTATAAAAGGTAAACTTACAGAGATATAATAAAATTAACGGCGGTATGCAGATTACATTGATTTGTAACTTACAAAAAATGTAATTTTCATACCGCCTTCTTTGCCTTCTCCGGCGGAGAAGGTGGCTCCGAAGGAGACGGATGAGGAGATCAAAGCTTGTACAAAACTACATCGGTCAATTTATGTTCGGCAAAGCCGAACATTTCATTCTCTCAGGGACTTGTCTGTTTGGGTTCTTCTGAACGGTTAAAGGGTAAATTTACAGAGATATAATAAAATTAACGGCGGTATGCAGATTACATTGATTTGTAACTTACAAAAAATGTAATTTTCATACCGCCGTTTTATTCTATCTTTCCGAATATACTTTGTTTTGTACTTTTTTGTGCGATATTCAAACTAACCGATAGTGTCAAATGTTGTCATAGGTGGGAATAACAGCTGATCAAAGTCTTAAAAAGGTGCAAAAAAGATTTAAATCCTATTGTAAAATGGTGCAAATTACGATATAATATATACATCAACTCCTTGGAGGTTTATTTTATGGAACGAATTGCTTTGCAAAAATTGATAGTTTGGAACAATAACAAGCGCAAGAAGCCTCTGATCGTTTGGGGTGCGAGACAGGTTGGTAAAACCTATCTTGTTCAAAAGCTTTTTGCTGAAACTTATTATAAGAACAGCTATATCTATATTGACTGCAAAAAAGAAGATGAGATCCGAGAGTTTTGTTTGGGAACAGCAAATGCAGAAAAAATAATTGAATACATTTCGTTGCGCAAAGGAAAGCAAATCAACGAAAGTACATTACTGATCTTTGATGAGGTACAGGAATGTCCCAACATCATTTCCTCGCTCAAATACTTTTGTCAGGATTTCAGGGATATTCCCGTGATCGCAACCGGTTCAATGGTACGCATTAAGCTTCAAAGGGAGACTCACAAGAGGGGATCGGGAGATAATGACAAGTTCCTTTTTCCTGTGGGAAAAATTAATCAAATGACCGTTTATCCCATGACCTTTGATGAATTCTTGATGAACGGCAATAAAATGCTTTATGACACCGTGAAAAATGCATACGAAAGCAGGCACCCCTTGAGCAGCCAAATTCATGATTTGGTTATGGAGCAGGTGTATAAATACTTACTTGTCGGCGGTATGCCTGAAGCGGTAGAGGCCTACATTGACGGCAACAACCTTCTTGAAGCAAGAGAGATTCTTAGATCCTTGTATGATAACTACCTTGCAGATATGGAGCTGTATCAAGCAAGCAGGGAAGCTGTCTTGCGTTCCAGAACTCTCTTCCAAAATATTTACAGAGAGCTTAACAAGGAATCCAAAAACTTTTCTCCGGGACTAATTGAAGAAAAGAGCAAAACAAGAGATTTTGCGACCTCTATTCAATGGCTCACTATGGCACACGTTGTTAATCAGTCTTTTCAATTGAAGGAGCATATTACAATGCCGCTTATACCCGACAACGAAAGCAACTTCCGATTGTTTCTCGGTGATATCGGTATGTTCTCTTATCAAAGCGGAATTAATGCAGCGTCATTTGTGTCGAATGAAAGAGAAAATACTTTGTCAGGGATCTTTTTTGAAAATTTTGTAGCTAATGAACTGATTGCGAAGGAACATAAGCTGTTCTATTGGCGTGGGAAAGCATCTGCAGAGCTTGAATTTATCATCGAATCCGATAACAAGCTTTACCCGCTTGACGTTAAGAAAGGACGAGGAACGCTTAATTCTCTTGAAAAGTTTTCAAATCATAACAAATTTGAGTGTGCTATCAAGGTGTCAAAAAACAATTACGGATACAATCCCGAACAAAAAATGCTTACCATACCGTTTTACTTTGTCCCGTTTGTAGCACAGGATCTTGCTGACGGAACGATGAAGATGTAGTATACGGTTTTGGCACTTTCATTGTTTTAATTACTTGTTTTTCTGTTTTTTGCAAAAAAATCTTTTGTATTATAAAACTCAAGTTTAAAAACAATTGTGCATATATACAAAATATCGCGGTATTTTGATAAAATAATTGGTTAATATATACATGGGCTGTTTGAAAATAAATTTAAACAACCCATGCTTTTTTGGGTGAAATGAGTTTTTGCCGATGTGCGTCAGCCCCGAGGTTCTGCACGTTAACGCTTCATTTTTGGTTATTCTGCCCACATAGTCGTTTTTTTAAAAAGTATATTTTTACGGTAAATTTCACGGGAGCTATTGACATATGAGCCCGGTGGGTTTATACTATATAAGTAATAATATTATATATTGGCAAATTGTGTGTCTTCAAGCCGCAAAGGCGGCGAACCCAATGTTTTCAAAACAATTTACCATAAATTTTTGAAGGAGGAAAAATCATGATGAGATTTTTCAAGAAAACCCTCTCCGTACTTGTTGTGGCAATCATGCTTGTACAGTTGTTCCCTGTACAGCTTTTTGTTACCGATGTAAGTGCGGCGACAACTCCCAGTAGAGGTTACTACTATAAGAGAGTTGCGTACAATCAGATCGCTCCGGGTAAGGAATATCTGATTCTGAGCTCTCGCAGTAACGGTACTGCTTATGCTTTGAAGCCTGCAAGCGGTGCTGCATCGGGCAACGTTCAGTCAACTTCAGCCGTTGCGGTAACTGTAAGCGACGATAAAGTGTTGACAACAGACTCCAACGTTGATTATTCGGCTCTGGAGTGGCAGTTTATGAGAAGTACCCCTTCTACCAACGGCACTCCCGAGCTTTATATGCTCCAGAACAGCACAACAGGCTCATGGCTCTGGAACCCTGTTTATGAAAATGACAGCCATTACAACATGGGTACTTGTATCACTCCCGACCAGGACGATTACAACGGTGCTACAATGGCATTGTTTAACTTCCAGAGCGGAACAAGCTATACAACCGCAAATCTGATCAGCGCTGTCAGCGGATCTGCTGCTTATCAGGGACAGTGGCTGAGAGTTCAGTCCTCAGGCGACGGTAGCTTTACCGTTAACTTCACAAGAGGAACACTTCCTGCTGCAACGTGGAAATACATGGCGTATACTTATCATTCAGGTCTTACATCTGACGGCACTCCCCTGACGAACGGTGCAAGAATCGGCATTTTCACAGATACGTCAACAAAGCCCGGCCCCAGTGCAAGTTATTACTACGGCGGACAGACGATCGGCACAAACTGGAATGCTCCGACTTTTGACCTGTACACCAGCATCTCCAATGATGGTTTCAAATCCGGTAATATTGAACATATCCGAATTGACTATCAGGACGGATCAGACACCGGACGTCATGCATACATTGACTCCGTAATTCTCGGTAAAACTGTTCGCGGTATTCAGACAATAGCTGCGTACAGAGCTCAGGTTGCATGGTACAGAAGCGGCGGTCTCATGCCCTCTGTTGAATATCCCTTCTGTCAGTTCTCCATCACTCAGAACGGCAACGGTGACGGTGCAAGACTTCGTTTCTTTGCTCATAACACGGCAGGTACATCAAGCAACCACAATGACTATGAGAACGCTTACTATTACCTCAAAGCCGGTAGCAGCGGTTACACATATGATTCCGAAGTAACAAGCGTATTCTTCTTTGAAAAGGTATACGAAACAAGTGCAAGCTATGTTCTTGCAAGTAATTTCGAACCCGGCGGGGAATATCTGCTTGTTAGTACAAACAACGGTACAGGCTATATGCTCAATGCAGGAAGCACAAACGGTGGTGTAAGCTCTGCAACAGTATCCGGAAATAAGATCACATCCGGTGCTTCCGCAACACATGAGGTTATAGCGTATAAGTGCGGTGCGGCAGACTCTTCAACAGCTGCATATTGGGTTCAAAGTGCAAATACTCAGAACTTCATAATGTCAGCATGGAGCACTTCTGCAAATGCTGCCAGCGGTGTATTTACATATCCTTATCCTGTTGAAGTCGGTGGATATGCTCTGGAATCCAGCGGTATATGTAACACAAGACTTTGGTATTTCACTCATACCAATAATAATAATATTTTCAGAACTGCGTGCATTAAAAAAGACCAAACATACAGTTCTCGTCTTATGTCGATTAGCTCAACGAACTTTGTTAACAGTTCTGCGACACCTACATATCTTTACGAAAAGACCTACCACGAACATACATGGACACAAACAGGAACTTCTGATGCTACTTGTACAACAGGCGGCGGAGTAAACTATCAGTGTTCCGGATGCGGTCAGACACAAACGATAGGTCAGGCGGCCCTCGGTCATGATTATAAAGCAACCAAGACCGATGCAACCTGTACAACAGCCGGTTATACAACGTACACCTGTTCCCGTTGTGGAGACTCTTACATAGCTGACCATGTAAACGCTCTCGGCCATGCTGAACAGACAGTTCCCGGCACACCTGCAACATGTAATTCCACAGGTCTTACAGACGGAAAAATATGTTCACGATGCGGAATTACTTTAGTTGAGCAGACAACAATCCCCATGCTTGAGCATGACTGGCAGGTAACTTCTACAGAAGGTTCTTGCGGTCAGATTGGTGTAACTAACTATAAATGTTCACTTTGTGGCGAAACAAAGAGAGAAGAAGGAGCTGTTATTCAGCATCTCTACGATCAGGTTGTAGTAACTCCTCCCGATTGTGATGATGAGGGCTATACAACACACACTTGTTCAAAGTGCGGTGACTCTTATACAGACACACCCGTAGCAGCACTCGGTCACAGCTACGGCTCATGGTACACAGTAACTCATGCAACAACGACCTCTGACGGTCTTGAAAGACGTGACTGTACAAGATGTGACCACTATGAAACACAGGCAATCCCCATGCTTGAGTCTGCAAAGCTCAAGGGCTCCGAAGTAACAACAGAACCCGGCGAAACTGTTACTATCGACTTCGAGCTCAGAGGAAATCCCGGTATCTGGGGTATGAACTTTGTAGTTTACTGGCCCGAAGCACTTACATTTGTGAAGGCTGAAAGCTCCGATGAAGCGTTCCCCCTCGGTGATATCGAAGGTAACGAAAACGCTCCCGTTGACCCTGCAACAAACACAAGAATGGGTGCATACTTTGCAGATGCAAATATCCCCAATCCCGACAACTACATGGCATTCGCTTACTACGTAGACAACGGCGGCTTTGAAAACAACTATAACAACGGTAAGATCATAAGCATTACCTTTACACTTCCTGAAAACAACTGTCTCAAGGAATATCCCGTTGGCGTATTCGGTGTATACGCTTCCAGCGGTAACGATATAATCGACGCAAACGGTGATACAGTTGCAGATTTCTCATATGTAGACGGTAAGATCATCGTACCTACAGGTATTGACTGTGACCATTCCAATTTTGAATGGGTTATCGACGTTCAGCCTACGTGTACAACAAACGGTTCAAAACACAAGGTTTGTAAAACATGTTACGTTGAATTTGAAGAAAACACAGTTATTGAAGCAGCAGGTCACTCCTGGACAGAATATACGATAATCAGAGAACCCTCCGGTCTTTCTGCAGGTATCAGCAGAAGAACCTGTACAGTCTGCGGTGCTTATGAAGATATGGCAATTGAAGGTCAGGGTGCAACAGGCACAGGCATTTCCGCAAGTGTAAACAGCGAAACCTATAGATATCATTATACTGTAAGAATGTATGCAGGCCGTGAGTACATGATCCTCAGCGGTGACCAAGCTCCTGCATATGCATTGGGTCTTGATGAAAACTATAATGTTGTTTCAGTTCCCGTCACCTTTGACTCTGACGGACATGTTATCAACGATGACGATTCTCTCGTTTGGTCTACATCAACGGGCATCAGCCTTTGCAATAAGAAATACGGCAAATGGCTGTCCTCAAGTCTTGTAAGCTTCGATAATACAAGTGCTGAAATGAATTACAGCGACAACATTTACGTTTTAGACACTCCTTACAGTGCGGAAGACAGTTCTTCCTTTAATGCGGGTACTCA
The DNA here is from genome assembly GCA_045535205.1 of Eubacteriales bacterium. Taxonomy (GTDB): domain Bacteria; phylum Bacillota; class Clostridia; order Oscillospirales; family CAG-272; genus RUG14199. The sequence continues at coordinate 5,988 of JAZSLF010000101.1, forward strand.
CAGCAAAAACGAAAACCGTCAGTTGTATAACGAAAACCAAATGTATCTTGCATTCGGCGATCTTACGAACGACGTTGCACATCCCGACGACAGATTTATGAAGATCGGTAACTACGCTCTTCTTAAAACAAACGGTTCCAGTACGATATACACATCCTCTGAGTTTGACTGGTCGATGGAATTTGACTTCTCCTTCGGTTCTGCAAGCTCCTGGTTCGAGATCTTCCGTGATGATGATCTTACCACTTCCGACGCTAATACCCATTGCTCCACAGATTTTGGTATTAAGATCGTACCCGGTCAGGTTTCCCTTCTTACCAATGCTACAGCAGGAAACATTTACGGATACGTTGCTGCAAACAACCATGTTGAAAATACAACAACCGTTGCGACGCAGACCTTTATCACCGGGGAAGCCGACGGTCATAATTACGACTTTACTCACTGGCATCACTTCAAGGTAGACTATACGAACGGTACTCTCCGTATATTCATTGACGGTGTCGAGCTCACAGCTCTCAGACAGACAAATTATCAGATCTCACGTCAGAGAATGTTTTTCTTCAATACTCCCGACAGAACTGTAGGTATGGATAACCTCTTTGTTAAAGCAGGACATTGCTATCAGTCAGACTCGGCTTGGGTCTACAATGATCCTCAGAAGTATATGCTGCACATTCACGAAAACTTCTCTACTTCGGATAATACAGACAGCATTTACAGTATCACAGGATCCGAATGGGATCATTACGGTTCAACAAGTGCAACAAAGGTTATCGACGGCTCCCACGGTGAAGACATCGTAACCCTTGAATCAAACGTTTTCTATGCAAGTGAAGACGACTACAACGAAGTGCTGATCTACGAAAAGAAACTTGACAGTGAAATGTCAGTGATCTATCAGCTTGCAGACGGTCTTGAAAGCGGCGAGTCCTACGTTCTCGTTAAGGCTAATAAGGCAGGGGAAACTCAGATGCTTAACGCTTCTGATGCTTCAACTAAGTCAGTTACCGTTTACGAAGACGGTGTAAGTATTTCTCCCAATGCTGAAACTTATCTGCCCTATATCGACCTCCTTGAAATAGGCGGTACAAGAAACTTCTACGATAACAGCGGTGAATCTGTTTCCTTCAAGATCGAATACGGCTCCAACAGCGAATTCTATGCAACAGCATGTAAAGGCGGCTTCCTCCTTAACTACGTTCCCGAAAACGTTCAGGAAAACAAGCCTACAGAAGGTACGTTCCTTACAACGAACGGTAAGCTCACAGCTTCTGCAACCGATGCAAACGTAATTAACGTTGTTGACGGAAAGGTTACTATCGCAGGCGAAGAATACTACGTATACAAGAAGGTATGCGTTGACCTTATCGACACAGCATACGAAAACGATATGGCTGTCGTTGACTTTGGCTTCGGCTTTAACCTTAGTGCTGACTTCATCAGAGCAAATGACCCCTGGTCTGACAGAGTTGACGTAACCCTCACGGGTATTGCGGCAAGCATCAGCGGTCAGAAGAACGTATGGTTCTATCCCAACGGTGCAAGAAGAAGCGGCGCAGGCAATTCTGCTACAGTTGCAAACGGTACTGCAACCTTTAACGGCGGTATCAGCTTTACAAACAGCGGCAAGTACGAAAGTATTGTTACTGTTGACTACGAAGGAAAAGTAGAGCATCTCGGTGCATACATGTACAGCACATTGTACATCATTCCCGCAACAAGCGTTTACTATGAAGACGATGCAAGCTTCATCACATATACAAATTCCAATACTGCAGGCAGCAGAGGTTCTTGGGAAAAGGTTGCCGGCGACTCACCCGTAGTTGATGTTCTCGATGCTCAGTACGGTAACAGCACGTCACATTCAAGCTATCTCCAGTACAGCGGCAACTCCGTACACAAGGTATCAGTAGGTCCCGAAAACGTTCCCGAAAGCTACGCTGACGGTTGGATGCCTTCCGCTTCCTTTGAATTCACAGGTACAGGCTTCGACGTAATTTCCGCTATCGGCAGAACAACTTGTGTTGTATTTGTTGAAATTACAGGTGCAACCAACAAGTCCTACATAGTAGATAACTACCTCGGTTACAGCTACGATGCTGAAAACGGTTGGGTTCCTTCGGGAAGCGATACTGCAATTCAGCTCTATCAGGTACCCGTGATCAAGTGGGAAAACGACACAGGTATTCCTGCAACCTACAACGTAAAGATCTCCGTTGCATACGATAGCTTCTTCGACCATGCAGGCGTGGGCTACAGCGAATTCTACCTTGACGGTATCAGAGTTTACAACCCCATCAATGTAAATGATGTAAACAACAAGGTTGCAACAGATAAGTATATGGAAGACAACGAGCTTATTATTTCCGAAGATAACCTCAGAAGACTTCTTATCACAAACGCTTCCGAACAGCTCAACCACGGTCAGACTCTGACAGGAGCTCTGTTCATTGACGGTTCTGCTCTTACCAACACAACAAACGATTTTGCAAACTATAACGAAGTCGGTGCGGCTAACGAGATCACTCTTACTGCAAAGAGCGGTATCGCATTCACAGTTACAAGTGACGTTATTCCCGCAAAGGTAGCACTCGGTATCAAGTCCTCAAACGGCGGTGCAGGTACAATTCTTGTAAGCAGCGGTTCAAGCAGCACAACTGTCAATACCGCAACTGCTACAGATATGTACTATGACGTTACAAGCGGTGTTGAATGGAAGGAAAGTGCAGGCAGATATTCTGCAACTATCACCATTGTAAACGATTCCGCAAGTGCTCTCGTATCCCTTACAAACTTCAAGCTTACAACAGGCGTAGCAGACGCTGTAAACGTAAGCTATTCCGTAACCAACAAGACAGAAAATATCGCTTACAGAACTCTCGCAACTCTTTACGGTGTAAACGGTGAAGAATTTGTAGTAGGTGACGTTTACGATACAAAGACTGTTAACGGCATGGATACACTTACACTTAAAAAGTATATCACAGGCACAGGAACTCTTGATGCCCGTGAATACGCAGCAGCAGACATCAACGGCGACGGATTGGTAAATGCTATGGACGCATTGCTTCTCAAGAAGCTGATGTTGAACTGATTGACTCAAAATAAAGAAAAGGAGAAATAATATGAAACGTGCATATTCTAAACCTGTAATAAATTTTGATTCATTCGAGCTTCAGGCTTCTATCGCAGCAGGCTGTGCGGTTTCTGCAGAGTTTTCTGCAGGCAGCTGCCCTGTAATTATCGCAGGTATGCCCGTCTTCCTTGAAGACGTGTCCGGTTGTAAGTTCACAACCATGGACGGCAGAGATAACATTTGTTACTACGTTCCGACTGCTGATAATATGGTATTCAGCTCATAAGTTATAGAATTAAGGGGGTGCCTTTTTGAGAAGGCACCCCCTTTCAGAGTGTAGACAAAGTCTACACTCTGAGGTAGACTGAGAGAAACGAAGGTAGATCTGACGATTTTTTCCTCGTCGGCGTAGTAATCTACGGTAGAGGGAAAAATTCGTCAGAAGCAGATGTAGCGGGCTTTTGCCCGCCTTTTCAATGTCAAATGATAAAATCAAGAAAAGTATGCTTTATATAAATTTTTTCTCCCACATCTGCGTTATACCGAGTTTGTCTTCGGTCTGAAGGGGGTGCCTTTTTGAGAAGGCACCCCCTTTAACCCCCTCCAAAACGTTTTGACAGGGATTTTTAAGATAAAATATTCCGAAAAATTTATTGTTGGATCTCAGACTTTATTGTTTATGTCATTCCGATTAAAAGTTTTTGGGGGTATGGGGACTTTTTTCAAAAAGTCCCCATGAAAGAAAAACTCGCCATAAGAAACTTTTTCAAAAAGTCCCCATGACAAAAAACAAAGGGGCTTTTTTTCAAAAAAGCCCCTCAAGAAGTCCTT